>CAMJKP010000010.1 GCA_946406435.1 uncultured Prevotellaceae bacterium | reverse complement strand
CCGACCTTGCAGCAAGAGCTGCCGAGGAAGCCCTGAAGAACCTAAGCAACGCAGATAATGAAAGCACAGAAAAACCGGAAGAACTCGCAATAAACTTCACAGAAGAATCTTCAAAGGAAGAGAATACAACTGCCGCAGACGCAAGCGTATCTGCTGCAACTGAAGCAAGTGCCGACAATGCTGAGTCTGCAGTTGACGAACTCGCCCCTAAGAAGAAGCGTGCACGTCGCAGTAAGGAGGAAATCTTTGCTGCTGCTCAGGCTAAGGCTGCTGCTCTTGCAGCCAACAACCAGAAGAAGCACGAGCTCGAGACCTTCACAGAAACAGGAGCTGTTCCGGCAAACAATGCGGAAATACCAGATTTCCTTATAAACGACAATAATGCCAACGACGACATCCAAGAAGGCGAAATGCCAGAGGGAGAGGATATGGCATCAGGTAATCTTCTTTCACAGTTCCAGGAGAAAGTGAATGCCCACAACGCATCAGGTGATGCTTGGGAAGGAGACCCAGGCGACGGCACAGACTTCATAGTAGTAATGGACCTCCCTGTAGAGGACCACTATGCAAGCGTGTCATACGATATGCTCGACAACCCTACGACCATCGTTGAACAGGTTGCTCCTCAATCTATGCTGCGCCCTGCAACTCCACAGGAAGAGAAGTACGACTTCACAGACATCATCTCTGCTAACGGCGTACTCGAGGTAATGCCTGACGGCTACGGATTCCTGCGTTCAAGCGATTTCAACTACCTTTCTTCTCCTGACGATATTTTCCTTACCGTACAGCAGATAAAGAAATACTCGCTGAAGACAGGCGATGTGGTACAATGTCGCGTTCGTCCTCCTCGCGAGGGCGAAAAATACTTCCCTATGACAAGCATAGAGATGATTAACGGCCGTATGCCTAACGAGATACGCGACCGCCTTTCATTCGAGCACCTCACGCCTCTCTTCCCAGAAGAGAAGTTCAACCTCACAGGCGACCGTCGCACAACCAATATCTCTACACGTATCGTTGACCTCTTCTCTCCTATCGGTAAGGGACAGCGTGCTCTTATCGTGGCTCAGCCAAAGACTGGTAAGACAATCCTCATGAAGGATATCGCCAACGCCATAGCTGCCAACCATCCAGAGGCTTACCTCATGATGCTGCTTATCGACGAGCGTCCTGAGGAGGTAACGGATATGGCTCGTACCGTAAACGCAGAGGTTATCGCCTCTACATTCGATGAGCCTGCCGAGCGTCACGTGAAGATTGCAGGTATCGTTCTTGAGAAGGCAAAGAGAATGGTAGAATGCGGACATGATGTCGTTATCTTCCTTGACTCTATCACTCGTCTTGCTCGTGCCTACAACACCGTTGCTCCTGCTTCTGGTAAGGTGCTTACTGGTGGTGTTGATGCCAACGCCCTCCAGAAGCCAAAGCGTTTCTTTGGTGCTGCGCGTAACATCGAGGGTGGCGGTTCTCTCACCATCATAGCAACAGCCCTCATAGATACAGGCTCTAAGATGGATGAGGTTATCTTCGAGGAATTCAAGGGTACAGGTAACATGGAGTTGCAGCTTGACCGCTCACTTGCCAACAAGCGTATCTTCCCTGCCGTTAACCTTGTTCAGAGTAGTACTCGTCGTGATGATCTTCTCCACGACAAGACAACCCTCGACCGTATGTGGATTCTCCGTAAGCATATCTCTGACATGAACTCTATCGAGGCTATGAACATGATCGGAGACCTCATGAAGCGAACAAACTCTAATGAGGAGTTCCTTGTTGCCATGAACGGATAAGGGCTATATAAATGAAAAGTGAAAAATGAAAAATACAGGTTACTAACATGCCATAAAAGCATTTACAATAAATGGTAACTTGTATTTTTCATTTTTCACTTTTCATTTTTCACATTTATTTTTTCCTTTTTTCCTTGCTAATACTATTTTTTTTCAATATCTTTGCAACACGAAAACCAAATCTATAAAGACGGAACAAAAAATTCTAATCATAAACAAACACCAAAACAATGAAAAAAGTAGCCACTTCGCTATTACTCATGCTCATTGCCATTGGCAGTTGGGCTCAGAAGGTTTGGAACAACCCTTCATTTGAACAAAACCTGTACAGTTCGAATCTCAACATCACAGATGTGGAGTTCAAGCCTAATGAAACAATCCTTCATCTGAACATCAAAGCATACCATAAGAATTGGCAGAGATTCGCATCAACGTCTTTCCTCAAGACTCCCGACGGCAAGACCTACGCCATAACAGGAGGCAAGGCAACACGCGAGGGTGAGGATGACTATACGCCAGACTCCCTGTACTACACCTCTGCCACTAACGATGAAGGAAACATAGCACTTCACTTTGAGCCATTATCAGCAAAGACAAAGACATTTGACTTTATAGAGGGTTACGAAGAACGTGCTTTTGGACTCTTAGACATCACAGATCCAGCCATTATCCTATCTTCACCCAACTGGCGAAATACAGCCACGGGCGACTGGATACTCGGCCTCTACAACGATGTTGCCGTATATGACAGCAAGGTATGGAAGTATGCCCAAAAGACTGACAAGAAGGTAGTTTTAACTGACGGCAAAGAGAACATCACCATAACCATCGGCAAGGAAAAGAACGGAGAACGAGAGTTTACCATCAACGGCAAGAAGCAAGCTCTTGCCATGTTTAGATCCCAAACATTACCATACTATCCAACACCAGATACCACATCCTTCAGCACAGAGATAAAGGAGGGTGAGGCCATATTGACCGGCTATGTCAGAAACATCACTCCACAACATATCAATAGAAACCTACGCATAGAGATTAGAACCCCCAACGTAGTAAAAGGAGACATGGCGGAAGAATTTACGACAACGATTGATTCTCTTGGGAAATTCGAAATTAAGATTCCACTACTCGGCACACAAGTAGTATATGTATTTTGCAAATACGATCAAAGTTCATATGCCGCGTCAGCCAACACAATACTTACACCAAACGGGAAATACTTCATACTTGCAGACATGAACACCAAAAGAATGATGTTCATGGGTGATGATGCGCGTCTGCAAAACGAACTCCTGACGAGAGAAACCCTCGGAGTTCCATATGGAGGATGGATTGACGGATATGCCTGTAATGATTCTATTTTGAAGATTGCTAACATGTGGATATCAAACTATGATATAAACGTCAAACAATTAAATGAATATGCAGCGAAGCATCCTAATGTCAGCAAGCGTTTTCTTGATTTCCACTACGAAAATCGCAGATTCGGGGCATTAAGTAATATCATGATGCTGAAATACAGCAGCGTTGATAGAACCTTACCTGAAGAGTTGTCAGGATGGATAGAAAAGAACTCTGCCATAAATCCTAATATGCCATTGGTATTATGCGATTATATTTGCTCATTCTTGAGATACGCCCGCGAAAATGCGACAGAGAAGAGTCCGCTGATGAAATTATCACGTCGCCAACCAGATGGTTTCCTTTGGCTTGAGTCCAAAGGGTTACTCAAGCTTACAGACAAGGAACACGCAGCCATTGATCAAGCAAAGGAAGCCCAAAAAGAAATTAACAATTTGCTTCTCTCAAAAAAAGACCGCAAAGAACTCAATGAGGTAGGAAATAAAATAAACGAGAAATATGCAGCTTGCAATGAGGTTATTGATAGCATAACCAGAAGGCAGGATTTCATGAATGCCTATCACGATAAGGTTAAAAATGGCTATTTCTATGTTCAACATCAAGTTATAAACTCAGAGTTCCCAGACGAACCTCTCCACAGCATTCATTGCTCTCAAATCCTTTCTGAATTTATGGATCATGAGCGTATGCCTCTTACCGACAATCTCATACCAATACTTGACGACATCAAGATTCCGCTATTCAAGGAAATCGTAATGCGTCAGAACGACCATTACAAAAACATACTAAAAGGCAAGGAAGAAGCGGTAAATGCCGTTATTCATCCATCATCGGATGTTGAAGGACTCACAGACGGAAAGGCTATCCTCGACAAACTCGTAGAGCCATACAAGGGTAAGATTGTGTATCTCGACATTTGGGGTACTTGGTGCGGTCCTTGCAAAAATAAGCTCAAGAAATCGCACAAGCTAAAGGCAGAACTTAAGGACTATGACATAGTATATCTCTACCTTGCAAATCGTTCTCCAGAAGAATCATGGAAGAACGTAATCGGCGAGTACAACCTCACAGAGCCTAATTGCGTACATTACAACCTCCCTCCAAAGCAACAACGCGCCATAGAGCAATATGTGAAGATTACCGGCTATCCTACATATCGTCTTATTGACAGGAAAGGAGGGCTGCATCATCTCAAGTGGACAGATGACGAAGACCTCCCTAAATTCAAGAAAACACTTGACGAACTTCCATAAACGAGTTCGCTATGACTCCAATGTAAGTCCGCTCTTCCTCCGTACCAAAGTCGGTGCAAAGTCGGTGCAAAGTCGGTGAAGAAGCGAAGGATCATCGAGTTTGGTACGGAGGATCATAGGAGGAAGAGGCTTATCACTTGCCTTCAATAGCAAGCAGATCCTTGAGCCTTACAATCTCATCCCTATACTGGGCAGCTTGCAGGAAGTCCATATTACGGGCGGCTTCCTTCATCTTTTCTGTTGTATATTGTATAGAGTCTTCAAGTTGCTTGCGCGACATCTTGCCGACGATAGGATCAGCAACCATAGCCGGCTCTTTCTCTATATACGGCTGATAAGCCTTGCCCTTCTTTATGTCAACGCTCTTAGCCTCAGTCTGTTCTGCATTTGCCCTTGCAAGTGACGAGCCGCTGATATTCTTGACAATCTGCTGAGGAGTAATACCATTCTCCTCGTTATATTGCATCTGCTTCTTCCTTCGACGCATGGTCTCGTCAATGGTCTGCTGCATACTCTCCGTGATAGTATCAGCATACATTATCACGAGTCCGTTGACATTACGGGCAGCACGACCAGCCGTCTGGGTCAAACTTCTGTGCGAACGAAGGAAACCCTCCTTGTCAGCATCAAGTATGGCAACAAGCGAAACCTCTGGAAGGTCAAGTCCCTCACGCAGAAGGTTCACGCCTACGAGGACATCATATACACCCGCTCTCAGGTCACTCAATATCTTCACACGGTCAAGCGTAGAGACATCAGAATGGATATAGTTAGCGTGAATGCCGTTGTTGAGAAGATACTCTGTAAGCTCTTCTGCCATTCGCTTGGTGAGAGTGGTTACAAGAACACGTTCCTTTCTTTCAATTCTGACAAGAATTTCCTCCAAGAGATCATCCATTTGGTTCTCGCTCGGACGGACAACAATCTCAGGGTCGAGAAGTCCTGTAGGACGGATAACCTGCTCAACGACAACACCTTCCGACTCTTCAAGTTCAAATTCGGCTGGGGTGGCAGAAACATAGATTACCTGATTGATAAGTTCTTCAAATTCCTCGAATCTCAACGGACGATTATCAAAGGCTGCAGGCAAGCGGAAACCGAACTCCACAAGGTTCTGTTTTCTTGCCCTATCACCTCCGTACATCGCCCTAATCTGAGGTACGGAAACGTGACTCTCATCAACCATAAGAAGGTAGTCTTTTGGGAAGAAATCAAAGAGACAGTAAGGACGCTCACCAGGGGCACGACCATCGAAATATCGCGAGTAGTTCTCTATTCCAGAACAATGCCCAAGTTCCTTGATCATCTCCATGTCATACTCCACACGCTCCTTGATTCTCTGAGCCTTGATGCCATCGCCAAGTTCCGTGAAATACTCTATCTGCTTGACGAGATCATCCTGTATGTCATGAATAGCTCTATCTGCCTGTTCCTTGGAAGTAACGAAGAGATTGGCAGGATAGATTTGATAGTCATCGAAAGATTCCAAACGCTTGAATGTCAAGCCGTCAAGTTCTTCTATAGAGTCAATCTCATCATCCCAGAATGTTATGCGAACTACATTCTCACTATATGCCATAGAGACATCAACTGTATCGCCCTTTACACGGAAGTTTCCACGCTCCAAGGCGATATCATTTCTGATATAGAGAGCATCCACGAGTTTTCTCAAGAAAGCGTTTCTGTCAATCTTCTCTCCTCGCTTCACGCTAATGATACTTCCCTGCATGGAAGAAGGTCCTCCCATACCGTAGATGCACGACACAGAAGACACCACGACAACATCACGCCTACCGCTAAGAAGCGAGGAAACGGCAGAGAGTCGCAGACGGTCAATCTCCTCGTTTATGGCAAGGTCCTTCTCAATATACGTGTCGGTATGAGGAATATATGCCTCTGGCTGATAGTAGTCATAGTAAGAAACGTAATATTCCACGGCGTTGTCGGGAAAGAATCCCTTCATCTCCTCGTAAAGCTGTGCTGCAAGGGTCTTGTTATGGCTAAGGATAAGAGTCGGGCGATTCACATTCGCTATGACATTGGCCATAGTAAAAGTCTTTCCCGAACCTGTCACGCCAAGCAATACCTGAGACCGCTCACCATTTTGAAGTCCTTCGGTAAGTTGCCTTATTGCCTCTGGCTGATCACCTGTCGGAGAGTATCGTGATGTTAATTTAAATTCATTCATATTTTTCCCACTACGCAAAGCTACAAGAATTTGTCATCAATACATTTTCTAAAGATAAAAAAAACGTAGCCAAGCACAGCGCTATATTCATAGAAATTTCGCTAATTAAGTGCAAAATTACGCATTTCTTTGAAATAAATGTTATAAAAAACATTTTTTTTGTGAAAAATAATATATACCACTTTGATATTACGAGAATTATGTGTAATTTTGCAGTCCGAAATATAATTATATTCATTTTGATGAACAAAAAACTTCTTTATTCTGTTGCATCAGCTGCATTACTTCTATGCAGTTGCAAATCAGAATTCAACGCAGTCTATAAAACGAACGACACATCATACCGATATGAATATGCCAAGGAGAGCTATGCCCTCCACAAATTCTCTCGTGCGTCTATTCTTTTCGGTGACCTGATAAATATCACCAAGGGAACTGACAACGGCGAAGAGTGTCTCTTCCTCTACGGTATGTCAACCTTCAATACAGGCGACTATGAGTCTGCCGCAGACATTTTCAAGAAATACGTCCAGACATACCCAAAGGGAATATTCGCTGAGAGCGCAAGCTATTTCGTTGGTGAAAGTCTATACATGGGTTCTCCTGAGGTTCGTCTTGACCAGTCGGACACATACAACGCCATCAAGTCATATCAGGACTTCATGGACCTCTATCCTTTCTCAAGCATGAAGGAAAGAGCACAGAGCAGAATGTATGAACTTCAGGACAAGCTCGTAGAGAAAGAGCTTATCAACGCTAAGCTCTACTACAACCTCGGTACATACTTCGGTAACTGCACAAGTGGCGGCAACAACTACGAGGCATGTATCATCACAGCACAGAACGCCCTCAAGGACTATCCTTACTCCGCATACCGCGAAAACTTCGCTTCACTCATCATGAAAAGTAAGTTTGAGCTTGCACAGCAGAGTGTTGAGGCAAAGAAACTCGACCGTTTCCAAGACGCAGAGGATGAGTGCTACGGTTTCATCAACGAATACCCAGACTCAAAGGAACGCTCTGTTGCAGAGAAGTATATCGAGAAGTGCAAGAAAGTCACAAAGAACGTAACGGAATAAAAAACAATCATCAAATAACAGTATAACAAAATGGATTACAAGAAATCAAAGGCTCCGGTTAATACCGTAACACGCAACATCATGGATCTCTGTGAAGACACAGACAACATTTACGAGAGCGTCGCTATCATCGGCAAACGCGCTAACCAGATAGCTGCTGAAATCAAGCAGGATCTCAGCAAGAAGCTCGCTGAGTTCGCAAGCTACAACGACAGCCTCGAGGAAGTTTTCGAGAACCGTGAGCAGATTGAAATCAGCCGTTATTACGAGAAGCTCCCAAAGCCAACACTTCTCGCTACACAGGAGTTTATTGAAAAGAATATCTATTGGCGTGATCCTGCCAAGGAGCGTCAGTTCGAGGATGAGGACTAAACCATGATTCAGAGAAAACAGACATTATATCTTTTCTTCTGCATCATCTGCTTCATCATCTGCGCCGTAGCACCATTGGGAGTTCTCCAGCCAAACGGAATAGGAGAGTTTTCATCAGTAGTAAACAGCATTGGTATTGTTGACGGAGAAACAGGAGCTCTCTCCTACCCTTATTTCGCCATTCCAATGTTCTTTCTCGCTCTCAATGTTTTCTGGAGTCTTGCAATCATCTTCATGTACAAGAACCGCAAGACACAGGCTTTGAACTGCTACATACAGCTTGCAGCAATCATCGTAGAAACAATCGTATGCGGTGCTTTGGTATATTACACAGGCATTGACTCCAAGGAAGTCACATTCCGCCCAGGATTCGCTCTCTGTACGCCTATCATCGCTATGATCTTCCTCCTACTTGCCCACAAGGGTATTATGGATGATGAACGCCTCGTAAGGGCGGCGGATAGAATAAGATAAAAAAAGCTCCCCATTGGGGAGTTTTTTTTTACATAAACAAAACAAGTAAAACCTAAACAATTACCTACAACATTATACAACTATGACAGAATTTGAAAAAATGCGTCACGAAGAGTTCTATGACTTTACAAACGAAGAAGGTTTGGCGAGCTACAATAGAGCCAAGCACATTTGTGCCAAACTGCAAACCATGACAACTGAAGACAAAGACTACAGGTCAATAATAGAAGAACTGATTCCTGGCATTCCGAAGTCATCAACGGTCGCTCCACCATTTTATTGCGACCATGGTCATGGAATAAAATTAGGAGAGAATGTTTTCATAAACTACAATGGGACTATGCTCGACGGAGGAATCATCACCATAGGCTCAAATACCCAGATAGGCCCTAATTGCCAATTCCTGACACCCAATCACCCTATAGACTATATAGAACGCCGTAAGCCCATTGAACGATGCTCTCCTATCACCATTGGAGAAGACTGTTGGTTTGGAGGCGGCGTAACAGTATGCCCAGGAGTTACCATTGGCGACCGATGCATCATTGGAGCAGGAAGCGTAGTAGTTAAAGACATTCCATCCGACTCTATGGCTGTGGGCAATCCATGCAAAGTAATAAAGAACCTGAAGTAAAAGCAATCAAATAAGCTCAAGCGCCCCTCTCGTTGGGAAGAGAATGTCCGCAGAACGAATGAGTGACTTCGGTTCGGCTATACGGAAAAAGGCTCATCTTTCGACGAGCCTTTTTATGTTTGTTTGGAATAAATTTTTGTTTGAATAAGTTTAAGCCTCAGCTTTTGTAGCAGGTATTACAGAAACCACGCTCTTGTCATACTTACCCTTGTGGAAGTTAACTGTTCCATCGATAAGAGCATAGAGAGTGTCGTCCTTACCCTGTGCTACACCAGCACCTGGGAAATGCTTGTTACCACGCTGACGAACGATGATATTGCCTGCTACTACAGACTGACCACCGAAGATCTTAACACCAAGTCGCTGAGCTGCTGATTCACGGCCGTTCTTAGAACTACCTACACCTTTTTTATGTGCCATTCTTTAGTTCCTCCTTGATTAAGCTACAACTGATTTGATTACTACCTGTGTGAACTGTGCACGATGACCGTTCTTCTTGCGAGAGTCCTTACGACGCTTCATCTTGAAGATGATGATCTTCTCACCCTTAACGAGAGGCTGTACAACTTCACATACTACCTTTGCTCCATCAACAGTTGGAGCACCTACTGTGATAGCACCGTCGTTATCTACGAGCAGTACCTTCTCAAACTCAACGGTCTGACCTTCCTGTGCATCCTTCATGTGGTGCACGAAGAGCTTCTTGCCCTCCTCAGCCTTAAACTGCTGACCGTTGATCTCTACAATTGCGTACATTTTATTTTTTATGTATAAAATTGTTACTTCTGCCAGGCGGATAGCAACTCACTACCACTTATTCGAGCCCGAACAGACTAAATCGGGCACAAAGTTACAAAATTTTTCTCAAACACGAGCCTTACATCTTATATTTAGAAAGATTATTAACAAGATTTAACAACACAATTCGGTATTTCCTTCATAAGCAGTAAGTCCGTTGTAATACCGTTCCAAGTCCGTTGCAAGTCCGCTCTTCCTCCCAACCAAACTCGATGAACCTCCCATTCATGAATAGGACATAGAACGGACCTTCATCGAGTTTGGTAGGGAGGAGAAGCGAAGGTATAGCGAAGGAGAAGCGGAGGTAAATAAAAATCTCTCTGTCCCTAAGAGAAGGAACAGAGAGAATATTCTTAATCAGTTAAGCTATACGCCAACTTCAATTATCTCACAGCAGTTTCCTGTGCAACATCATAGCTTCCAAGCTCATAAATCTTTGAGCTCTTAGCTTCCAAAGTCTTGCCGCTTTCAATCTTAAAAACGACCTGACTTTTCTCATCCTCAAAATTGAGAGCCAAACCATCTATACGACCAGGAAGAACAGCAAGGTAGAAATCCTGGCTTTCATCGCTTGCAGAAATCTGGAGCTTCACAGTATGCTTTTTATCTGCACCAGAAATAGCTTCAAAACCAATCATCGGTTTGCCATAGGTTGGAGAAACCTTAAAATTACCAGACAGGTTATTTGATTTTGTTTTAGAAACTATCTCAATGTACTTAACCTTACCATCAGCATTATTGCTAAGAGTAACCTTTATGAGTGCAGGAATGTTCATGAAATTGAAAATTCTTTCATCCTTATCTGCAATTGCAGTCATAAACAGAGCATTCTTGTCATAAGTACGACCAGCTGATACACTCTGGTTAGTAGGCAACATTGAAGAAATTCTTGATGAGGTAGCATCGAACATGCCTGATGAATGAGGGAATATAGCGTAATAATACCATTTAGCATCAAACCATGATGGAAGTTCTTCTCCATAGTTGGTAAATGTTGCTGTAGCACCATCAATTGAAGATGGAGTTATACCAAACTCGACAGCCTGGTCATTATTATCGCAATACACATAAATCTGATCCCTCTCATCCCAGCTTATGCTGTAGTCACTTTCAAGTGTTGCACGTGTCTCATCACTTGAACCAGTTGGAACGATATTTGCTTTGAACTCGATCTTTTTAGCTACAGTCTTTGTTTCTGCAGCATCGTCAGAAGAATTTATTACTTCATCGTTGTCAGAAGAGCATGAAGCTAAGAGAACCAATGAAAATACAAGGGCTGTATTTGAAAGAAATTTAAATGCCTTCATTTCGTCTATTTTCAATTTACTTGTTATCCAACATTTTAATTGTCGAAGAAATTCTTAGAATCGAAATCTTCATCAATCTCATACTTCTGAGTTGTAATTGCAGAATTACCTTCATCAAATGGTTTTGATGGCTCTGAACCTGCTAAAATAGTACTTGACTTCAACTGGTGAAGCTTCATTACAGGTACTTCGTACTTTTTCATAATTTTTTCAGTTTTTACTTGTTATAAACAACATATAGGTTTAACATCAACTCTAATTCTTACTCACTATTACTAATTTGAATTAAAATATCAAATACCGTCTCCTTTCAAACATCATTTTATGATGTCATTCTGAATACTTTTGTAATATTAGTTATCCGATTAAGAGCTGTATCAAAAAAATTTGGTGCAAAAGTACGCAAAAAAAATGAACAAACAAAAAAATTCGTTGATTTTCTTAGTTTTTTGAGCAAAATTTCCTAAAAAATAACAATTAAGTGTACTTTTTCCACTATTTTTAAGATTTCTTTAACTTTTTGTCGGTTCCCCACTTTTTGTTTGAACACTATTTCAATTTACAGATTAGCCAGTAATTTTTCATTTTCAATCAGACAAGTGTCACTATCACACCAAATCTTTTGGATATATCAAAAACATACATTATTTATTTTCATGGACTTATGCGATAGAGAGCCCGTTTTACTCCCTATACGCAATAATATCCTTTAATCTTTGTAGTAGCCCTTCCTCCGAACAGAACCTTGCCATTAAGAGTCTTGAGCTTTACGGCATTAAAGATACGGTCGTTACCGCCTTGTTCTATAGTAATAGGAGTACCATCCCACATCTTTTCAGAAAGGAGATAGTTGGCAAAAGCACTATTACCCGAACCTGTTGCAGGATCTTCAAGATAGCCGAACTTAGGGGCAAAGACACGAGTATGGGCAAAGTTTGAAACATCTGCGACTTCAAGTGAATAGATAAGGATGATGTCAATGTCATTTCCCTCGCAGAAAGCCTTGAGTGAAGACAAATCGGGATAGACAGACACTTCATCTTCAAACTTACAGACAGGCACGATGAGAGTTCTAAGTCCTGCATCAATAATCCTTATAGCCCTACCCTCTCGGTCAATACTTCCCTTACGAAGTGCGAGTATGCTCTCAATATCGTCTATAGGAATGTTCATAGCATGTTCTGTAGGTGAAGGAGCCTCGATATATACGGCATCCTCGGCTTCTATCTCATTATAGACACTAATGACACCTTTTTTATTAGTCTCAACAGACAGAACCTTTGTATGCCTAAATGAATCATCATCCTTGACAAACGAATACATTGTGGCAATAGTTCCGTGGCCACAGAAATCTACCTCGCACTCTGACGAGTAATAGGTCAGCTTGCAAGCTTCCGTTTCAGAAGGCGAACAAAATACAGTCTCCATCACAAATCCCTTATGCTCAGCTGCTATCTGAAGCATCTGTTCCGGTGAAAGACAACCTTCATCAACGAAAATAGTAGCAGCAGGATTGCCTGTGGATGCCCCAGAAGTGAAGGCATTACTCTTTATATATCTATATTGTTTCATATTCTATTCGTTTGTTTCAAGTTTATAGATTCTCACCTTATCCTTGTCTCCTCCGACAAGATTGCCACATTGGTGGAGCTTGCCAGTATCCTTAAAACCACACTTCTGCATTACACGCCCAGAGGCAGGATTTTGGGTGAAATGACTTGACCAGATATTGTCGAAATGTTTTTCGTTGACTAAGTAGTCGAGCAAAAGACATAATGCCTCCGTACAAATGCCTTGATTCCAATATGGTTTTGCCACCCAATAGCCTACCTCGCAGTCATTCTCACCAATAGGGATATTGCTAACGGATTTAGAGAGATAACCGATACTGCCTATCGGCTCATTTGTCTCCTTTAGCACAATTGCCCAAGTGGCATCATTTCGGAATATCTCCCTGATAACCATCAAGCTATCCTCCACAGATTGATGAGGAGGCCATCCGGCACGTGTTCCTATGTCGGGATCAGAAGCATATTTGAAAAGAGCCTCTGCATCAGAGTCTTCCCAACGACGAAGTAATATCCTTTCTGTTTGTTTCATAAGGTCAAAGGACTAATAACATAGTTACTTAAAATATTTGACATCAAGGAGTTTCTCCATCCAAATCATATCATACCATTCATCGAACTTATAGCCACAGCGGTGGAAATGTGCCACACGCTTATAGCCCATCTTTGAATGGAAGTCTGGACTTTGATGTGTGAGATGTGAGTTCGGAGTCTCTATCCAAGCTATGCAGGCATTAAGGTTTATTATGCCCCTATTCTTCAGTTCCTCTTCAAGAGCCTCATATAACTTTCGTCCAACACCTTGGCCTTGAGCCTCGTGTGCAACGTATATGCTCGTCTCAACACAATGGCGATAGGCACATCGAGGCTTGAAAGTACTGGCATAGACATAGCCAAGTATCTCTCCGTCTTTCTCAGCCACGAGATAGGGATATTCCGCAAGGGTATTCTTGATTCTTTCAGAAAACTCCTCAACGGAAGGAACATCATATTCAAACGTAATAGCGGTATTCTCTACATATGGCGCATAGATTGCGAGAAGTTTCTCTGCATCTGCCACAGTTGCAGTACGGATTGTAATCATATTTAATTGTTTTATCTATTCGTGATAATCATCGTCTTTCCACTCGAATTTAATCTTTTCAGGCACCATATACTCGTCTATACGGTAGTCAATATTCGCCTTATGAGCCTGTGAAAGCTGAAAGCGACGTGGAATGCGATACATCTTGCCATCCTTGAAGAAATAGGCACCTGTCTGGTGGAAACGGAAGGGAATATTATGCGCAACACATTGTTCCCTAACAGATAGAATCCACTCGTAATGGCAAGGACGGGCATAGACACCCGACTCGCCACTTACCGCCACCTCTTCTATCGTCTCGTCAAGATAGGCGGAGATATCTATCGCTTCTATCATCGGCGCAACAATAATGCTCTTATGCTTTATGGGCAACGACTTGAAAATCGGGAGTCGATAATCTGCCATCTGCTGATTCTCAACGGTACATCCCACGAGCACATTATCATAGCCGTCGCCCCAGTCTTCGGGAGCACATTCCATGAAACGGTCTATGCGCTTGGTGAAGAAATAGAACCACAGATCCTTTCTGAACTTCATCATCTTCCAACACTCGGCTCGCCACGGATCTGCATCTTTCAGGAGGAAATCTGAGGTAAAGCATGTAAAAACGACCTTCCCACTCTCTATCTTCCATGTTTTGTCGCGCTTGCGCTTAAGAGGAAGATTGAAAGCAGCAGTCTTACGGCACAGGCTACTCGAAGTATCACTTCCGTACATCTCATCCTGACGATACACATAGCAATACCTACAACCTGGACTTATCTTGGTACATCCGTGCCAGGGATTCCAGTCGGCGTATATGCTCCAGTTCTCTGACATTATCTCCGTTTAGATTGATTTCAAGTGCAAAGATATAAAAAACTACCGATATATGCAAGAAATACACGTGACAAAGATGTTCTTCTGTCTTACACTAGATAAGTCCAGGGAAAAAAGCATATCAATATTATTGCAGTTTTTTTCGTGGTTTAAAGAATTTTTATTACTTTTGCACTCCGAAAAAAACTATACTAAAAAATGAAATCGAACATCTGTAAGAACTTGTTGATGCTATTGGGATTCGCTCTCTACTTTATCGGTAGGTTAGCCATTTTCCCTTGTGCTGACGGACAAAAACATTCCTTTTATCACATGACTCGTCCTGCATTCCTTGACGCCACGGATTTCCGCATGCTGTGGAATTGGTTTGTTGCCTTCATCCTCATGATTGGTATCATGTTGCTGATGCACAAGCCAAATAAGATTTGGCGAGAGTTGGGATTGGCAGACAAGAGATTCTGCCAAAGCATAGGCATCGGATTTCTTTTCACCTTACCGATGTTTATCGTCAATGCCATTTGCGGAGAGCTGGACTTCACATGGACAGCCATCGGGATAAGTCTTATGGCAGGCGTTTGCGAAGAGGTTTACTTCCGCGGATATTTCTTCGGACAGCTATTCCGCAACTGCCGCTGGGGATTCATTCCTGCCTCTCTTATAACCTCATTGTTATTCGGACTCTTGCACCTGTATCAAGGATACGACATCACATCAAGTTTGCTTGCCGTTCTCGTAACAGGTCTGGGCGGAATACTATATAGCTGGATGTACGTGGAATGGAACTACCGTCTATGGATTCCCATTTCCCTACACACCTTTATGGATGTAGCCTGGATGATCCTCCCTGTTGGCGAAGAAGGGTATGGGGCAGCAGGCAATATGGCAACCAACGCGGGAAGAGCTATCACAACCGTTCTTGCTATTTGGGCTACTATCTACTTCAAGCACAAGAGAGGCGAGAAATGCTTTAACTTCAAGATGATATAAAAAGAAAAGCCCTCGAAGCACTACTGCAACGAGGGCGCGAGAATTCACCATTCTCATAAACGGAATTTAGATTATAGTATTTCTATTCAATATTCAAAGCAGGCTTTATCGTTCTGAAACCATAAACTGCTATGATGCAGAAGCAGATGAATGGGAGAATGAATGAGGCATTAACAGAAGCCATACCTGCTACTGTTCCAAGATCGATAATTGCTCCTTGTAATGGTGGCATCAAAGCTCCTCCCACAATTGCCATCACAAGAAAGGCAGCTCCAAGTGTCTTGTCCTTGTCAACTCCTTCAAGCGCAATACCATATATTGTAGGGAACATCAGACTCATGAATGCAGATGTTGCAACAAGACAATAGAGACCGCCCATACCGTCGATAAGGATCGTGCCAGTTGTAGTACACATAGCACAGATGGCAAAAATCATCAGCAAACGACTGCCGTTGACATATTTCATAAGGAAGGTGCTGATAAATCTGCTACAAAGGAACATACTCATAGCCACGATATTATACTTCTGAGCCGTTGATTTGTCTATGCCAAGACGGTCAGCATACTGAATGATGAAGGTCCAGCACATAATCTGCGCAGCCACGTAGAACATCTGAGCGATAACGCCTTCACGATAGCGTGGGTTGGCAGCAAGACGACGAAGAGAATCCATAGCCTTTGGTTCCTCGCTTTCCTCTTTCTTGTCTTTCTTCACAAAGAAAGCGATGACAACAAGAACAAATACGACAACACAGCCAAGAGCCACATAAGGATCGCGGATTACAGCAAGGTCGTGAAGGCGGATAGAGTCTTTCGTTGCCTGATCGAGAGTAGAGAATCCAACCGCACGAACAGCCTCTGTATCACTTTCGAGAGAAGAGAGGATGACGTTACTGGCAATGAACATTCCGCAGAGAGAGCCCATAGGATTGAATGCCTGTGCGAGATTAAGACGACGAGTGGCATTCTCAGGAGCACCAAGCGAAAGGATATAAGGATTTGCCGTTGTCTCAAGGAATGCGAGGCCAAAAGTAAGCACATATAGAGAAATACAGAAGAAGCTGAACATCTGATATTCGGCTGCAGGAATAAACATGAATGCGCCTATGGCATAAAGGGCAAGACCTACGAGAATGCCAGCCTTATAACTATATTTCTTGATGAAGAGAGCAGCAGGAATAGCCATTGTGGCATAACCGCCATAAAAGGCAAACTGGACCATAGACGCCTTGGATGCAGATAGTTCCATTATTGTCTGGAATGCAGCCACCATCGGGTTAGTAATATCGTTAGCGAATCCCCACAAAGAGAAGAGTGAGGTGACGAGAATGAACGTAACGAGATTTTTACGTTCAACGAGTTTAACTTTTAGTTCGTTCATTATTTTGTTTTGGTTGTCTTTTTGAAGTTTAGAGTTTAGAAATTGGGAATTAGAGATTCACACCTGTCTGTCGCGATATTGCTGTGGAGTAACTCCTGTCTGCTTGCGGAACAGACGATTGAAGTATGAAGAATCATCATAGCCTAAGGCATTCGCAATTGACTTGACCGACATTTCGGTAGTGACAATGAGTAGTTCGGCCTTCTCCATCTTCCTGAGTATGATGTATTGGTTTGGCGTCTCACCAGTCTCCTTACGGAACATTCGCGTGAAATGGTCCTTTGACATACAAGCCATGTCTGCCAACTTACTTATTTCTATACGACTGCCTATATTGTTCCTGATATAGTTGATAGCCTCGCTTATACGACTATCCTTGACATGCGACTTCGGAGTGGCTAATGAAATGAAACGAGATAACAATAAGAATACTATGCCTCGTGACTCCATTTTTTCTCCTAACGGACGTATGAGATTACTATGAAGGTTCTGGGACAACGTCTGGTGATTGTCGTATGTTGACGGATTTGACGCAGGTAAGGCACAATCAGGAAAGAGCTCACACATACGCCTGAAAAGATGCAAATCTGCAGGTGTGGCAGGAATCTCCACAGGATACTGCCATTCATCAAGCATAGACGTTGCCGCTTCCTCATATATATGAAGGTAATAGTGGGCAAAGACTCCTGTACAGATATTCGTGTGCTTGGTAAAGGCAGGAATGAAATAGAGATGTTCGGGAGTAAGCGTGTGGACAACTCCGTCTATGTCAATCTGAGCCTCACCTTCGGTCACATAATATAAACGCGCGAAAGGACTTCGTACGTTCTGCCAGTTCCAATCAGCATTGTGATATGCGTAACCGACATTCAGAGTGAAAATATGTAACTCGTCTATTGAATTATGCATTGAAAAGATTTACCGTCTTAGTCATTATTGTTGATGCAAAGTAAATAAAAAAACGTGAATTATCCAAATAATTATCGGGAAAATGCTACTACTTTCTACGTTTTTATGCCTACATGTCGGTTTTATCCTATTAATTGACGGAAAAATATATGGATATTATGACAAATGTTCTTAACTTTGCACTCAGAAAAATACAAACGCAAAAACACGAAGATACAGAGAAAACAAAAACTTTGCAACTCGACGACTTCGCGTTCACAAATAAAAACAATTAGGTAATCATCAAAACAGAAAAAACTCTCTTATGCTATACAACGAAATCGGAAAAACAGGAATGAAGGTTTCAGCTCTTTCATTCGGTGCATCTTCTCTTGGCGGAGTATTCCGCAACATCAACGAGTCAGAAGCCATAAATGCTGTATTTACTGCCATAGAAGGTGGTATGAACTTCATCGACGTTTCTCCATATTATGGTCACTATAAGGCAGAAACCGTACTTGGAAAGGCTCTCAAGGAAATTCCTCGCGATAAGTATTACCTTTCTACTAAGGTAGGACGTTATGGCAAGGATGGCGTGAACACTTGGGACTATTCTGCCAAGCGAGTCACAGATAGCGTTTACGAGAGTATGGAGCGCCTGAATATTGAGTATATCGACCTTATCAACGTTCACGACATCGAGTTTCAGGCTTCTCTTCCGGGCGGTTTGCAAAAGGTGGCAGAAGAAACTCTTCCAGCCCTCGTAGAACTGAAGAAGAAAGGCGTTGTTGGTCATGTGGGCATCACAGACCTTCAGCCAGAAAACATCAAATGGGTTATCGAGAATGAACCTGCAGGAACTGTAGAGTCAACCCTTTGTTTCTGTCACTATAGCCTTAACGATGAATTACTCAACGAGTATTTCGATTTCTTCGAGCAGAATAACGTTGGTATCATCAACGCCTCACCTCTTTCTATGGGCTTGCTCTCTTCACGTGGTGTACCAGATTGGCATCCTGCCCCAAAGTCTCTTGTAGAGGCTTGTCAGAAAGCCGTTAAACATTGTGAGTCAAAAGGCTATCCTATCGAGAAGCTTGCTATTCAGTATGCTATCAGCAATCCTCGTATTGCTACTACCCTATTCTCTTCTGCAAATCCTGACAATGTGAAGAAGAATATCGAGTATGCAGAGGCTCCTATCGACTGGAATCTCGTAAAGGAGGTTCAAGAGATTATCGGAGATCAGATGAGGGTTAGGTGGAAGAATTCATAACCCCTAACCCGAACCCTTCCCTCGCTCGGGAGAAGAGAGCAAGATAGTGTTCCAAATCACGTTCCAATCTCCATTAATATCTACAACTATGACAATAATCGACGCTCACAGCCATTTGTGGCTTTATCAGAATACAATTGTTGAAGGGCAGCCAATACGCTCGTTGGCAAGTAATCAGTCGCGCTCTGAGTTCTTCGGCGAGGAGAGGCAGATGCTTCCTCCTTTTATGATTGACGGTCGTAATACCGCAGAGGTATTCCTTTCAAATATGGATTACGCTCAGGTAGGTGCGGCTGTGGTCGTTCAGGAATTTATCGATGGTAATCAGAATGACTATCTCGCCATAGTACAGAACAAATATCCTGACAGATTCTTCTGCATGGGTATGCTGACGGATTTATCCACAAAAGAAGACCTTGCCCAGCAGGTTAATGCCTTGAGCAAAACTTTCCGCGGAATCGCTATCCCTGGCCACAGAATCAAGGGCTCGCTTATTGAGTGTATGCCTTTGTTCAAGGCTATGGAAGAAAAGAAAATGATACTCTCTATGTGCCTTGCCGATGACGAAAAACAGATTGCAGAAATGGCAGAGGTCATCAAGGAATGTCCAGAACTGAAAGTTGCCATAGGACATTTCGGTATGGTCACAACACCTTCTTTCCGCAGTCAGGTGAAACTGGCTAATTGCGGTAAGAACGTAATGATAGAATCAGGAGGCATCACATGGCTCTATAATGAAGAGTTCTATCCATTCCCTTCAGCCGTAAAATCTATTCGCGAGGCCGCCGATCTCGTAGGTATGGACAAGCTTATGTGGGGTTCCGACTACCCTCGCACCATTACAGCCATCACCTATCGTATGTCATACGACTTTATCATCAAGAGTAAGGAGTTGACCGAGGATGAAAAGGCTGCTTTCCTTGGTGGTAATGCAAAAACGTTCTATGGTTTTGGTAATTTACCAGAACTACCTTATATAAAGAACATGTCGGAATAAACGCCCTTCCTTTGGAGAAGGTGGGGCTATGCTTTGAAAATTTTAGGTTAATGAGTTAAATATTAAGATGAAAGCAATTCAGATTTCACACAATCAGGAACTGCAGATAATCAACTTGGAGGATCCTCAGCAGCCACAGGCTGGTGAGGTTCTCCTAAAGTTGGTTTATGTAGGATTCTGCGGATCAGACATCAACACATTCATGGGCAGAAACACTATGGCTCTCAACCCTGTGATTCCTGGTCATGAGGTAGGTGCCGTTATTGAGGCTGTAGGTTCTGACGTTCCAGAATATCTAAAGCCGGGAATGGTGGTTACTTGCAATCCTTACACAAATTGCGGTAAGTGCGCATCTTGTCGTAATGGCAGAGTGAATGCCTGTCAACACAACGAAACCCTTGGTGTTCAGCGTAATGGAGCTATGCGTGAGTTCATTACCTTGCCTTGGGAGAAGATTATCCCAGCAGGTACTCTTGATCCTAAGACAAGTGCTTTGATTGAACCTATGTCAGTAGGTTTCCACGCAGTTGATCGCGGTCAGGTGAAAGATATTGACGTAGTTGTGGTTATCGGTTGTGGTATGGTTGGTATGGGTGCTATCGTTCGCTCGGTTACACGTGGAGCTACCGTAATAGCTGCCGATATTGACGACGAGAAGCTTGCCCTTGCCAAGGAAATGGGGGCTGCATACGCTATCAACACTATGACAGAGGATGTTCATGAGCGTCTTCAGGAGATAACCAACGGATTTGGTCCTGACGTAATTATTGAGGCTGTAGGTAGTCCTATCACATACAATCTCGCAGTCAACGAGGTTGCTTTCACAGGCCGTGTTGTTTGTATCGGTTATGCAAAGTCTGAAGTTAGCTTCCAGACAAAGTATTTCGTGCAGAAGGAACTCGACATCCGCGGTTCACGTAATGCCAACCCAAGCGATTTCCGCGCAGTAATACGCTATCTGGAGCGTGGCACATGCCCAACGGACAAACTCATAACAAAGGTTGTTAAACCTGAGGAATGTCTTGAGACCATGCAATGGTGGAGTAAGAATCCAGGTAAGGTCTTCAGAATCCTCGTAGAAATGTAATTATAAGGAAAAAGTCATCTCATTCGGGATGGCTTTTTTCTTTAGTGAAAGTCCGTAGTAAGTCCGTAGTAAGTCCGATGCAAGTCCGTTAATCCTCCGCCCTTCCTCCGCTCTTTCTCCGAACCAAACTCGATGAACCTTCGCTTTTTTCCAGTAAAAATGGGAGTTTCATCGAGTTGGGTTCGGAGGAACAACGAAGAATGAACGGAAAAACATCAAAGGAACGGCAAAAATAAGGAGAGCATCTCCTTGCGAGTTGCTCTCCTTAACAGAAACAAATACTTTATTGTTATTTTACCTTTGTTCCATCAACGTTATACTGCTTGCCATCTTTTACAATAACAAGATTGCCATCAGAAATGTATTTTCCGCTCTTTGTAGCCTTTTGATTAGCTGTTACGTCATCTATTGATGCGGTAACAGCTTTCTCTACACGTACAGGACGAACACTACATCCCTGAGCACGATTGAAATATTGCATTTCACCAACTGCAGTCATACCAAAGTTTAGGATGCATGCGGAATTCGTACGGCAACTATTAGTCCAGTAATAGCCGTTTGAACCAGCTTCATAGAGCGAACCATTACTAAGATCAAGACGGTATCCCGCAACAGGCAAAAAGATTGAATTACCATTCTTCTTACTTGTTATAAGACGTCCCTTAACACCATTCTGTATTGACCACTCGCTGGTTACATAGTCTAAATTATACAGTTCTTCAATCTCTTCGGCAGTAGGCATACACCATTCGCTACCCCAGTTGACTGTAGCTGCATCATCCGCAGGATCAAGTTCCGTTTTGTCATCAACAATACCATAATTAATGTCGGTATTATACTTGGTCATCGAAATGATTGAGCCATTACACCACTTGTAGGTGCTCACATTATATTTCTGTTTGGGTTTTGTTTCTCCCCAAGCAAAGTAATTTCCATATTCCTCTGGTGCACTAGCACCAACATTACAAGTTGCCCAAAGCGTTCCGCTTGGAAGGCCAAGGTCAACATATTCCTTTGTCGTCTGCGCACATACTGCAAGAGTTGCCACGAGCGCAATTATTGTAGAGAATATTTTCTTCATATTGTTTATGATATGTTACAATCTTTATAAATTTATCCTGCGCACAAAATTAATAAAAAAGTTAGACAAAGCTATCCCTAACACGCAAAAAAAACATTTTTTTGATATTTTTTTGTTTTATAGGCACGAATTTTAGCATAAAATATCAAATTAGATACTACCTACTTTATTTATATAATGGGGCAATACGAGTTATTTGCAAAACAGACGTTTGTAATATTCCGCTTTCTTTTCTAATTTCATAGGGTAAGCTCGTGAACTGCTGGGCATTCTCCACCAAGTGCCGTTCCAACGGTCAGAATTAATGCTAACGCTCTCCCCCACTTTCGGAATATCAACTTTTACTCCTTGTGAACAGAAATATCCACATATCTCCTCGCTTGCCTTTCCACCTGTGGTGACAACAACCGAACAAGAAGGCATTTGCTCAAGCAAGGCAAAAACATCTGTAGGTTCAAGGATTTCAAGGAAGTTATCAGAAGCATTATCCTTCAACCGACATACCTTTCTTGCTGTATCAAAGAATGCCATTCCTTTTTCCTCACAGAAAGACACAATACGCTCTTTATCAAAGCGTTTCTCTCCTTTCACTTCAAAATACGACTTATCATTAAAATGAAGCAGGCCTTGAATCCTCCAGAAGTCGTTTATCCAATTAGGATAAAACCACTCCATACTCCAACGGACTTTCGGAGGAGGGAAACTGCCAAGAAACAGGACTTTCCCATTGGCAGGAAGAAAGGGCTGTAAAGGATGTTCTTCTATTGTCATATATTCAATAAACGAAAAATACGGATTTTTCTTGTATAATCGAAAGATTAGTTGTAACTTTGCACTCAAGAAACAATACGTATTATGGAAATTGTTTACATCATTATCGCATTAGTTGTCGGATGCTTAATAGGGTATCTCATTGCAAAGAACAAAGGCAATGAGATTCTGGTTTCGCGCGACGTAGAGAAAGCAAAGGTCGAGGGACTTATGCTTCAATTAGATGATGCGAAGAAACAACAATCTGCACAGATTTCAGAACTTAAAGCGCAGTATGACAAACAGATAGAGAGCATCAAAGAGCAGAATTCAATTCAGATTAATGAACTGAAGGAACAACATTCCTTGCAGATTGAACAACTCAAGCAACAGCATAAAATTCAGCAAGACCAGCAAATGGCTCTTCTGAAAGAACAGATAAAAACCACCTCTGAGAAGATTCTCAAGGAACGTTCTGAACAACTTTCCGCACAGAACAAGGAACAGTTAAGTGCTATTCTAAATCCTCTGAAAGAAGGTATCTCGCAGATGAAAGAGGCTGTAGAGAAAAGTGGTCGTGAACACTCAGAGACTATGGTGCGACTTGATGCCACTATCAAGACAAGCATCCAACAGAGTAAAGAGGCTGGTGAACGTGCAGACAAACTGGCTCAAGCACTTACAGGCGAGAATAAGACACAAGGAAACTTTGGAGAACTTCGTCTGAAGCAACTTCTTGAAGATATGGGACTTGAGGAAGGACTTCAATTCGAGGAGCAGACAACAATGAAAGATTCTGCTGGGCGCACTATTTATGATGAGGAAGAAGGCAAGCGCATGATTCCAGACGTGATTCTGCATTTCCCGGACGAGCGTGATGTCATTATCGACTCAAAAATGTCGTTTAAGGCATTTGAAGACTATCATAATGCAAAAACAGACGAACAGCGTCAGGATGCCCTTACAAGACATATTGCATCTGTAAGGCAGCATGTAATGGAGCTCTCACGCAAGAATTATAATGCATATATAAAAAAAGGTAGAGGAAAACTTGATTTCGTTCTTATGTATGTTTTCTCCGAGAGCGCGCTTCAGTTGGCTCTCACCAACGCCCCTACCCTATGGAAAGAGGCATACGACAAAGGCGTTATCATTACTGGCAGTCAGAATTTATACTCATTACTACGCGTTCTGGAAATGACTTGGAAACAGGTTCGACAGATTGAGAATCAGGAAGAGATGATGAAGACCGCCAATATGATTGTGGATCGCGTACAGAGTTTCTATGAGCGCTTTATGGAGGTTGAGAAACAACTCGACAAGACACGTGAGGCATTTACAGAACTCAAAAACATAAGCAGCCCTTCAGGAAAGAGTATTGAGGTTGCAGCTACGAAACTGATAAAGTTTGGTGCGCAGGAAAATCCTAAACGGAAGTATAAACTGAAGAAATCAGACGAAGATTTACTTCTTACTGATGAATCTTCAGAAAATGAATAGAAAAAATACGGTCTTGGTATTGTATATTCCGAGGATTTTTAGTAATTTTGCAAGCGGAAAAAATTAAACTCCTTATTTAGATAACAAAATGGCTGGATTTTTTGGTGCCATAGGCACATCACGCTGTACTACTGATGTGTTCTACGGAACAGACTACAACTCCCACCTTGGCACTCGTCGTGGTGGTTTGGCAACATTCTCAGAAGAGAAAGGTTTCAAACGCAGTATCCATCATCTGGAAAATACGTATTTCCGCACCAAGTTCGAGAAAGAACTTGATGAATTTGATGGTAACTCCGGTATAGGTATCATCAGCGACACGGATGCCCAGCCACTTCTGTTCAATTCCCACCTTGGACGATTTGCAATCTGTACTGTAGCCAAGATTAACAACATGGAGCAGATTGCTGATACTCTTCTCGAACAGAATATGCACCTCTCAGAGTTCTCTTCTGGCAAGATTAACCAGACAGAACTTGTTGGACTTCTCATCGTCAAGGGAAAGAATTTCGTTGACGGTATTGAGAATGTATTCCGTGAGGTAAAGGGATCCTGTACGATGCTTCTTCTCACAGAGAACGGTATCATCGCAGCACGCGACTCTTGGGGACGCACACCTATTATTATAGGTAAAAAGGATGGCGCATGGGCAGTTTCTTCAGAATCTACAGCTTTCCCAAATCTCGGATATGAAACAGAGCGCTTTCTTGGTCCTGGAGAGATTGTACGAATCACAGCCAACGGTATAGAGCAGTTGCGTAAGCCTAATAAGAAGATGCAGATTTGCTCTTTCCTCTGGGTTTACTATGGTTTCCCAACTTCTGACTACGAACATCGTAATACAGAAGACGTTCGTAATGCAACAGGTTTTGCCATGGGTAAGGAGGACGACACACAGGTGGATTGCGCCTGCGGTATTCCAGATTCTGGTATAGGTATGGCTATAGGTTATGCAGCAGGTCACGGATGTCCTTACATGCGTGCTATCAGCAAATACACCCCAACTTGGCCTCGTTCGTTCACACCTTCAAACCAAAGTATGCGTAACCTCGTGGCTAAGATGAAGCTCATTCAGAACAAGTCTGTACTTAAGGACAAGAAGGTTCTTTTCTGTGATGACAGTATCGTTCGCGGTACCCAGCTCAGAGACAACACCAAATGTCTGTTTGAATCTGGAGCAAAAGAAGTCCACATGCGTATTGCATGTCCGCCATTGGTTTACGGCTGCCAGTTTATCAACTTCACATCTTCAAAAAGTGAGATGGAATTGATAACACGTCGTATTATTGCAGAACTTGAAGGAGAAGACAAAGCACAAGATCCTGAGATTCTCAAAATCTATGCAACCACCGACTCTCCTCAGTACAAAAAAATGGTTAGCATCATTCAAGAACGATTTGGACTTACATCTCTGAAATTCACAAAGTTAGAGACTCTCATCAAAGCTATCGGACTACCAAAGGACATGGTCTGCACACATTGTTTTGATGGTAGTAGCCAATACACTCTTGAAGAGACAAATCTCGACAACAAGTAAACATATTTGATAGTACAAATCACAACATATTTGATATACTAACAGAAAAAGAGCGAACAATTTGAATGTTCGCTCTTTTTGTTTAAGTGGAGCTGGAGGGATTCGAACCCTCGTCCAAACGGGGAAACCATACGCTTTCTACATGCTTATCTTGGCCTTCATTTTCGTGCAACAGCAAGACCCAAGCCACCAACTGTTGCCTTATTCTCTAAAGTTTCATCACCGACACGAGACAAGCCGTTGACTATTCCTGATATTATTGCACCGCATTGACCAGTCAGCCTCAAGAAGAGGGCTCTGAGCGATGTCCCGTTCCCTCGCCTAGCAAGGGAATAAAGCTAATCTACTATACTTCGATTAAGCAGCGAGAGCGTAGTTGTTTTCGCCAATTAAATTGTTGACCGAAGTGATTATAGAGTTCACAGCCGTTACTCTGCATGCTTACGTACCATCTCGTCCCGCTGTCAAATCCAGTCAGCCCCGAATCAAATCGGGGATAAAGCCCCAATGGTACATATAAACGTTGCAAAGGTACACATTTTTCATGACATTTACAAACTTTTCCGTAAAATTTGCCAATATCATTCTTATAATATCATCTGTAGATGAATTTCAAGCCACATTATTTGCACATATTAGTTTTTTTTATTAATTTTGCCACCTAAGAATTATTGAATTATGAAAAAATACATTTTGATACTATTATTCGGAGTGCTTATGGTTTCATGCAGCACGCCTCAAGATATTGCATATTTCCAAGATCGTCAACCTGGTACATCTGCTCCGGCAATAATCAGGAACTCGACACCATTCAAGGTTCGTCCTGGTGATCGTGTGAGTATATATGTCAAGTCACGTAACGAGAAATTGTCACAGCAGTTTAACATGTATAGTGGCAATAACATGAGTAATTTGGGCTTAAGCAATGGCCAAAGCGGATATTTAGTTGACGAAAATGGAGAGATTGATTTCCCTGTACTTGGAAAACTAAAACTTGAAGGTTTGGATCGTAAGGAAATCACGGATACTCTTACCAACATACTCCGCAATAGCAAACTAGTAGATGATGCCATTGTGAAAGTGGAATACACAGGTCTATACGTAACCATTCTGGGAGAAGGTGGTGGCAGACGAATCAACATTGACAAGGACCGACTTACCTTCTTTGAACTCCTTGCTCAAATGGGAGACCTCGATATCAATGCACTTCGTAAAAACATACTTGTCATCCGTGAGGAAGATGGTGTCCGAAGTCAGTATGAGATAGATTTAACCAAGATGCAAAACGTCTATGACTCCCCTGCATACTATGTCCATCAGAATGACATCGTATATATAGAACCAAACGATAAGACCAAGCGCAATTCAACAGTTAATGGAAATCTTTTCCAGACATGGGGATTCTGGACAGGACTTACCGGTCTTGGTATGACGTTATACTCAATCATAAACCTATTTGTCAAGTAAACTATGAGTAAAGTTCAAAATAAAGCGAAACAAATGCTCAACGAGCAGGATGGAGGTAGCAGTTTTGATTTCTCTGCCATTCCCGGTTTGTGTATCAGTAACTGGTTTTGGTTCGTCCTCTGTGTTACCATCACATGCTCTGCAGCATTTATATACCTACGAATTACACAGCCTATATATGTACGTAGTGCATCACTCGTTGTTAAAGACGCCAAAGAGAGTGAAGCTATGGACAATGTCTTTACAAAGTTCAGAAATGGAAAGAGCATAATGCCTAACACATCACTGAACAATGAGATTATTGCTTTCCGCAAGCCGGATCTTATGGAAAAAGTGGTTAAGCAATTAAATCTTGACACTAGATATGAAGTCCAAGGACATTTGCGCAATACTGCGCTATACGGTTCAAGTCTTCCTATTGTCGCAAAGTTTTCTTCTGACAGAATCAACACGGAATTTGATGTTGAAATCAAAAATGACAAAGAGATTATCTTGAAATGGGACAAAGAGCATAGCGCAGGACACGGAAGACTAAAATATAAAGGAGAATTCAACAAACCAATAAAGACGCCTTTCGGATATATCACTATTAGTCCTTCTGAAATTTTCCAATGGCGTTCAAACGAACGCATAACCGTAGTTAAAACAACGGTTAATGCAGCAACACAGTATTATCTCGGGAATCTATATGTAGCCAACACAGATGAAAGATCATCTGTCATCGATCTTTCTCTGACAGATGTGAACATTGAGCGTGCAGACGATGTTCTCAACACGCTTATTGCGGTTTACAACAAACAATGGATAGAAGACAAAAATCAGATTATCAAATCCACGAACCAATTCATTGAAGCCCGTCTTGTAGATTTGGAGAAAGAACTTGGTGATGTAGAGAATGAGATGAGTGATTATCAGATATCAAATCACACACTTAATCTTACAGAGGAAGGGCAACGATACATGCAACGTTCATACCAATATGATGATCAAGGATTATCTTTGGAAAACGAACTTACTCTCACCCAATATTTCCGCAATCATCTTAACAATATAAAAGACAATAACCACATTCTTCCTCTTAGTGCGGGGATAAACAACCCTGCACTTCAACAACAAGTAAACGAATATAATGGTTTAGTTTTAGAGCGTAGTAATCTCATTTCTGCATCCTCAGAATCCAACCCTATGGTTGGTGATATTATAAAACAGATGGAGGTGTTACGTCGAGGCATAATATCAACACTCGATACGCATTTGGCTATGCTCAACACACAGGTTCAGATGTTGCATACCAACAATCAACGCAATAACAAAGAAATAGATAAGACTCCATCAAAGGCAAAGAAATACGTTGATATTGAGCGTCGTCGCAAGATAAAGGAGCAACTTTTCACCTATCTCCTACAAACTCGTGAGCAGAATAACTTGAACCAGACATTTGATGCATACAACACACGTATCCTACAGCGCTCAAGCGGTTCAAGTCAACAGGCATATCCAAACAACAAGAAAATATGGATGATTGCCCTTGGAATTGGTTTGGGCTTCCCATTCCTTGTCATTGTACTTCGTGAGTTCTTAAACACCAAGGTTCGTGGACGCAAGGATATCGAGAAACTCCCTATTCCTTTTGTCGGTGAACTTCCACAATTGGAATTCCCAGATGAAGAGAGTACATCATACGTTAAGACCGTTTCTGAAAAAATAAAGAATCTCAAGCGAAATAGTAGTGTTAATCACAAGAAACGAGTAAAATCAAAGGCTCATATTGTAGTTAAACAAGGAAGCCGTAACATTATCAATGAGGCTTTCCGCGTGCTTCGTACAAATGTCGAGTTTATGATTGGCCAGAACAAGGATCTCAAAGTTATCATGACTACTTCTGCAAATCCTGGTTCTGGTAAGACGTTCATAAGCTACAACCTTGCAAAATGTATGTCACTCAAAGGCAAAAAAGTATGTGCTATCGACCTTGACCTTCGTCGTCGCTCTCTTTCTGACTATGTCGGTAAACCAGATCAAGGAGTATCGGACTACATCAACGGAGCCGTATCCGACTGGCATGATGTACTTATTCCTGGTGAAGGTTCAGATACATTCTTCATTCTTCCTGCCGGCACCTTGCCTCCTAACCCAGCAGAGATTATCAGCTATGACCGTTTCACGGAACTTATCAACGAGATTCGTGAAGAGTTCGACTACGTGTTCTTCGATTGCCCACCTGTTGAGATTGTTGCTGATACAAGTATTCTTGCGAAACATGCAGACATCTCACTCTTCGTTATCCGTGTAGGTCTCATGGAACTTGATTTCCTACCTATCATCGAAGAGTATTACGATGATCAGCGTTTCAACAACATGGGAGTCATCCTTAATGGTACACTTACGGCAAATTCACGCTATGGTTATCGTCGCTATGGATACCGCTATGGTTATGGCTATGGATACGGATACGGTGGCTACGGTTACTATGGAAGTGGATATTCAGAAGGATATAGTAGTAAGGATTTCTAAATTATGTGGCCTTTCTCAAGCAAATATAATCTGCAGCAATCAGAAATATTTGATGGATGGACAGACCGTCATTCACATATTCTTCCTGGTGTGGATGATGGAATCCAATCCATTAAAGAGTCTCTTGCGATACTCTCGATGTATGAACAAATGGGAGTAAAGAAGGTGTGGCTAACACCTCATATCATGGAAGATTGTCCCAACACTCCCGAAAAGCTAAAAACACGTTTTGAAGAACTGAAATCTGCATATCAAGGCAACATAGAACTTGCACTATCTGCAGAGAATATGATGGACGGACTTTTCATAAAGAGATTGGAGCAAGGTATTCTCATGCCATACGGTGACAATCAAAACGAATTGCTCATAGAGACATCATACGTTCAGCCTCCTATGCGTATGGAAGGTATTCTTAGAGATATGCAAAAAGCAGGTTTCACACCAGTCCTTGCACATCCAGAACGTTATCTTTACATGGATGCAGAAAAGTATGAGAACATAAAGGAAATGGGTGTAAAATTCCAATTGAATATAACTTCTTTAATTGGGGCGTATGGAAAACAAGTAATGGAACGAGCAGAGTTCTTGCTCAACGAAGGCTATTATAACTATAGCGGTTCTGATGCTCATTCCTATCATGCCATTCAACGTGCATTTGAACACAAAGCACTAAACAAAAAAACAGTTGAAGCCATACATCAACACCTATCACCCACCAACTAACACTCACAATGAAAATAGTATACTTTCATGGATTCGGATCTTCTGGAGCAAGCGGTACCGTTGAGATTCTACGCAGAATATTTCCCGATGATGAAATCATAGCACCAGACATACCAATTGAACCTCTTGAGGCACTTCCATACCTAAGGCAATATTGCGAGGAGCAGCAACCAGACATCATCATAGGTACAAGCATGGGAGGAATGTATGCCCATCAGATGAAAGGTTTCAAACGTATCTGTGTAAATCCAGCTCTGAACATGTCAACAGGAGCAGGACTCAAGACAGGTATTCATAAGTTCTTCAATCGCCGTAAGGATAACCAGAAAGAATTTAAGGTTACGCGAGAACTCATCCAACATCATAATCAGATAGAACGACAACAATTCAAGGATATTACAGATGACGATCGTGAGAAATGCTACGGACTATTCGGTATTAACGACCCCGTTGTCAAGACATACGATCTCTTTCATAAGTACTATCCAAATGCGCAACGCTTTGAAGGCGAACATCGTCTCAACGAGAAAGTGCTTCGTAAAGTCGTACTACCATTAATTGAAAAGCTACGCCCATGAACTACCAGCAGATAATAGACCATTATTATGCTCCTGGCAAACTTCGCGACATACTAATGGTACATAGCAGAATGGTAGCTGATAAGGCTATCAAAGTCTGCAAAGATCCTGATCTGATACCTTTCATAGAGGCTGCAGCCATGCTTCATGATATTGGTATCATTCGATGTGATGCTGCAGGAATTGAATGTTACGGTACAGAGCCATATATCTGTCATGGACGAATAGGAGCACAGATGCTACGTGAAGATGCGCATCTGTTTGGATTATCACAAGAAGAAATAGAACCTTACGCACGTGTTTGCGAACGACATACAGGTGCAGGACTTACAAAACAGCAGATTATCGCTCAATCTCTCCCCCTTCCACATGAGGATTTCTTACCAGAAACTTTGGCAGAACAGATTATCTGCTATGCAGACAAGTTCTTCTCAAAGACACATCCAAAAGTAGAGAAATCATACGAACGTGCCTTAAAGAGTATTGAAAAGTTCGGTGAAGAAGGAGCTGAACGTTTCAAGAAATGGCATGAAGAATTCAAAGCCTAACGAAAGCCTTCCCAAAGAGAAGGATGCTTTATAGAATATTCAATTAAAGAACTAACAAAGGATTAATAAAAACAAATGCCGCTTATGGTTGTTCCATAAGCGGCATTACTATATAACATTCTTCCCTTTGGGAAGCTTTTGTTAGGCTTTTATTATGTCCAACTCTGTGAAGATACCCTTTAGAATCTTAACCGAACGGTCAACCTGTTCCTTTGTGTGAGTTGCCATCAAAGCATATCTTACCAAGGTATCAGATGGAGCACATGCAGGTGGCACAACAGGATTGATGAACACGCCACGCTCGAAAGCAATAGATGTAACGGCGAATGTCTTCTCCATATCACGGATGTAAAGTGGGATAATTGGCGACTCTGTATCACCAATCTCAAATCCTTCTTCCTTAAAGCGGCTAAGTGCATAGTTGGTTACATCCCATAGAGCCTTAATACGCTCTGGCTCACTCTTAATGATATCAAGAGCACACTTAGCTGCAGCTGTAGCAGCAGGTGTGTTTGATGCTGAGAACATATAAGTACGAGCGGAATGACGCAGGTAGTTGATTGTATCCCAGTCACCTGCAATGAAACCACCGATAGAAGCAAGTGACTTAGAGAATGTACCCATAATCAGGTCAACCTCATCTGTCAAGCCGAAATGGTCACATACGCCACGGCCCTGCTTACCAAATACGCCAAGACCATGAGCCTCATCAACCATGATTGAGCAATTGTACTTCTTCTTCAATTCTACAATCTCAGGCAACTTACAAAGATCGCCCTCCATAGAGAATACACCATCAACAACGATAAGCTTGATAGCATCATAAGGAAGAGTCTTCAGAATACGCTCAAGATCCTCCATATCGTTATGCTTGAACTTCAACTGATGAGCGAAGCTAAGACGACGCCCATCTACGATACTTGCATGATCACGGTCATCACAAAGAATATAGTCCTCACGACCACCTATTGCAGCAATAACGCCTGAGTTTACAGTGAAACCAGTAGAGAAGCACAAAGCCTCTTCTTTACCAACAAACTCAGCAAGTTCCTTTTCCAGATTAACATGGATATCAAGTGTACCATTCAGGAAACGACTGCCCGCACAACCTGTGCCATATTTATCGGTTGCAGCCTTAGCAGCATCAATAATGCGCTGATCACCAACAAGTCCTGTATAGGCGTTTGAGCCAAACATCAATACATGATGATCGCCCATTTCCACTTCAGTGCCCTGCTTGCCTGTGATACAGCGGAAATAAGGATATAATCCTTTTTCCTGCAATTTCTGCGGCAAACGATAATTTTTGTACTTTTCTTGTAACTGTCCCATTATAATATAATGTATTTTTTATTCTTCTTACAGCGAACCGACAACACATAGTTATCCATTCAGCATGCAAAGATACAAAAAAATTGCCTAATATGGCACAATTAAGTCAATAAAAATCTCTTTTTCGTTAAAAATTCATTACAACCTCTACAAATATATGCATTTTTTTATAAATTTGCATTCAAATTCATTTAATCGTGCAAAAGATAGTTTTCATCATAAACCCCATATCCGGTACAGCAAGTAAAAAATCCATGCCGGCTCTTATTGACAAGTACATCGACAAGAACCGATTTGATATAGAAATAAAGTTTACCGAATATGCTGGTCATGCGTCTGTTCTCGCCAAAGAAGCAAGAGAGGCGGGAATAGATGTCGTAGTAGCTGTGGGCGGAGACGGAACCATAAACGAGGTTGCACGTGCCCTTACCCAGAGCAAGACAGCCCTTGGTATCATCCCATGCGGTTCTGGCAATGGTCTTGCCCGTCATCTAATGCTACCTCTCAACACAAAAGGTGCTCTTGAGGTCATCAACACCTGCGAAATCCACGACCTTGACTATGGTGTCATCAATGGTCATCCATTCTTCTGCACCTGTGGAATGGGCTTTGATGCCTTCATAAGTGCCAAGTTTGCAGAAGCTGGCAAACGTGGTCCTATCACCTATGCAGAGAACATTCTGAAGGAAGGACTGAGCTATAAGCCAGAGACTTACACCCTCACACTCGATGATGCAAAGGTAAGCTACAAGGCATTTCTCGTGTCATGCGCTAATGCCTCACAATATGGTAATGACGCCTATATTGCCCCACAAGCAAGCATGAAAGATGGTCTGATGGATGTTGTCATCATCGAACCTTTCGACATCATAGAGGCTCCAAGTATTAGTCTTGAGATGTTCAATAAGACTTTGGACAAGAACTCCAAGATTAAATGCTTCAAGACGAGCAAGCTCCATATACACCGAGAGCAACCTGGTGTTATCCACTATGATGGCGATCCTATAGAAGCACCAGCCGACCTCGATATTGAACTTGTACACCAAGGCATACGTATTGTTGTCAACCCAAATGCCGACAAACGTCGTCGTCGTCCAAACAGGGTACAGAGTGCTTTTAGCAATTTCTTCAACGAGTTACAAAACGTAAAGAATGGTATGGAGCACCTCACATCAGAGGTTGGACAACAGGTTAGTAATCCTGTACGACACGCAAAAGCCGTAAGTGAGTATATTCAGAGTAAGCTGAAATAATTCAACTCGCCTCTACCTCCGTTCTTCCTCCCATGTAAGTCCGTTGCAAGTCCGTTGTAAGTCCCATCTTACTCCCATTCTAAGGAACGGTTTAGAATCGGACTAGAAGCGAAGGAGAAGCGGACCTGAGATGTAAGTTTTTGCTTTGGAGCTCAAATCCAAGTTCTATTAAGTGCGTCTGCCATAAGATTATTGTAAACTCCCTACAACCTCCCATTCACAATAAGAGCTACATAAGAGCAGCATAAGAGGAACATAGGAGTTACAAAAGACGTTTTTCTTGCTATTTATTGCAAATTTAGCAAAAATATTTGGAGATTCAAAAAATATTGCATATCTTTGCAACAGAAAACGAGGAAGAGGTTCAAATCACACGCCCCGGCTTAGCACCTCAAGGTTAGTGCATTCTTCCTCGCTTTTTTATATACAGAAGTCCAATTCAAACTCACGTTGAATTGGACTTCTATTGTTTTTGCATAGGAGCAAAATATTATGTATTGCGGAGTTTACTGCTGAGCAAATCTCTTTGCCTGCTCGGCAATAAGTTCCTTATCATCAAAGTAGTCGATACGCATAGCGTGACGAACTTCTGCAAGTGTTTGTGCACCAACCTTACGTGCCTCTTCTGTTCCGCGACGAAGAATCTCATAAACGCCTGGGATATCCTTCTCGTATTCCTTACGACGCTGACGAATTGGCTCCAGACGGTCGTTGAGTACGTTGAGGAGGAATTTCTTACAAGTACCATCACCAAGACCTCCCTTAATATAATGAGCCTTCATCTCATCAAGGTTCTTGTAATCTGGGAGGAACTTCTCAAAGTCACTATCCTCGCAGAATGCGTCAAGATATACAAAAACAGTATTCTGATAACTCTGCTCATTACCATCAGCATCAGTATAAGTGCCCTGTAGATGACCTGGATCCTCGATATTAAGATGGAGAGGGTCGGTAAACATAGAGTTCACCTTCTTCTTCAGTTCCTTTGGAGTATCAGAAAGATAGATGCAGTTGCCAAGTGACTTTGACATCTTAGCCTTACCGTCAGTTCCCGGCAAACGGAGACAAGCTGCATTATCAGGAAGAAGAATCTTTGGCTCAACAAGTGTTTCACCATAGATATTGTTGAAACGACGAACAATCTCGTTTGTCTGCTCAAGCATAGGCTTCTGGTCTTCACCTACAGGTACTGTTGTAGCTTTGAAAAGAGTAATATCTGCAGCTTGCGAGATAGGATAGCAGAAGAAACCTGTTGGCGTGCCACCTTCAAATTTGCGCATTTCCAACTCTGTCTTTACGGTTGGGTTACGCTGAAGTCGCTGAACGCTTACAAGATTCATATAATAGAATGTCAATTCAGTAAGTTCAGGAACAGCACTCTGAATAAAGAGATTACACTTGTTTGGGTCAAGACCGGCAGAAAGATAATCGAGAGCCACCTCTATGACATTCTGGCGAATCTTCTCTGGATTATCGGCATTATCTGTGAGAGCCTGAGCATCGGCAATCATAATGAATATCTTATCATACTCACCTGAGTTCTGTAGTTCAACACGACGACGAAGTGAACCAACATAGTGACCAATATGCAACTTTCCAGTTGGGCGATCACCTGTAAGAATTACTTTTTCCATTTATATTTATTATGTTCAATTACAATTTTTCAGCATGCAAAGGTACTAAAAATATCCGACTTATTCTCCCTTTCGTTCCATAAATATCCAAAAATTCGTTAACAAAGCGACTTTTTCTCTATCAAATATAAGATATGTAAAAAAAAAATCGTACATTTGCACTCGCAAAAATGAAATATGCTTCAGTTTTGAAAACTGACATACACATTTTGTGAGTGCGAAGAAGCATTCGATTTCATTAAATCAAGCCGATATGGCTCAGTTGGTAGAGCAACGCATTCGTAATGCGTGGGTCACGAGTTCGAGTCTCGTTATCGGCTCAAGAAACAAAAAAATGATAACTTTTTGAGTTATCATTTTTCTATATCTCAACGCGGTAATAGCTCAGTTGGTAGAGCAGCGGCTTCCCAAGCCGCAGGTCACGAGTTCGAGCCTCGCTTACCGCTCCTTCATTAAACGCAAAGACGCAAAGTCACAGAGAAAACTCTGATACTTTGCGTCTATGCGTTTTGAATATTAAATCACTCTCTCCCCGAGGATATGGAGGGGACTTCTACTTTCCTCCAATAATTCCTTACCCAAGATGCTCTAAGACAAAGATAAGGTACCCAGAAGCATTCAGAGGGGTAACTCCAGAAAAGTTTCATTCCTCTTTTTATTGTTGCAAAATTTCCCTCTATTTTTGAGGCAAATGTTTCCTTACCATCATCATCCACTTTCTGTTTAGCATGTTCATCAGAAGATTGTCCGAAATTACCACCAACAAGAATCTCGTTCAACAATTCACGACCATATTTCTCCGAAGCCTTACAAAGAAGGTATTCATCCTTCATAGCAAAGACATCTTTCATAATCCACATTACAGCCGAAGTGATTCTCTTCATGCCAAGATGCTCTATTTCCTTCATCACAGCCTTTGAATCTGAAAGTTTCCCTTTTGGTTCTAAAGACATGTGGTCATAGAAACTCTTCAACACAAAATAATAATCAATCAACTGCCTAAAGCCTATACCTTCCAACAAAACATGCCTGAATATATGCGACATCTGGAAAATAAGATTAAAACCATCCGTAGGGATATAAAAGCCATCATCTGTATGTCTAATACAATCACTATGTTTAGCCCAAAACTGACGCATTTTATAATCCGTAATTGGATTTATCGCAAATGAAGGAACGAAATGCACTTCGACAGGAGTATTAGGCAATATCCCACATTCCGCATGATGTACAGCAACATCCAATCGTTTACCAGATGCCTTCCACAATGCCTCAACAAGCCTTTTCTTGTCATATAGGCTTTGTCGTCCTTTCTCCCATACCCACAAGTCTATGTCTCCAGGAGTTCGTAATCCTCTCAGTCCTTTAGGATATAGATACGTATTGCTTTGCCCTTTCAGTACACAACTTTCATAATTACCTTTGGCAAAAAAGGAAGTGACATATTTACATTCTTGCGTAACCTGTTTGTTTCTCTCTTCCAATCGCATAGCCTTTACCGCCCATTGTCTTCTTCTCAACAATGGAGGTTGTTGCTCTATAGGCAAGAGTTTAAGTGCAAAGAAACAAACACCAACAAGTGCTTGTTTCTTCGCCATATCATAGAGAAGTTCCCATTCCTCAGCAGAAGGACATACAGAGAATTTCTCCCTATTCCCTAATGCTACTTGTAATAATTCTATGAAAAGTTTCTCTACTTTCATACAATCACTCTCTCAAAACACTATCCCCTAACCACTAAACCCTAATCTCTAATCTCTAAACTTTAAACACTAAAGTGTTTGATAAATCCTATCCAATTTCTCAAACACCTTAGTGCTCGTAAAACTGTCTGCAATCACCTGAACACCATTCTCAGACAAACGATTATACAAATCCTTATTTTCAATAAGCCTTATCATCTGTTTGGCAAGATTTTCTGAATCCTCAAAATCAAAGAACATAATCGTCTCATCGTCTGTCAAGAATTCAGGCAGACAACCAACAGGCGTTGAAATAACAGGGACACCGATAGAAAGGCACTCCAATACAGCCATTGGAAGTCCTTCCTTTCTACTCGTCATACAATATGCATATGCGTTGTTGAAGAACTTTTCACGTTCACTTCCCTCAACCCATCCTGGGAGATCAACATTGTCCCCTACTCCATTCTCGGAAATAAAAGACTTTACTTCTTCAACATTTCCAACTCCACACATCACAAGTCTCCAATCAGGATACTTTTTCACAACCTGCGCAAAAGCCTTCAAAAGAATATCATATCCCTTATTTATATTAAAGAATGCAGCAAACAGGAAATACTTTGATTTTTCAGCATTATTACGTCTTGGTGTATTATTTTCAGGAACAGGGTTATAAAGATACTCCACACTTGTCTTGACCTTCATCTCATCTATCAGGAATTGCTGCCAAGTTTTACCCAACACAATAACCTTGTCTGAATGAGCCATAACCCAGTTGAATATCTTACTATCCTTATAATCCCTCATTTGGTTTCCCATATGAAGGTGGAGAACAATCTTCTTCCTCCACAGCAAAGTATATAGGATAATAGGCAGAACAACCTTCATACCTGGTCCAGGAGTTGTATGGAAATGAACGATATCATACATTGGCACACGGAACAGCGAATTAAGCAGTCCCATAGCGAGATACAGCACCTTCCATGCCATTCCCTTGTTAATCTGGCATTGCAACCAATAGCATTTGTACTTGTCCCATATAGGATTAGCCTCCATGCTTTTAATCACAGTAGAGACTCCTCCCTTCATCTTTCGAGAATCACCAACAATCAGTACTTTCATTTTTATTTAGAGGTTTAGAGTTTAGTGATTAGCGTTCAACAAACGTTCATGCTCAACAATCTGTTCTGGAGTGAATCGCATTTTCAATATTTTAGCAGGAATACCTCCAATTATGGAATAAGGTTCACAAGACTTTGTAACTACCGCTCCAGCAGCTACAATGGAACCACGACCAATGGTAACACCTTTCAATACAGTAACATTAGCACCAATCCAGCAACCGTCCTCTATAACAACAGGTTGATCATAAGGATTAAAGCCATCAACAAACTTCTCTCCTACCGTAACATCAATAAGATGCTTTCCTATGACGTCAATTCTGTGATCTCCAGTAATGATAGTAGGCTTCGGACCAAATATTACTTTCTTTCCGATGGTACATGCAGCATCAGTACAATAAATAGTAGTTCCCTTGGGAATAGAAGTGCCATCCCCCACAGACAAATTCCACAATCCTTTAATATCTGAAGACATAGGACGTAAATACACGCCCTTTCCACATTGCTTCATACAATGCTTCCATACAGGAGCCCATATAGCATCCCAAAGATACGAAGGCACAAGACTTAATTTCTGAAGAATTGAAAATATCATTTTAACGCTAAACTCTAAACACTAATCTCTAAACCAACTTCCGATAAAAAGACATCAATCTTGTCATCTTATTATCCCAACTTAGTTCCATACGCTTACTCTTGCAGTTTACAGACATTTCTGGAAGGACTTCTCGATGATGATACAAATAATCAATTGCAGAAGCAAAATCCTTAACCGCCTGTTTTGGACTCTTACAAGGAATCTTAATACCAATTCTATCATCCACTATAGGTCCAAAACCACATCTGTCAAAACAAACTATAGGAAGACCATTCTGAATAGCTTCAAGAATAACGGTTGAAGTTGCCTCAAAGATACTAGTAAAGAAGAAAATATCACTTTTCTGCATCAACTTATGTACCTCGCTATTAGGAATCTGCCCATGCCAATGACAAATACTCTCAGCCCCATATTCCACAGCCTTAGCTCTCATTGACTGAGTTTCTTCATCCGTGAAACCTTTTCCAACAATATGGAACTCTATGTTTTTGAGTCCAGTCAACTTACCCATAACCTTCAAGGCAATTTCAAGTTGTTTGGTATACATAAACCTGCCAACCCAAAGAACTTTGAAACAATCCTTAGAAAAGGTCTTTACAATAGAAGTTTCATCACTTTTGATAACACAGCCCGTTTCATTGATATGTATAATGTCTGCTTTATAGAAGGCGTCCAAACCATTCTTCATCTCAGGCGTAGCAGCAATCAATTTGTCTGAATACTTAACCATTTTTCTTACTCTAGGATGAAATATCAACTGAAGGAGGTTCAACGTATTCTTCAATGAGTAAAAAGCAGTAAATTTCAAGCCACCAGAAAGCATGAATGGGAAAGGTATACTACCATAACCAGTCATAGGTCCCCAAACGAGTGGAATTCGTTTGCTTTCTTGTTTTTTACGTTCATCATTTATCTTATAGAGCATACCTGGTTCTCTGAAACCTGCCATATTCAACTGATGCATAACATCAATCTTTGAACCTGCCTTTTCTTGCTCATCAATTATATTCCTTGCAACCGCCAACGCCTTTTCCTGCCACTTAGCATATTTTAGATAGAAAGACCATGTGCCTTGATTCCAGCACATACTTCTTATCTTTGCAGATTCTTCCTCTGTTTCACCAGCAGGAACAAAATAGAAATGCATTCTCTCACACAGTTCCTTCGTTATGCCATATTGCTCGCAATTCTCCGCAAGCCTTGAATTCACATTTTCATATTCAGACTCCGTAATAACAAAGACCTCACATGTCTTTGCAATATTCGAAATCCAATTCCAGCCCATTCCCTGCTCACTGCCCATATTCGGACAGCATGCGTATGCATTAATCAATATTCTTAACATAACTATTTCTTCACGCCAAACACTTTACTTAAAAAAGGTATTTTCAAGCAAGCATATACGGCAATAACACACCAACCGACCTTACCAATGATTACAAAGACAGAACGGAATGGCAGTTGCGGAATTATCTCCTGCATCGGGAAACAATATGTCTCGATACTAGGGGCACATATCAGGATCAGCGAGTACACACCTAAAAACGCCAAGATTCTCCTCAGATATTTGGTTTTGCTCGATATCAACTTTGACACATGATAGAAGAACAATGTGCCTCCACAAGCTGAAACAATATAAGGTATATAATAAGCTGGAGGCATCGCACCAATCCTACCCTTTCCCCAGAATATAAAAGTCACCCAGAACGGAATAGTCAAGTAGAACCAGCGTTTAATCCCAGCCTCCACCCCTCCGTGCCTTTTCAAATAATATCCTACCCATACGAAAGGCAACACACAGGCACCTCCCAAAAATTCAAAGGGTAAATCAAACCATTGCCTGATGACAATAGCAATAACACCAATTGCGAGGCACATAACTGGCAATAGCCTTTTTCCTATCAAGTTTCTTAATACAAAGAAAAACTGCTTGGCAAAGAAAAGTGCAAAAAGGAACCAAAGATTTCCCAACATATTAATGTAGTTCAGTTTCCCATCAGGCTCATCATTCCATATCAGTTCAATCGGATTCTGTAGATATGAGTCATTCAGTATAAAAGAAAGACTTGACACTATCAGGATAAAAGCCATCGTGAACAAAGCCGGAAGTATCAGTCTTGCAAAGTCTTTCTTTGACATTTTTTTCCACCATGTAGTAAAACTTGTTTCTTCAGTCCCTACATATTCGGAAATGAAAAGTCCCGTCACTATGAAGAACAGAGGCATGTGGAATGTATAGGCAAACTTTGACACAAAACCCTCTAAAGAATGCGCAGTCAGCACCAAACCAATACCAATGCCTTTTAATATGTCAATTGACTCATTCCTTTGCTTTATATTACTCATAATATATTGAATTGAATTATAATAGTATGTTTTAGTATAGTGATAATGAAAAAATTATTGGGGAGGATTTAACCTCTGATTTTTGAAATGTTTTGATTTCACCATAAACCTTCCGATTATTAATTAAAAACGCCTCGGAACTTTAGCCTTGAAATTAAATCCTAAATGTATCAAGCCTTTCCTTCTCTTTTTCTTAGGAACACAGTCATCAGGCTCTTCCTCTTCTTCGTCTATAATGTTCTGATTATAATTCGCATTAAGACAAAGTCCAAGAAGCATAAGATATCCCATTCCCTTTCCAGAGAAGAACGATTGGTCTCCAAACCACTCAATGAACATACAGAAGAATGACATAATAGCCACTTTGTAATATCTTTCATCAACAATTTTGTTTATCTCAAGAATCCTTCTTTTCCAAAAGACGATAAAGAAGAATGCCCCGAAAAAACCTATTTCTGCAAACCATCCAAAGAAAGAATCACAATGAAAACACACAAGTCCGCCAAAATTCAGTCCCCAAATCTTATTAAGGTGATATACTTTCCATAATGGTGAATAATAAACAGCAGAAGCTGCAGTAGCGAATCCTCCAAAGCCACATCCAAATGGGAAATAATCCCAGAGAATTTCCCACGTAGCCTTATTGATCATCGGTCTTGCAAGATCCTCATTACTCATTCCTTCAACATAATATGTATTAAAGCGTTCCCAACCAAGTAGAATAACGACAAATGCTAATATTGCAAGTTGCCAAACAATCTTCATTGATTTAAAATCTAAATGTTTCTTTATATAGAAAAGGAAGAACATCCATGCACCAAACTGACCATAATATTTGAATTTCATTCCCATAAGTCCAACAACTGCAATAAGAGCTGCAATTATCATGTTCTTCTTGGATTTATCAGAAAACAAATACCAAGTCATTGATGTACATATTGCAAGCTGACCAAAAGGGGCACTACGGAATTCGTCTCCCGTTCCCAATTCTGGATGATAGAAGATAAAGGTTACAACAGTCAAAAGCATAGTTCCACGCATCCACATTTTCTGCTTCTCCGTAAACTGAGGATTTAGGATCCAAGTACAATAAATTACCGACCATGGTCTTACCTGCTGAATAAGGTCGTATACTACAGATTCTGGAACATTCACTCCTAATATCAATGAATATACGATATAGAATACCAAAAGCCCCAAAAAGAAATTAAACTCTTTCCATGGCTTTTTGTTTGTACTATATCTTCTTTTCATAGCATATGTATATAGTACAATAACACCTGTCATTACCTCATCTATAGAACTAAACCCAGGCAATTCATTATATGCTATACATGTAGGAAAATATATGCACCAATATATAGTAAAGAAACGAGCAATGTTATTCATTAACCCTATATTTTCTTCGTTTTATTCTATTATTAATAATAAAAATCCATTCAGGAAGTGTTTCCCTAATGAGATCTTTTAAAGATTTTTTCTGAACTCCCCATGAACCCATGAACCTGTGAATGGTATGTGTATTCGGCGTTATATGAAGTTTTCCAGAAATCATATTTATAGGAGAAAAATAGTCATGAGGATAAATATTAATACCACCAACAGTCTGAATTCCCTTTATATTTTTTAATCCTTCCTCACAAAGCATCTCTGTCGTATATGCAACAATGGTTTTGTACCACGCTATGTTTGCAGGTGGAAGTTCAAATTTCAATCTGGCATAAAGTTCAAGCATTTTTTCCATAAAAGAATGCTCTTTCTCCATACCAAAACCGACACCAGGATTTACCGCAAAACAAAATCTTGGAGCATATTTCCCAGGTGTATTGTCTCCATCAGGATCAACCTCAAATCCCATAAAATTACCAGTAGCAACTATATCATCAAGAGGTTTTATAACTTCTACATCAGTATCGAAATACAATCCACCATATTTATATAGAATCCAGAATCTAGCATAATCACTTACAAAAGCATATTTCTTCTGATTATATGCCTCTGCTGTGTAAGGAATCATATTGACATCAAAGTTACTTTCATCCCATTGCTTTATCTCATAGTCAGGAAGATATTTCTTCCAGCTCGCAATACACTCTAACGCAAGCGGTGGCAAAGGATTACCTCCAAACCAACAATAATGTATTATCTTTGGTATCATTTTCAAATATATTTTTCTGCAAAGACAGTAAAATTACACCTCAACTCTGAGTCAGCTTAGGCTCCGCTATATTATCGGACTTACAACGGACTTGTAACGGATTTACAACGGACCTGAGGCGAACCCACACAAAATCCAATTGGAAATTGTATAACAAAAATCTTGTTTTAGAAAAAAACGAAAAAGCTTTTAACTCTACACTCTACACCACACAGGTTTTAACGTTTTGACTTTGAAGAACATACAACTGTGTATAGTTTGACATAACTCTACACCAACTCTACATTCTATACATCTTTCGAAGAAAAAAAACAATTTTTCAATCAAAAATTTTAGGTTTACATTTGCAAATAATAAAATATTTTTATACCTTTGCAACTAGAATCCTCTTTGCAAAGAGGACATGCGATTCAAACCTAATTATTAACAATTAAATTTTTAATTAAATGGAAAAGAAAAGTTTTTTCTCTCAGGGCATCATCGGCTCTGAAGCAGTCAACGAGGCTCAAACACAAGCCTCCGAACAGCCTATGGCTAAACCAGAAACTCAAGAAGAAGAGGACGTGAACCAACTTCCTGCCATCTGTTTTCTTGAGCAGAACTACCAATTTCGCCATAATGTACTCAGTGGCATAGTTGAGTACAAGAAAAATGAAGAGGACGACTTCCAGTTTCAGCCACTTACCAATGCAGGTCTCAACACCTTAATAATTAGAGCAAAGGTTGATATGCCAGAAGAGGCAAACCTAAAGTCGGATATCAAGACTTATCTTGAAAGCGACATTATTCCTCTTCACGATCCCGTGAGAGAGTATCTTAACAGTCTGCCTAAATGGGATGGCGTTGACCGTATTACTGATTTTTGGAAGCGCATCCCTGGTCTTTCTGGCGAGAAGATTGAGTTCCTTCATATCTGGCATCTGTCAACTGTTGTTCATTGGATGGGCAAAGATGAAGAGCATGGCAATGAGACTGTACCTCTATTTATAGGAAATCAAGGATGTGGCAAGAGCACTTTCTGTCTGCATATCCTGCCTCCAATGCTTCGCCGTTACTACCTCGACCACTTCAACCTTGGCAACAAGTTTGATAAGGAGATGGCACTTAGCAATTCACTTCTCATCTGCCTTGATGAGATTGACCAATATAAGAAAGGTCAAATTGCCGAACTCAAGCAGGCACTATCAAAAGTGTCTGTAAATAGTCGCAAAATCTATGGTCGTACAATAGACCTACATCAACGCTATGCCTCTTTCATTGCCACGACCAACAATCGTCATCCTCTTATAGATAAGACAGGAAGTCGCCGTTATCTCACTATCGGGATTCCAGACGGAGAGATTGTTGATTATAAGTCAGCAATAGAATATGACCAGCTCTTTGCGCAACTCAAGTATGAGATAGAGGTTGAGCAAAAGCGTTATTGGTTTACCAATGAGGAGATATCTCACATTCAGAAACTTAACACTCCTTTCGAGGCATCACTTGACCTTGAGCACATGATCTGCAACTTCTTCCATAAGCCAGAAAGCGGAGAGATATGTGAAGGAGTTACTTCAATGGATATCCGAAAATCCCTATGTAAGGAGTACCCTGAAGTTCCTATGAGCAAATTCTCTTCTATCAAGATAGGTCTTGCCCTTAAGGAACTAAAGGTCAAGAAGATGCGTTCAAATCGTGGCATAACCTATTCCTTGATTAAGACTGCCGCCTAAAACGGTGTATAGATGTAGAGTTGGTGTAGAGTTCGTTGCAACTCTACACCGTTCTATCTTCCTCAGAAAGAATCTATTATCTTATATTTGGTGTAGAGTGTAGAGTTGAATGCTATTTCCTTGTTTTTTATTATATAGAATATCCAACATTCTCCAACCATTCAACAACACCTTTCATTCTTATAGACCAAATCCCCTTTTCAAGAGCAGTCTGCCGATTCTTATCCACCAATTCTTGATAATCTTCAATATTGCTAATGATATTAAGAATAAAAGTATTGATTTGTTCTTTATCATTAGGCAATTCCAATACAGGATTATAGCCACATATATCAATCAATTCCTTTGGAGCACGACCAACAATAACCATTCGCGAAAGCATTGCTTCCCAATACCTTTGTGTCAATGTTTCTACTCCCTGTGCCACATCAGGATGCGTCATACTCTTAGGCAAACAGATAGTAATCTTTGCATCTCCCATAGCCTTGTATAGCTCGTCATTTGAATAAATGAACTTGCCATCCCCGTATGTAAACACATGATTGTCTATTGATAGCTTTCCAAGGACACGCTCATTTGAGCGACCAAATTCCAAAAGATTTATATTTCTATCCTTAAGCAACCTCCCTTGTTTATAATTAGATGCATCTACAGCCTCTGGACACCAAAGCATTTTTACCCGAGGACATCGTTTCTGCATCTCCTCCATCTCCATACGGGATGTAAAAACTGCCGTACGAGTTTTATGTCGATTAAACCATGCCTCCATCTTATCATAATAGCATGGCCAACAATCCCAGATAAAAGGAATCACTTCATGAGTAGCATAATAAGGAAATGTGTCAAAAGTAATAGAAACAGGTTCAACAAACATCAGCATCACAGTCTCTTTAGTTGAAAATAGCCGTGGAATTTCATACAAGAAAGCCCAATGATGCAGAATTTTCAAAGGGAAATGACTCTTTCCTACCAGTAAGCCACAATTTGCCAATCCCTCGAATGCAGAATATTTAAAGTTTAAATATCCTGGATGAATATATGGCGGTACAATATTTACCAACTTTCCCATATTCTTAAAAAGCAAAGATTATTCTCCTAAAACCAAGAAATGTCTATACTAATTACGTGTTTAGAATAAAGCAGGTATATACTTCTTTAAGAATACACTTATATAATATGAGAGAAAAACAATAACTACATAGCCTACCAAGAAAAGACTTATCCACATTCCTGAACCTACGACAAACAATCTATTAAGTAAAACTGCAATTACATGGCATATTAAAGTATGAATCAGCATAACCTCAAGGGTCCTTTCTCCCAATGCGAGCAAAGGCTTCACATTTCCCAGTATTTCCGAAAAAGTCAAAATAGGAATAAAAACCATTATTGCGCCCATTACCGCCAATAAATAATAAGGATAATACAATCCTTCTCCAGGACCAACATTATAGTAATAATGCGTAGTCATAAAAACTACAAAAACACAAATTCCGATAATATTGCCCGCCCATTTCTTCATGAGGATTCCTATATGTGGAAATACGAGTTTTCCTATATAATAAATAGGCAACGCTGCCATTCCTTCATCAATCAATAATGGCATTTGATATGTGGCACCAATATATCCTATTACTAAACTGCATACAAGCAAAACATATTCTGGTAATTTGCTCCTAACCATACAGCCTGTAATTATCTTTGCATATAGAAGAGCTATCAAGAACCAAACTGGACTATTACCGTTTTGAGGATTATAACAATCAAAAGAATATGGCTCTACCACCCCTGTTTTGATATAGCCAAGGAGTTTCATAAAAAGATTACCAATAATCAACCAAATAACGGCAGGTCTAATCAATCTTTGTATAATCCTAGGTAGCCATTCTTTCATAGGTTTCTCAGAACGATCATAAAAACCACTCATGAAAAAAAACATCGGAACAGCAATAAAAGTAAAACGCATTCCTATAACACCAAACACTTCTGTATGTATGCAGATAATCAAAAGCATACATATTCCTTTGGCTACATCAACATATACATCTCTTTGCTTCATCTATTCAAACAAGCCAAACAAACATAAATGTTGTGGTTTCATCCAATGTAATTCAACAAAGTCTTTTTACTATTTTACAAGGATTACCAACAGCAATACAATCAGAAGGGATGTTTTTTGTTACAACACTTCCAGCTCCGATAATACTCCTTGCACCAATAGTTACCCCTTTGAGGACTATACTCTGAGCACCTATCCAGACATCATCTTCTATAATAATTGGAGCGGAACAAGTTCCCTCATTAGAAATTCGACGAACAGAATAATCGACAGGATGACAATCTGTATCAATCAAAAGAACTCCTCCACCAATCTTCACATTATTACCAACAGTAAGTCCATCATGAATCCAAATTCTAGTACTGCTCATCCCAACGTTATCCCCAATTCGTATTTGGGCATCTGGCGAATCTGTAAAGAAAGAAGCTTGTATGTTAGCAGAAATGGGATTAATATGCTCACCACTTGACATGTAAAAATTATCACCTATAACAATTTTTCCCATACCAATAACGGATATCCTTCCCATTATTGACATATTATTGCCAAATGTTATGCCTTTCTTTCGAAACAACCACCTATAATATTTAGAACTATACTTCAAACGAAGTACAGAAGGTATTTTAAACAGTTTTTCTATCATTCTGTATAACCTCTTTATAGGTTTGTATAAGCTGGTTCACAATCGTACGCTTATCATGTCGCAATAAAGCAATCGTCCTTGCATTATTTCCTATAGTGATATTTGCTTCCATATCCCTATAAAGTCGTAAGATATGGGCAGCTCCTATATATGGGTCCGTCGCAGGAAAAAGTAAACCGCTCTTTCCTTCTTCTATAAGCGAGTTAGTTCCTCCAACATTTGTAGCAACGACAGGAACACCAAGAATCTGAGCCTCACAAATACTATTTGGACTATTCTCCGTATAAGAAGGGTGTACATATACTGTAGCCCCAAGAATAGCATCTCTCAACTGAGTAGCTGAAGCCACACCGCAAAGTTTAACATTCACCTGTTCATGCTTAATTCTTGTTAATGATTCGGCTAACCTTGGATTAACATTCCCATAAACATTCCACTCAAAATCTATCTTGACCTCATCCTTCAATATCTTAGCAATTTTCAGTAACAAATCATAGCCCTTATATGGAGGAAGTGATATAGTAGAAACGATTGTCAACTTTTGAGGAATCCTACGATTTTGTTTATCGTAAAACTCTGCACGAAGTATCTCACCTCCATAATGATATTGAGCACGAGGATTTAAGATTGTCATGATCCGACGATCCCAATCTGTGCGACCGATAACATGATTAACATTCCTAAATATACTCTTTTCACGATACGCACTACGATTCCAATAATTCAAGAACTGCCAATTTCCCCATGCTTTTGCCAGTCCATCTTTAAGGATGTATTTCATTCGAGAAACACCTGGAGGCAGAAATATATGAATATATTGTGAAAGTAATCCTTGAATATGCAAGACGCATGGTCTGTCTGTCGCAAAAGAAGCCAAGCCCATATATAGCTCAGAACCAAATATCTCTATTACATCAGGCTGAAAATCATTTATTACACGTTTAAAATGAGATATGTAATGAGACCAAAGGACTTCATCCCTATGAACATCATTTGGATGTATAGCATCCAATATCTTATCTTTCTTTGACTTTGCAGCCAATGGCACAGGATAATATACAACTTCATCTTGTTCAACTTTTTTCGGTTGATTATTCATCACAAAAGAAATACCCAAATCTATTTTTTCTTCTGAAAAAATATTTGAGGTAGTAATCCCTTCTTGTAATGCTGTCATCCAACCTCCACCATTATAACAATTTCCCGTTCCATAATTACATGGGGAATTTGTAAACCAGAGTACTCGCATATTATTTTCCCAACCGTTATATTATTTAGTGATGACAAAAAAGAGCCAAAATTTTCATTATAATAAGCAAATCATATCTTTTGTACCAACTAGGATATAGTCTATGACATTCTTCAGAATAATGCTCACGCTCCTCTAAAAAGGTTCTATATACGCACATTTTATACCAGAATCCTCCTTTACTCATATCAAGATAACCAATAAAATCCTCTTTGATATCTTTACGTGCATTACTGGCTTCTGCATAATTCATATCATGTATTTCCGTTGCATATTGTGAAGAATAGACCTTTGCATTAGGCAACATTCTTAACAATATATCACAATCCTCGAAACGTCTCAACCGCTCATCATAAGGAAATTTTCTTGCAAAAGATGCCAGGAAAATACTATGACCACAACCAGGTGTGATTTTTCTATAATAAAAAGCACGAAGAGGATTACTTACCTTGCCTACGAGTGGATGATAACGCAATGACATTTTCTCTCCAAAACGAATATAACCATTGAAATCAATAATGTCAGCATCAGGATACTTCTGCACCTCTACCATCATCATTTTTAAAGCACCTTCTGTTAGCCCATCATCAGCATCAAGAAACACGATCCATTGTCCTTTTGAATTCATTACACCAGTATTTCTTGCCTTTGACGGACCACCATTCTCCTGCTCTATCAGCCGAATACGAGAATCACAAATGCCTTTAACTTTCTCAACACTATTGTCTGTAGAACCATCATTTACCACGACAACCTCAAAATTGTCATAGTTTTGGGATAGAACACTCTTAAGACTATTCTCTATTGTAAGTTCCTTATTATAGAGAGGAATTACTATGCTTATCATTTTTTCTTACAAGTAAATTTATGCAATCTCTCCAACAAACTAGACATCTTCAACATCAACCAGCTTGCAACACCTCCATCCTTATATATCTGAACAAAAGTCTTTCCCATCGGAGTAAAGAGGAACAATAGTTGATCTCTTCCAACAGGCATTGTAAGTGGAGTAAACGATGATTTACAATTAATTATCAGTTCCTTGATATCAGAAGTCAACTTTCCTGCCGCCTTAATATCCTTATAGATCTTCAATGAAAGATATGGTGAATAACTTTGGTCAGGTATGAAATTCATGTGAAGGAAATGAACGATTGCAGCATCTGCAAAATATTGCAAACTCATTGCCACCTGACTATTATATACATCTGGCAACAACTTTATAACATTCCCCATCTCATGGTCACTCTGCCATAAAGCAGGCTGATCTTGACTATTCCCTTTTTTAAAACAGGAATATGTCCAATTCTTGTTCCAACGTCTAAACAATTCGTGTGCAACGTCATTATCCTTGGCATATATTACACCACCATTGATGAGATATTCACAGTTTGATACATCAGAACCAAAAATTTCCTTTACAGAACCTATCATTCCATCAGCAAAAGGATTACTCCTTAACAAAACATTGGAATCAGGAATACCAGCCACGTCATACTCACAATTATCTACATCACCAAGAGACTTACAGATAACCGTGTCTGTATCAATATAGAAGAAATCGCCTTTAATTAAATCCCTAATTCTTGTTTTAATTTCTCGAGAACGTTCCTTTGGTGTGTATTTTTCAGGAACATCAGCCACCACGACATTTGTAATCAATGCCATAAGATCTACATTCGAATAAACACGCTTCGCTGTCGGTTCATCAACAATAACATTGACCGTTACATCTGGTTCATATCGTCTCAAAGACCATGCTGAAACCCACAATTCTTCCAAGAATACATCCTTCTCAGAACTCACCAATACATATACAATCTGTGTATTCATAGGAAATTAAATTTGTGGAGTACTCTTACAGCATAAAACTTAAAGAGTTTTCCTTCTTTGTTGTACGAGTTAATCAAATCAGAATAAATAGCCTCAAAATAGAAATCAAGCAAAGATTTCTCATTATATGCTATTTTTAATTGTTTTTTTAGTTTGGAAATGGCAGACTTAAACACAGAAAGCCTATGTCTGTTCATGTTTGATGGATATGTTCGATAACTCAGCGTAGTCTCATCCGTTCCATCGTGAATATATGTTATCTTATCAATCGTAGCTATACCCTTACAATTCAAAAGATAGTTATAGCAAAACAACCGATCCTCACCCAAAGACAACTTTTCATCAAAAAACAAGTTCTTCTTGTTTCTGTAAGTTCTATCCCAAGGCACTTGAAATCTCAAGAACTCAGTTTCTAACAGGAATCTCCTAATGCTCTTTATTCCTATATATCTTCCTGAATTATATCCATGTTCAGTAATCTTGCCTATATGCAAGAATCTGAAACCTGTCATCACAATATCAACATCATCCGTGGCAACCTCCATCAATGAGGCAATATGGTCAGGCATGAGGGAATCATCACTATCAACAAAAACAAGCCATTCGCCTTTTGCAATCTTGAGTCCATAATTCCTAGCAGAACTTACGCCACCATTTTTCTTATGAATAGCTTTAAACCTAGCATCAAAACGGGAATATTCATCAATTATTTCACCGGAACCATCCGTACTGCCATCATCCACAATAATACATTCATAATCCACAAAAGATTGATCAATAATACTATCTAAACATCTCCTGAGTTTTTCTTCAGGAGTATTATAAACTGGTATTATAATAGATGCTCTCATCTTTTCCTAATCGCATATAGCATCAAGTGCGGTTCACTCATAGAATCAACTTTCTCCATCACCAGTAGAGTGTCATTTAGCAAAGTATTATAATATGTATCAATAATTTCTTTATCATGATAAAAAATTTCTTTTCTTTCATTTTTATCCTTTTTGTACTCTGGTAGAATCAGATAATCTATCTGCCCAATACGATTTATGGGATATATCTCATACCAATACGAATTCACACTTTTAGGTTTAACAGCATAATATGTAGAGAAAACCGTCGCTATTCTATCCCCTTGTTTAAAGTTTTGCCTTTCAATAAAGGCCTCTATCCGCTTCAATGTATCATCTGTAGGATTACCCATTTCAATCAGTGATAGAAAAAAGAATGCAATACAAGCACATGAAACAAATACACGATTGATTACTATACGACCTTGTTCACACCACAAAGAATAAGCTGCAATTAATGGTATTACTGCAGTCCATCTATAATAAACAGGATATCTGCCAGCAAGAATAAAAAATACAACCACAAAGATTGAGAATAATGTTAATAATATTGGAATCTGTTTATCTTTTAGACTTTTCAATGGGTTGTTGATGCCACACAATATTAGTGCTACACCTACTAGAATAATAGTAGAAGTATTATCAAAGAAACGTATAATATTGTCAACAAATGACATGCTATTTACATTCTGAACAGACAAAGGTTTAACTTCATGTCCCAAAAGAGGGAGAATACATTCACGTGCAATACCCCATAGTTTCTGTAAAGTACCAGAAGCATTTATTATTTCAAAAATATAGCCTGCTAAATGTCCATTGTACCAATGAATACAACATAAAATTATAAATCCCAGCACATTTCCTGAAGCAATTATCAATCCGACACGAATCATTTTCTGGATAGGACGAACAAATAATATGGCAAAAAGAGTTATCAGGACAGAATATAGTGCAGCCTGAAGCCCTGCTATAAAAACAAGTGAACTAATTATAAGAATTTTAACATACTGAATCTTATCTTCTTTCCAAGAATTAATTACGACATTAGCCAACAAGAAAACAAACAAACAACCTAACATATCATGTCTCGCCATTCTATAATCAAGTACAATCATACTTGAAAACCAAAATCCTATAGAGAAGATATAAGCAGAATATAATGATAATTTATTGTTCGCAAGCCTATTAACTATTCTTAATGCTAATCCTCCAACGCATAAAGATAACAATAAAGAAAAAAGCCTAACACTAAAGAAAGAAAATCCCCAAATTTTCAACCAGATGTAAAGCAAACCCATATATATTCCAATAGCATATGGCTCTGCGTCCCCCATTCCATTAAATGCATTTGTTTTCCATTCGCCATATAACAACTTATGAGTGGGAGCATCTGTCAACATAACTTCATCACACCATGGTAAAAAATTATGCAATGTTAAAATATTCCATATAATCGCTAAGATTGAAATCAAAACGTATGGAAACCAAATGTTTCTTGCGAACTTCATATTCAATATTATTTATCGTAAAAATCCTTAATACAGTTTACTATATAATCCACTTGTTCCAAAGTAAGTTCATAGAACATCGGCATACGAACAAGACAGTCAGCATACATATCACAATTTGGCAATTCTGGAACATTATCACTATGATGTACATAATAGTCACTTTTATGAAGGCTCAGATAGTGGAAAGGTGCAAGTACATCATGTTCCTTCAGGAACTTTATCAACCCGGAACGTTCTTCAAGATTTCGACATACAATATAGAACATATGAGCATTATTTGTTGCATATGCAGGAATCTGTGGAAGTCGAATGAACCCTTTAGCAGCCAACGTTTGAAGTCCTGCAAAATATTGTTCCCAAAGTTTTCTACGCTTACCTTGAATATCATCAAGGTTCTCAAGTTGTGCCCAAAGGAAAGCGGCATTTATTTCTGCAGGTAGGAACGAAGAACCCATATCTACCCAACCATACTTATTAACCGCTCCACGAAAGAATTCTGCTCGGTTAGTTCCTTTCTCCCAAAGGATCTCAGAACGACGAATAAAACGTTCATCATTAATAGTCAGAAGACCACCTTCACCACCAGCAGTAATGTTTTTTGTCTCATGGAAAGAAAAAGCACCAAGATGTCCACAACCACCACAAGGTTTTCCTTTATAAAATGAATCTATAGCTTGAGCAGCATCCTCTACAACAATAAGGTTATATTTCTCTGCTATCGACATAATTGCATCCATATCACATGCCACACCTGCATAATGAACAGGGGCGATAACCTTTGTCTTTGGAGTAATAAGCGATTCCAGCTTCTCTGCATCGAGATTAGGATTGCTATCCATTGAATCAGCAAAAACCACAGAAGCTCCTTCACGAAGAAAAGCTAGAGCTGTAGATACGAAAGTATATGAAGGTACAATTACCTCGTCTCCTGGCTTTAATTCACAAAGCATTGCACACATCTCAAGTGCATCCGTACCCGATGTTGTGAGAAGACACTTCTTAAAGCCATAACGCTTAGAAAAGAAATCCTGACATTTCTTTGTAAAAACACCATTACCAGACAATTTTTTATTAAAAACTGCCTGATACATGTAATGAGCTTCTTTTCCCGTAAGGTAAGGTTTATTAAAATCAATCATAGTTATAGATGTTAATTATTGATAATCTGACTCTGTGCCCCATATTTTGGCAAAGCGCTGAATCTCACGTTCATTTTTCAACCATATACAATAATCGCGCCACTTATACTTTGGTTCGTAACCAAGTTCCTTCTTGGTCTTAGTTATGTCTAAAACATATTGTGAACAAAGAGGTTTTTCTGGTGCATAAGTCACATTTGACAGAATTCCATTCTTTGCAAAGACTTCAACAATAGTACGAATACGTTCTTCAAGACTTGATCCACCCGAGCCTATATTGTATATTCCACCATCATGACTGACAGTAGCACACTTCTCTATAATCTGAAGGAAATCCTCTACATGACACGTTTCTAGTATCCTCGTTGGGTCACCCCATATTTCAATCGGTTCGCCCTTCTCAGCCTTAGAAATAAAAAACCAGTCATTAATAAGACACCTTTTTCCATCCGTGTAAGTATAATGATTTGGATGATACTGATACACCTTTGATAGACGTACAATAAAACGCTCCAAACCATAATCTCTATGATATTGTTCTATCATTTCGACTGCAGCGTTTTTTGCTATAACATACATTTGGTGGTCTCCACATAGTGGGACTCGCCTTTCTGCATCAGCACTGATTGGCTCTCGTGTACCAAACAAATAGTGAACATCAAACAATGTTTGAGGAAATATGATACGAGGTATATTATTCTTGCGTATCCATTCAAGAACATTATATGTACCTTTGATTATAGAGTCTATATATTTCTCACCATCATAACCTTTCATCGATGCAGGAAGATCACCAGCAAAATCTGCAACCACATCAAAATCAGTTGGCAGTTGATTAAAACTATTCTTGTCTGTTATGTCAACTGAATAATATGGAATATTATAATCAGCAAAAAAGCCATTATCATTTTTTCGACGACTGGCTGCAATCACTCGCCACCCCAATTTATGAAAATGGAGTGTAATGTAAGCGCCAAGATTACCTGTAGCACCAAGTACTAATATTGATTTCATAGCGATAACTTTTTGGAATCTTGATAAATCATATAACCATTTCTATCATTATTACTGATAGATTCAGAAATCTTTTCATTAAACTCTTTTTGCAAAACGCAAGAAATGTCCTGTTCGAAATATGGCAATAAATATTCCGTTTGTTTTGTAAGAAAGTACACACCTGAATATGCTATATTTTTATAAGGATAATTACTTGCATCATATTGATCAAGTGCAATATTAATAATCTCCTTACAAAAATCACAATTGGTTGACAGATGAACCAAGTGTGTTGAAATATAGTCACCTCCACCACGTGGATTCAAATCGATTAAATAGATATCACCATTTTCTGTAACTTTAAGTTCGATATGCGAGGCTCCATTAGTGAAACCAACTGCAGAAAGGATATCTCTGACTGCGACACAGAGTCTTTCTCTACATTCATCAGAAATATCTGCAGGTTGATGATGTCCCAACTCCACAAAATGTGGGGGGCCATCAGAAATTTTTTCCGTTACTTGCACCACATAATGCTTAGAATGAAAACTAAGAGTTTCTACAGAATATTCCTTTCCAACTACAAACTGTTCTACAAGTGCATCTTCATTCTTATTGTAATTAGCATTGAGTTTTACATTCTCAAACTCCGCAGGAGAATTTACAAACCATACGCCACGTTTCCCACTACCATGTACAGGTTTAACTATACAAGGATAAAATGGAATTGCAATAGTGTCTAAACTTCCTGTAGCTGTTATAGGTTGCTTTATGGACGTTATTTTTTTTGTCTTTTCACGAACCCAAGCCTTGTCATGAACATTGAGCACAGTGTTATAAGAGTTTGTATTTAATCCTAGTTTCTCTGCTACCCAGCAAGATATTTCCGTTGCGAAATCAGAAGCAGATGACACGACTCCATCAACTCCTATTTCTTTACATGTCTCGACAATGATATCTTTATCGGCCAAAGATATCGGGTAAAAGAAATCGGCATAATCTTTAGCTACTGCTCCATCTTCATAAGCAAAGCCATAGGTTTCAATCCCCATTTCCTTGGCTTTAAGATATATGGGTAACTGCCACTTGCTGGCACCCATTATTGCAAGTTTTATTTTATTATCCATAATTACATATAGAATACTAATATACCCCAAAATATAAGGAACATGGCTCCAAGTTCACGCAATCCTATTCTCTCTCTTAAAAAAAAATACGAGAGCAAGGGAACAAACAGATAACTCGAAGCTTCCAATATAGGAAGTTCTTTTAGATTTAATCCATGGCTCATAGCCGTAATGTTTATAAGCATAGAACCAAAGAAGATAACATAAGCAAGGACAACCCTCCAATTCAACATGGAGGATATAAAATTACGATGCTTTTTGTTTGCACTATTCTTGAGAAGTATTTGTGAACAAGAACAAGCAAACATTCCCAATATAACCCAAAAATACATCAAATTTCTTGCTTATGTTTATACGACAATATAATTATTCCAAGAACAATCATTACTGTTCCCCAAATATTGTTTAATGTGATTTTCTCTCCAAAAATTATATATGCATACATTAAACTGATAGCAATGCCTGAGCTTTTGTAAAGATATGCCTTGTTAAGTGGTATCAATTTGAGAACTTTTTGCCACAACACAGCATAGATTCCCATAACAACTATAGTCAGAACAAAATATAAAATATATCTAAATGAAAGAAAATCATACATTGACGCAAGTTTTAAGAATACCCCAGAACTTGAAGCTATCATAAAACTGATACTAAGCAATATAAACTTTTTCATTAATCGACATTGATTGTTTCACGCACTACTGAATATGGTCTGCCCTTAACTTGATCATAAATTTTCCCGATATAAAGGCCAATAATACCCAGTACAAAAAGAAGCAATCCACCAACAAACCAAATTGATGCAATAGTTGAAGTATAACCAGATACTGTAATTAAGCCACAGAATTTAGCAAAAAACTGATATACAGCTAATAAAGCTGATACTATAGACATTATCAATCCAAGTGTTGTTGCTATACGCAATGGCTTATTGCTATTTGATATACTATTTTCGAAAGCAAGTAATAATAATTTAGAAAGTGTATATCCACTTGTTCCCTCTTCACGCTGTGGTCTGTCAACATCTATCGAACTTGTTTTACCTCCTACGTGCCTAATCAAAGTGCCAAATGAACGCGACTGATCAGGAATTTTCACGATCTCATCTGCATAGGTTCTTTTAAAGATACTAAAATTACCTATATTTTTATCAGTATTTATACCAGTCAGCCAACGGAAAAAAAAATGGAAAACTTTTCCGCCCAATTGTTTAAAGAAGCCATCGTGACGTTCCCCTCTACGAGCGAATACAACATCCCACCCTTCTTGGGCTTTTGCAAATAATGCAGGAATATCTTCTGGTCTATCTTGCAAATCACAATCCATTAGAACAACCCAATCTCCTGTGACATAACGTAATCCTGTTGAAATGGCTGGATGCTGTCCAAAATTACGACTATGATCGATAGCCTTTACATGCCTATCCTTTGAGCAAATCTCCTTTAGTACTGCCCATGAATTATCTGGCGAACAATCGTTGACAAGTATAATCTCGAAATCATCTGAAATCTTAGAAACAGCAGCTTCGCAACGTTCTACAAGATGATTTAACATCTTTTCACCTTTATATATAGGAGAAACTATTGATATTTTCATATTCTATTGTTTTTCAATATTAAACTTTTCTAATGACTGATAGATAAGATATCCACTTCTATCACCACTACACTCTATATTACGAAGCTCAGTATCTGTTATACGAGCCTCAATAATTTCAGGATACTGTTTATAATTTTCAATAACAGGCAAAAGTTTCTCGGTTTCCTTACAGAGAAAATAAACTCCTGAATGTTTCTTTAGAGATAGGTCTGGTGGAGTATATTGGCCCAATGCAATTTCGATGACGCCTTTGACAAAATCATATCCCGTTGAAAGCGGAACAAGATTACTACCAATAAAATCCCCCCCCATTCGTGCTCCAATCTCAATCACTTTAATAATTCCATCATCTGTAATTTTCAACTCAGAATGAGATGCACCATACATGATATGCAAAGCATCAAGCGCCTCTAATACAATCATCCTTACACGTTCCTTAATATCATCAGGAAGAGAAGATGGCTGATGATGCTCTAATTCGACAAAATAGGGAGCACCTGTTGTAACTTTATCTGTTATTTGCAATATATTATGATGTCCTTCAAAAGAAATAGACTCAACACTTATCTCACATCCAGAGATAAATTCTTCAATAATAGCTTTATGTTCAAAAGATTCATTACATGCACGCTTCACTGCATCATTCAAATCTTCAATGCGAACCACCTTTTCTACTCCCCGACTACCTGACCTGTCTGTCGGCTTTACAATCAAAGGAAAACTAAAACCATTAATGTCATAGCCGTCTTTCTCGTCTGCTATAGTAAACAATGGTGATGGTATATTATTCTCCATGAAACATTGACGCATCAAGTACTTATTTGTACAAATTTTTGAATACACATAAGGATTAGAGACAAGTCCCATATGCGATGCTACATAGTTTACAGTTAAAATAGCGGTATCAGAAGCAATAGTTGTAATACCATCTATTTTTTCTTGTTGACATACATGCAGAATTTGCTCTTTCTCTATAATTGAAATATCATAGAATTTGTCACAAATATTTGCACAAGTAGCTCCATCAGCCCAAGCAAAACAAATAGTATAAAGCCCCATTTCCTTAGCTTTAAGGACTACAGGTTCCTGTAGATATGAAGCACCGATAATTGCTATTTTTTTCATCTTAAATTAATTCTAAATAACACATCACAGACAATACCATATATAATAACTTTTTCACTTCTCCCATTCCACATCTTGTCTTATTATCTTAGCTGGAATACCACCAACAAGAACCTTCGGTTCTGTAATGGATTTTGTAACAACCGCTCCTTGGGCAACTATGCATCCATCGGCAATTTTCACATTCTTTGTGATAATAGTGTTTGAAGTCAGCCATACATGATTACCAATATCAATGGATCCTACACGCTGTACAGCCTTACCATCATGCAAGATTGAATGCCCATCGTCGGTAATTATCTGAACATTCCACCCTAACGAACACTCATTACCTAACTTAATTCGTTCTGCGGAACGAATATGACAGTTCTTATTACAATAGAAATTCCTACCAAATTCAATAACGGCGTTCTTATCACAACGTATCGTAGTCCCCTGCCCTATCACACACATTGCGTTCATGATAAGCTTTGCACCATCCTCCAAATATATTCCACCTTTCATTTCCTGCAGTCCCACACTACCACAATCACCCAAAAAGAAATTCTTACGATAAGGAAAATCAAGAATAATCTGCCCTCGACTCAGCTTCAGCACCTTGAAGTTTGTTGTTATCCAAACAGGAAGGTATATAGCCTGCTTAAAAGGTAGATATCTGAAATTGAAATATATGGATTTTATCCCATTTAATAATTTCATCACTTAAGAAATGTTTTTTTCTAAGTTTTCAACAATAAAAGCCATAGAATGCTTTTTCTGTTTTTCTAGCGTTTCATTTACTTTTATCCAGTCTATTCCTGCTTTCCAATCAACTGATACATAATCCTCTGGATCTATTAGCCTATCTTCTAACCCAAACATTTTTAACAACGAAGAAAAACGCGCATTTCCTCTTTTTGCATTACCTATCACCCAAAACGGCTTATTAAAAATGATACTAAAAACAGCACCATGAAAGGAATCCACAAGAACGATCTTCGCTGTATAAAATGCATTTAACCATTCCTCAACATAGAAATCTTCACATAATGTATAAAAAGAATTCAATGCATTAGACACAGACGAAATTATTGTTCGCTTTTGATCCGTAACATCCAATATATAGCAGAACAAATCATTTATTGGCTGAGAGACACATTTCGTTTTAAAAGCATCAATCAATACTATATAATCCTCCTTGCTTAACAGCATTGTTGGGTCAAGAACATGCTTAGCATCAATATCTAGATATGACTTACATATTCCAATAGCAGAATCCTCACGTACACTGACGGCATCAAATTTCTTTACAAGTTTTTTACACTTCAGTGTGTCATTTTCAGAATATTCCCACTTATCTACCCCAAAAGAAACAGCATAAGCGATACGTTTTATCCTCCATGATTTTGCAAAATTAAGATAATATCCTTGAATTGGATTTGCATAAATAGGACGCCAACATTGATCACTACCTACAAAAAAAACGTCAAAATCTCCACATTGCAATTCTGAAAAGAATTTGATTTTTTTTTGTTGAATATACAGATTGATAAATTCTCCCGTCTTTTCTAATAAATAAGTATTTGTATTGAAACTTTTATCTATCTTTTCATTTAAATGTTTTTCTACATAGACATCAACCTTATTTGATGAAAAAAAATTATGAATATACCGATTCAATATAGTCTTAAATGAAGGTAACTCATAATATGATGGTTTACTTATAACCAAAACATCATGCCCCAAACGTTTCAATACAGTTTGTAAAGCATAAGCCTGCAGATTTCCCCCATAATTAGTAGAAAGGGGAAGAGTTAGTATTCCTATACGCATATATTATTTTTAATAGCTGCATCTATACTACATCCTTCCTCCCAAACCTTGAATTATAAAAGTCAATAACCTTCCTAACAACCTTTTTTCTTAATGGTTTATTCATACCAAGATAGAATATTATTAAACCTGAGCTAATAACACTTGCAAATCCTACAGCAATAAAGCGAGAAAGACCTGCTATACCAAGGTCGTCACCCATTTGGTAATGAACGTAGAATGGTACTGCCCCCATTAATACAGCAAGACAAGGCACCTTTAACAGAACCTGAATAACATATCTGCTTATCGGAAATCTCCCATTAGAATATTTTCTTACCCAAATGACACGAACCGGTGGTACTATTATCCATGGAATGACATTTGCAGCCACAACAACTTCAGGAGACGCACCCAAACGGAACAATAGATATGACATTGGCACTATAACAAGCAAGATAAATCCAACTGTAATATTCACAGTTTTCATCTGACCTGTCGCATGCATAGCCGTTATAGTAGGATTTCCCATAGTTCTGAATAATGTCTCAATCATAACAATACGAAAGAATGCCACCGTATAGTCAGGACACTGCCCCAACCATAGATTGAGTACCCATTCAATCTCTATAAATAATGGAATTCCTAGGAATAAATACAGATAGCACGCAAATGATGCGCCATTACACACCAAACTTGTGGTGCGATCATAATCCCCCGCAGCATAGCTTTTTGTAATCTGCGGTGCCATGACACTAGTAAAACTCTCAACAAACTTGTTCACCCATCCATTTGCCTGAAAAGCTATACCACGGGCACCATTAACAACAGTACCACAGAAAGAATTCAACACAAGATTTACACCTGTTCCCTGTCCCATTGCAGCAAGGCAACCTATGGTATTCCAGCCTGAGAATGAAATCATATTTCTAAATAGGCTCTTGTCATACCCAAGACGAAAAGAACATTCTTCAAAATGCTTTCTACAATACCAGTTATAGATAAATGTTGGTATAAACCCAATAATAAAAGTCAATATGCTATAGAATATCACCCTATCAAATTCTACTATCTGTATCAGATATGCAGCAAGAAGCTTTGCAACAGCATCGTAGATTGACATATAGGCAACCATGCTAAAAGCTTCATGTGCAGCCAGGGCAGAATTAAAAGGAACAAGGATAATACTTATAAAAGTCCCCAAGACACCAAGCTGATAACACCACATTGCAGCTTCAAAACGTCCAGGTTCAATATTAAGTTCATTATATACATACCATAAACCTACAGTCTCAAGAAGAATTGTAATAATAACAGCAAGTATCACATGAAGTGTCATTGCAGTGGAAAACGTGTTTTTCAATTTCTGCATATTGCCTTCTCCAATGGCATAGGTTATAAATCTTTGCGTCCCACTTGTCAATGTACCATTAAGAAATGTCAACATGCCAATAACAGAACCGGCCACGCTCATTAGGCCCAAGTCTGATACACCAAGTGCATTTAATATCACACGACTGGTGAACAGACCTATAACCATCATAAAAAGCATACGTCCATACATAATGAGCGTATTTTTGGCAATTCTCTTATTTGATGATATTTCTTCAGTCATTTATAGACTTCAATTTCTTTCTATTTTTAAAAGATAGTAATTTTCTGATTCTGCCAGAACCACCTGCTTGGAATCAATACCATAATGCAATTTCAACAGTCTTTGTATAATATCCAATTGCTCCACCGACTTCTTAACTACCAAGATAGGAAGTCCATCAGTAAACGCTGTAAATGGCTGACAGGAAAGATTTGCTTTCGGATAAAAATGCATCCATCCGGGGATAACAGAATTTGTATAAATCGGACTCTCGCTTGTATGGAAAGCTTCTGGTGTGAGACATGTAGGCACAGGAAGCATAACTTTAGAATGCTTGACCTTTTCTATCATCATTTCCGTTTCGGCAATAATCGGACGTGGAGTATTAGCGGTCTTTACACATTCATAATCCTTATAGAGATATTGAATGGACGATATAACACATACGGCAATAATTATCACATGTGAATAACGCGAATACGTTAATACCAAACATAACAAGGAGAACAATAATGCAACATATGAACAAAGCATTACACGTTCCTTGGCTAAGCTCGTTGACATCATACTAAGATTTGCCAATATAAACATACTGATAGATGCAACACAAATAAAAAGAGCAAACCAGGAGTGCCTGCGTATAAGCTCATAAAACAACCACAAAAATAAAAATACAACCATCCATCCACCCATATTCCAATATGTGTTTAGATAGTCACGTGCATTAAAACGGATAGAATCAAATGTACGTTGCTTAAATATTTGCTGATACTCATCCAATTTCTCTGGTGTAAGAATATTTAGATCAAATATACGATATCTATAGTAAAGATCAAAGGCAAGACGATCCTCCTCATTTTTTATCTCACTCGAGTAAGTGACAGCCATCGGATTATCTGCCATATAACCACGTGCATAATTAATATCATTAAATGCTTTCCATTCTTCTGAACGATAAGTATATTTATCCATACCCCAACTTACAACAGCAACTAGGACAATACCAACAAGCCATGATTTCTCTTTCCACCATAATATAGACTTCAAATTCATATTCTTCAAAAACAATGGACTTGCAATCATATATGGAATAAAAGCAGCCATAAAACGCACCTGCGCAGCAAAGAAGAATAGAAGCAAACTAAACAATTTTCCTCTTCTACCACCATGCTTAGAATACAGAAGAAGAAAAGATGCAAAACCTAATTGAGTTGCAAGAGTTGTGGACTGAGGCGTTAATGAGAGATACACCTGTGTTATCAACACAAGTACAGCAACCGCTATTTTCTTCCTCTTATCCAAGTCACTTATAAGCGTCTGCCAAAGTATTGCAGCAAAAGCCGAAAGCGTAAAGAGATAATACAATATGCTATACCATTCAAAATTAGGGAAATATGAATACAATTTCGTCTCTATTCCCCCTAAAATAGAACCTACAAAAACAAGTTCTTTTTCAGGAATTCCAGTATATGCTCCAGATACAAGAGCTATATATCTTGGATCATCAGGTGTAGTGTAATATACATCAAAAAAGAATGGTATAAAAGCAATTAGAAGTACAGATACAAAGAAATAAATGATCCAAATTTTATTCATAACACAAAATCTACAATGATGCAGTTTTATTACTCCTTGTTGTCTAAACGTATTAATTCTAATATATTACATTCACTAATTAACATCACGATAATACCTCTGTCTAGATTAGCATCAAAATTTCTTTTCTATAAGCTAAATGTAAAGTATTTATTTGTTGGTATTAATTAATTCTGGTACACGAATCTTAATACTAGACAAAAATCAGCAACAAACGAAAAACAGCCCAAATAGCAATAACTATTTGAGAATTAGTTTCTTATTATATCAAAATCATAAACTTGGGAATTTTCCCACGATACGGGTTTTCCGTTGTTTTTTGCAAAGGTAATGAAAAAAAACGAAAACAAAAAGGAAAAAAGGCGTTTTCTTTGAGAATCTGTCATTTTTTTTCGATTTATCTCATATTTTTCCTCATTTATTCTGCATTATTTACACAATTTTTCTAATAGAAGCCCCGTAACAACATCACAAATACTCTTATGTCATCAATCATTATTATGTTACTATCATCCCTGACTTTTTTCTTCTTCAACACTCTTAGGAGCAAGAATTTGTGCCATTATCGTTCCTGATATAGAATGCCATGCACAACTCACCGCACATGGAATGACAGCAAGCGGACAAGAAACAATGAAGAATTCTGAAGCAAGAACAGTGGCAAGACCTGCATTCTGCATACCGACCTCGATAGAAATAGTACGGTTTTTGGCAGCTGAGAAATGGAACATCTTCCCCACACTATAACCAAGGAGATAACCCAGACCATTGTGGAAAAATACTACGACCAAGACGATGAGGAAGAAAGTCAAACCCTCCATCAGGAGTTTGTCATGAACAGCGGAAACCACACCTCCTACGATACATGCGAGTCCAATAACACTGAATGCTGGCATCACAGACTGTGCTTTACGAAAACGTTCGTTTCTACCCATGAAAAGATTGCAGAAAAAACCTATTGTAACCGGCAATAGCGTAACGAGGAGTATGTTACGGAACATTCCAAGGGCATCAACCTCTACCCTCTCCCCCGCAAGCCACAACACAAGTAACGGAGTAACAACAGGGGCGAGCAATGTACTTGCTGTAGTCATTCCTACAGAGAAAGCGACATCACCCTTACACAAGTACGACATAATATTGCTTGACACTCCTCCTGGACAACATCCCACGAGGATTATACCCACCACAACAGGTTTCGGAATCTCTATGCCAAGATAGCCTACCCCAACGGTCAGCGACCATGCAATAAGTGGCATTAACGAGAACTGGGCACATGTGCCGATGAGTATGTCCCATGGACGTGCAGCAAGCACACGCATGTCATCAAGAGTGAGTGTTAGTCCCATGGTGAGCATTATGAATCCAAGTATCAATGACTGGATATCACCATGTACCCATGAAAAGACCGTTGGACAGAAAAACGTCACTACAGCTACAGCTATTATGAAATAGCTGGTGTAGGTAGAGAGTATATGTGAAATGAAATATAAGTACTTCAATTTTATTGTTGATTTATATTACTTTTACACGTTCTATTTTCTGCATATCAGTATTCCCTTATCACTGTGGTAAGGTCAGGTATTTGCTTGAGTGCATCAATTATTCCCGTAAGTTCCTCGCGATCATGCACACGCATTTCTATACGTCCTTCAAAGATACCTTTATCTGAAGATATAGAGAGTTTATGGATATTGATATCCATCTGGTCGGCAATCACGAGTGCTACATCACGTGCTATACCCTTACGGTCAATACCCTTGATTACAATGACAGCATCGAAAAGCAGATCATCATTATCATTGCGCATATTCCATCGCACAGCAAGGATGCGGTGTGCATAGGTATTGCGGAGACGATTTACAACCTGACATGAGCGATGATGCAGTTCTATATGGTCATTGCCATCAATATATCCTACGACATCATCGCCAGGAATAGGATGACAGCAGTCATGTGAGAAAACATACTTATTTATATTATCCTCTGATATAACGCATGCACGATCCTTGTCGAAACCTTCCTGCACGGTGAGGAATTCATCCGTATCGTCCTTATCATTCTTTGATTTCAAGAATGGCACGAAGCGACGCCAGCGACCTTTCTTGCTCTTCTTGACCACACCGAGAATATGGTCGAGATCTTGCTCTGATAAGGTTATGATACCATTGCCTATATCAAGCAGCAAGTGTTCCTGTTTTTCCATACCATGTGCCTCACAAAGAGCACGTATGGCAGACGTGGTGAGGTTGAGGTCATGCGACTTCAACCATTGACGCAACATCTCGAGTCCTTTCTGCTGAGTGTCACGATTAGCACGCCGAAGCTGGGTCTGTATCTTATTACGTGCCTTTGCCGTAGTAACAAACGACAGCCACTCCGACTGGACATGCTGTGAATTGGAGGTGATAATCTCCACCTGATCACCTCCCTGAAGCACATGACTCAGTGGTACAAGCTTATGGTTTACCTTTGCTCCAATGCAATGTGAGCCAAGGAACGTGTGGATATAAAAGGCAAAATCGAGGGCGGTAGCTCCCGACGGAAGCGTGATTATCTCTCCTTTTGGCGAGAAAACGAATATCTCAGATGCAAAAAGATTTAGTTTGATAGCATCAAGGAAGTCCATAGCGTCAGGCTGCGGATCATCAAGAATCTCCTTAATGGTACACAACCAGTCGTTGAGCTCTCCTTCATTATTAGGTTCATCTGTGCCTTCCTTATACTTCCAGTGGGCAGCGAATCCCTGTTCTGCAATCTCGTCCATACGCTTTGAGCGTATCTGTGTCTCTATCCATTGTCCTTGATTACTCATCAGGGTGACATGGAGAGCCTGATATCCATTAGCCTTAGGATGAGATAGCCAATCGCGCAGACGATCAGGATGTGACTTATACAACTTAGTGATAGCCACATATATACGGAAGCATTCATTGACCTCATCTTCTGGTTCTGGAGACTCGAAGATGATACGCACGGCAAGGATGTCGTAAATCTCGTCGAAAGAAACATGTTTATTACGCATCTTATTCCAAATAGAATAAGGCGACTTGACACGCATCTTTATGACATACTTACAGCCCATGGCATCGAGTGCCTCACGTATAGGATCTGTAAACTTAGCAAAAAGCTCGTCACGCTGTTCCTGAGTATGGGCTAGTTTCTTGCATATATTCTCGTAAGAATCAGGATGCTCGTAACGGAATGCGAGATCTTCAAGTTCCGTTTTTATCTTATTGAGTCCAAGGCGATTTGCCAATGGAGCATAGAGATACAAAGTCTCACCTGCCACCTTTGTCTTCTTTCCATCGGAAAGATTATCAAGGGTGCGCATGTTTTGCAAGCGGTCACATATCTTGATTAGGATGACACGTATGTCATCCGACATAGTAAGAAGCAGTTTCTTGAAGTTCTCTGCCTGTTCAGAAGCCTTATCGCCAAATATTCCTCCAGATATTTTGGTAAGTCCATCGACAATCTGTGCAATCTTAGAGCCAAAGATATTCTCCACGTCCTCCACAGTATAGTCGGTATTCTCGATGATATCATGCAGCAAGGCCGCACAAATGGAAGTAGAGCCAAGGCCCATCTCACGTGATGCTATAAGCGCTACCTCAATTGGATGTATGATATATGGTTCGCCATTCGGACGGCTCACTCCCTCATGAGCACGACAGGCAAAGTTATATGCTTTCTGTATTACATCCACCTTCTTGCGGTGTGGACTAGCAAGATAGGAATCGATAAGTTCCTGATATAATTGTTCAGCTTGTTTTTCCTGCATAACAGATGGAGTTAGTATTTAAGGTAAATAAAAAATAGAAAATAAAAGGGTTGGTAATCCGTGTGGATTACCTAACCCTAATCTTTTTTCCGGCACGGATAGATGAACCGGATATTTTATTAAGTTTCTTGAGTTTAGCCACTGTAGTGTGGTTTCTCTTTGCAATTTCAGAGAGTGTGTCACCATTTCTGATGGTCACGTTTCTACCTCCCCGTGCACGTTTTGCCTTTGCCTTACGACTGGCACGTGCACTTTGACGTGCCGCACGCTGAGCAACAGTTGGAGCACGATATATTGGAGCATCATCATTAACCGCAACCTCTGCACGTTTCAAAAGCTGATCTGCATTATAGGCATATACAGAGTCTTCTTTCTCGATAAACGCATTGATGTATTCTATAGGCAGACGGAGGTCGGTTGGCTCACTATAGCCAGTCACCACGTCACGACGATACTGTGGATTGAGAGAACGAAGCTGTTCCTTACTTATACCAACGACATGGGCTAACTGCTCGAAGTGTACGTCACGATATAGCATAATGGTATCGGTCTGTACAGGAAGCTTGGTGAGCATCGGACAGATGTTATGCTCGCAGTAATAGTTCATGATATAGTTGGCTGCGATAAACGCAGGAACATAACCACGAGTCTCATTAGGAAGATATGGATATATCTGCCAATAGTCACGCACACCACCAGCACGACGGATAGCCTTGTTGATGTTCTCTGGTCCGTAGTTATAGGCTGCAATAACGAGGTTCCAATCACCAAATATCTTATACAAGTCAGAAAGATAATGGGCTGCTGCATAAGAAGACTTTACTGGATCACGACGTTCATCAATCATGGTTGTAATGCGCAATCCATAGCGCTTACCTGTTGCCACCATGAACTGCCAGAGTCCAGTAGCGCCCACACGAGATACAGCATTTGGATTTAGTGCAGACTCAATAACAGGCAGATACTTAAGTTCAAGAGGAATACCATATACCTCAAGAGCCTGCTCAAAGATAGGCATATAGAAATTGCTTGCACCAAGCATATACCCAACAGAGCGACGCAGACGGGTTGAGTATCTGTCAATGAACTTCTGCACAACATCATTCCATGGCATTTCCATAGCTGTTGGAAGACGCTTGAGACGATCCTTATACACCTCTACGTCATAAACTGGATTCACATCACGCATCTGGCATGATGTATCGGCCATGAGATATGTCTTTGCATTATATTGCTGTACGAGAGAGTCAAGTTCGAGGAGCATTCCTTCAGGAACCTCTATTATTTCCTCATCACCATTATCCTTACCGATAACGATTTCCTCGTCATCGTAGTTATTTGTTTCTGTTGTAGTTTCGTTTACATCCTGCGCATACAGGGAAGTAATATTGCCAAATAAGATGGCAAGCGAGAGAATTGTATTTCTTTTGTTCATAATTTTCAATTAGTTATGCATGGCGTAAACACGCCATAGACCTAAGAGGTCAGAAAGTAAGAGCTGCGTTAATGCCTATTCCGGTAGTTGAAAACGGATTAACCTCTGAGTTTATCCCAGATTTCTTCCCAGAAGTCCCAACAAAGCCAGGCTCCACATGCAGGGAGAGGTCATCTGAGATGTCGAACTGTGATAATGAGGCATCAACATAAGCATCAATGATACTTAGTCCATAGACACCCAGCATACAGAAGAAACTCAGATCACGCCAACGACGGAAACGATCCTTACGAGCTTTGAATTGTGCCTTTAAACGCTCTGTATCACTTTGTGCCATGATAAGATACGGAAACTTCTCATAGCTCTTTGTTTCAGGATCATTATCCGAGATGTCGATGTAAGCACGCGAATAATCGCTATACATCTGGTTGTTCCAACGCATGGCATAAGCACAACCAACAAATCCTCCGTAGATAATTGGGAGTTTCCAATACTTATGGTTGTAAATCTGTCCTGCACCAGGAAGAACAATAGCAAGCCACATAGCACGCTTTGGATCCGGTTTCCACGTACTCCAATCACGCTTTGCCTTTTTGCCAGCCATTTTGAGAGCAGTTATAGAGTCGGCAGGGGTTAGGTCCCGTATGACCTTCCCTTCTATTAACTCAGGCTCAACGGATACAGACTGTATAGTGTCAGAATCCTTCTGGGCATACGCAACAATGGCAGAGAACCATAAGCTCACTACCATTATCAAAAAGCGATATTTTTTATTTATTTGCAATTAATAGCCTAACCAAGCCTTCTCAAAGAGAAGGATGTTTACTGTATTTTCCTCCAACGATCAAAATCCCATAAATTGGGCAAGGAGGCTTTTTACTTCAACTTATCGAAGAGTGTAAGGATACGTTCCAAATCCTCCTCACTATTGAAAGGAATGGAGATTTTACCTTTTCCCTTCGGATTGCAGGTAAACTGCACCTTAGTGTTCAGGAATTCCGAGAGACGATTCTTGAGGACATTAAACTCCTCTGGAAGCTGTTGTTTAGCAACAATCTTCTTTGTCCCCGTTGGTATTTCCTCACCATTCTTCAGAAGACTCACCATTTCCTCCACTTTACGCACGGAATAGTTATTCTTCATTATCTCCTTATAGAGTTTTATCTGAAGAGATGGCGAATCTATTGACAGAAGAGCACGTGCATGTCCCATGTCGATTTCCTTCTTCTGAAGCGACAGCTGTATCTGTGCAGGAAGACGAAGAAGACGGAGATAGTTGGCGATAGCCGCACGTGATTTACCAACACGCTCACTTACTTTTTCCTGTGTCATACCATCATTCTCAAGGAGATGCTGGTAAGCAAGTGCTATTTCGATAGCGTTGAGATCCTCACGCTGGATATTCTCAACGAGAGCCATCTCCATGATGCTCTCATCGCTAATCGTGCGTATATAGGCAGGAATTGCAGTAAGACCAGCAATCTGAGACGCACGCCAACGACGTTCACCTGCAATAATCTGGAAGCGATTATCGTCAATCTGGCGAAGGGTGATAGGCTGTATGATACCTATCTCGCGAATACTGGTTGCGAGTTCCTGAAGAGCTTCCGAATCGAACTCACGACGAGGCTGATTAGGATTAGCCTCAATCTGAGATATCGGAATCTCGTTTATAGTAGAAGAGCCCTGCGGACGGACACCCTCAGTTGAGATAAGGGCATCGAGACCACGGCCAAGGGCATTATATTTCTTATGAACTGCCATTTTTATTCAAAAGTATGAAGGTTGAAATCAAAAAATCACACCTAATACAAATTGTACATTGTAAATGGAAAATTGTACATCAAACTACTTCTCGCGAGAGATAATCTCCTTTGCGAGGGCAAGGAAATTCTTGGTACCAGTACAGTCTGCATCATAGAGAATAACTGGCAGACCGTGTGAAGGTGCCTCTGAGATTTTCACATTACGCTGAATGACCGTCTTGAACACAAGTTCCTGGAAGTGACGCTTAATCTCGTCATAGATCTGGTTAGCCAGACGAAGACGTGAATCATACATTGTGAGAAGGAAACCTTCAATCTCAAGCTGCGGATTAAGCTTGCTCTTGATTATCTTGATAGTATTGAGCAGTTTGCTAATACCCTCGAGAGCAAAGTATTCACACTGAACAGGGATAATAACAGAATTAGCCGCTGTAAGTGAATTGACGGTGATAAGTCCAAGTGAAGGACTACAGTCAATGAGGATATAGTCATACTCATCGCGGATTGGCGCAAGGAGTTTTGAGATGACGTGCTCACGGTTCTGTATGTTAAGCATCTCTATTTCTGCTCCGACAAGGTTAATGTGGCTTGGTATTATATCAAGTCCGGAGATATCCGTGGTATAGATTGCATCACGCACATCAACGTGGTCGATGATGCACTCGTATAGAGAGCTGTCAATCTGCTGGAGGTCAACTCCAAGACCACTCGAAGCATTTGCCTGAGGATCGGCGTCAACCACAAGTACGCTCTTTTCCAATGTAGCAAGAGACGCAGCCAGATTGATGGTTGTTGTTGTCTTGCCAACGCCTCCTTTCTGATTAGCGAGCGCGATTATTTTACCGAGTTTTTTGTTCATGATCTTACTGATATGTACATATTAGATTGCAAAGATACTATTTTTTTTCCAAATACGAGGATTTTGTCTCAAATAAAATACATTTTTTTGCATTTTAATGACTAATTACATAGTTTTTTATTATTTTTGCAGCCAAAATGAAACCATTAATTCTCATATCAAACGATGATGGCTATCAGGCAAAGGGACTCAACGAACTTGTCCGCATGGTTGCTGATTACGGAGACATAATTGTATGTGCACCTGACGGAGGACGCTCTGGAAAGAGTTGTTCTTTCTCTATGGAAGCTCTCACTCTACGCCTTCAGAAAACGGAAGGAAACGTCCAAACATGGGTTTGTTCTGGCACCCCCGTAGATTGTGTTAAGATGGCATATTCACAGGTATGTCCAAGAAAGCCTGCACTTGTCCTTAGTGGAATAAATCATGGCGACAACGCAAGTACCAATGCCCATTATAGCGGTACCGTGGGAGTAGTGACAGAAGGTGCTATCAAAGGTATTCCAAGCATAGCGTTCTCTCTATGTGACTATGCCGAGGATGCCAACTTTGAGCCAATGACCAATATTGTCAGAACACTTGTAGAGAAAGCTTTGAAGGACGGAATGCCAAAAATGACATGTCTGAACGTCAACTTCCCGAAGACGGAAAAGCCTGCTGGTGTAAAGGTTTGCAGAATGGCTCACGGACATTGGAGAAACGAGGTAGAGAAATGCACTCATCCAAGTCGCGGATATGACTATTATTTCATGTGCGGATACTATCAGAATGATGAGCCTGAGGCTGAAGACACAGATGCCTGGGCTTTGAAACATAACTATGTGGCTATCACGCCGATCTCTGTGGATATCACAGACTTTGACTACTTAAAGACTCTTAAATTAACAATTAACAATTAACATGCCTTTCGCTCTTCAGCTCCCTCCCTACGGGGGAGGGCGGGGGGAGAGGCCGCATTTTTATGAAATACTACCTTATAGTAGGAGAGGCAAGCGGAGATTTGCATGCTTCGCACCTTATGAAGGCGCTCAAGGAACAAGACAAAGATGCCGAGTTCAGATTCTTCGGTGGTGACAATATGACCGCCGAGGGAGGAGAGCGCGTACGCCACTATAAGGAACTTGCATATATGGGGTTCATCCCTGTACTTCTGCATCTGCCAACCATATTCAAGAATATGGCAATGTGCAAGAAAGACATTACCGAGTGGCAGCCAGACGTGGTGATACTGGTTGATTATGCAGGATTCAATCTGAATATCGCAAAATATCTTAGAGCGAGAAAAGATAACGGGAAGAAGCCAAAGGTATTCTATTATATTGCACCTAAACTCTGGGCTTGGAAGGAATATCGTATCAAAAACATCAAGAGGGATGTGGACGAGCTATTCTCCATATTGCCTTTTGAAAAGGAGTTCTTCGAAGGAAAACATGGCTATCCTATTCATTACGTTGGTAATCCAACGGCAGATGAGGTTAGGCTTTTCCGTTCAGAATACCAAGAGACCTACGAGGACTTCTGCAAGAGGAATAACCTTGATGCGAACAAGCCGATTATTGCCCTTTTGGCTGGTAGCAGACGACAGGAGATAAAAGACAACCTTCCGGCAATGTTAGAGGCCGTAAAGGCATATCCAGAATATCAGCCAGTCCTCGCCTGTGCCCCAGGTATCGACGAGGATTATTACAATAAATATATAGGAAATAACATCGTAGGACGCACTCACAACGAGACCTACGCCCTACTCTCCCACTCTACCGCCGCCCTTGTCACAAGCGGTACGGCAACTCTCGAAACCGCCATCTTCGACGTTCCACAGGTAGTCTGCTACAAGACTCCTGTCCCACATTTCATAAGATGGGCATTCAATCACATCATCAAGTGCAAATACATATCACTCGTTAATCTGATTGCAGACAAGGAAGTAGTTCAGGAATTATTTGCCGATCGATTCTCTGTAAAGACCATCCGCGAGGAACTTGGCAAGATTCTTCCTAATGGAGAAGGAAGATCAAAAATGCTCTCAGAATACGACATCATTGATGATAGACTCGGAAATGAATCTGCTCCAGAGAATGCCGCAAGACAGATGATAGCGAAACTAACGTAATTTCAACAAATCGTCTTTTAGCAAAAGAGTTGCTGCTTTCGAAACAAAAATTTTTCGCAAAGCTCAACAAGCTAAAGCAGGTTCTCCGAAATTACCAGAAAATTTATTCCCCAAAAATTATTTTTATGAAGAATATAATAATCGTTGCATTATTATCTTTGTTTTTGTTTTGCAGTTGCCATACTGTGGTTGGTAATTGGGTGAAGAAGTGTGCTGATAATCATCTAACCTATGGAGAAGCAAATGCACACCAAGGTCGTTTCCGTATTGATGGATGCTATATTTGTGGCTCTGTTGAAAGAATGGATTCTGTAAGTGTTGGAGGGTATGTTTTTTATCCAGATGGGATATGTGCAGAATTTGGCTTTGACAAAGCTAAAAGAGATAATGGCAGAATAGATTTTGGCAATAGTCTAAGTCTATCAAAAGATATATTGTATCCAAAACGATGGTATGGCATGAGGGGTGTTTATGAAGTACGTAATGATACTGTGTATTGCGAAATGTATCGTTGGACAGACTTGCTACATATTAATACGGAATGTGAAGTGTGTAAGTTCGCGATTAAAGATTCTTGTACATTGGAAAGTAATAGACAGTGCGACAAAAATCATGATTATAATTTCCACTTTGTCCCCTGCACCAATATAGTTTATCCACGTGCAAAATTCATTAAAGATAGGAAATGGATGTGGAAAACAGAAGAAGATTGGCTGAAATATAAGGAAAGCAAAAAAGAAGTGAGATGAAAGTTTTTCACCCATATCTCTCATTCGGGAGATATGGGTGTGAAGTTAAAAAAGATGTGGATGTAAATCATGAAAAATATAAAAATTCAGAAAAAAAGAATTTTAGAACAACTCTGCAACTCGTCACCCTCAACGCTGCAAGTTACTGTGGCTCTTAACGTTACAGTGGTGATTCATTTTTAAACACTCGTCACCCACTCATCATCAAAATCTTTGTATCTTATTGAGAATGTGAGAAATACAAGGTTAATTCACTCATCACCACTCATCACCGATTTTGGGTGACGAGTGAAACGTCTCTGCAAATCATTCAATATCAAAGCAATACACACGTAAGGGTGATGAGTGGGTGACGAGTGAAGTGAAATGAATCACCGTTACAACTCTCTGACATACAAATTATTACAACGCTACGGGTGACGAGTTGCAGAGTTGTTCTAAAATTCTTTTTTTCCAGATTTCGACATATCATGTTTTTGCTTTACAAAGTACCCAGATTTTATTTTATGCCATATTGGCAATTTTAGAGCATTGAGCCTGGATTTTTGATTTATTAGGATGACCATCCTAATAAATATTTTCTATTATTAAGTCTCTTTATTTGAAGAAAATATTCAACTTTTAGCAACAATGTCGTTCAACCTTCTTCGTAAAAAAATATCCGTATAAGCAAATCCGATGTAAGTCCGAAGCAAATCCGTTGTAAGTCCCATGTAAGTCCCATTTCCCTCCCATTCTTAGGAGCGGATTAGAAACGGATTAGAAGCGAAGGAGAAGCGGAGGTGAAGCGAAGTTTACAATAACGTGATAGTCATAAAACGAAAAATACAGGTTAGTTTCAAATTTCTGAACACCAACCTGTATTTTTTTTATTTATTTTTCTTTCACTTAGAATCTCACGTATGTCTCAAGCCAGAATTCTGTGTAGTTAGGATCAGAAACGCTGTTCCTATCATGAACATAGTTGAACTGTGGCTGGAACATAAGGTTCTTGTGAAGGTTGATAACAGGACAGATAGAGTAGATTGACTTGTTTGAACCCCACTGGCCATTATCACGATATGCATCATACTTGAGCCAAGTCTTGAGCCAAGGAGTGCAAGGGATTCCGACAGTTGCATACCAGCCGTCTGCACGACCTGTGCCTGTCCAATAAGTTTCACCTGTATATTCGTCAACTTTATAGTCACTTACCTTATGACCTGTAGAGTGAGCATACTCAGCACGGAATGACCAATCGTTTACGTCATACTTTCCAAAGATAAGATAACGATTACGATCAACTGTCACACCATTAGATGCTGTGAAGTTACCTGTCCAACCATATGCGCCGACGAACAAGCCCTTGATTGGCTGAATCTGAATAGTACCAGTTATATCCTTCTGAGAGTTGGCATCTGCTGTGTTTATGCCCTGACCGTTGCTGACCATGAGCTGATAGTGAACAAAGCGATGACCGTCCTCTGCTGGAAAGAGATCGCCCTGGAACTGAATACCCTGATCACGACCGCCGTTGCTGGTATTCTCTGCACCAATAAAGTCTGAGTGACCTGTGAGTTTCTTTGTGAGCTGAGAATAATCACCTACTCCCACATCCCATGGGTTCATTGGGTTCTCAAGACCGAAAGCACGCTTATACTGACCAATCTTAACCTTGAACTCCGGATATTTCTTCCACTCTACGAAGAAATCCTTCATATGGAAAGATGCGTTATTTGTCTGGAGCTGAATACGATAAGCAAAATCGCCAAGAATAGTGCCGTCAACATAGAGACGTACAAGACGCTGTGTGAATCCATCACCTGAGTGCTTACCATCCTGATTAGTCGCAGCATACTTACCGATGAAATAACCACCGAACTTAGGAGCAGAAACGAAAGATGTAACCTTACGGCCATACTCCTTTTCCTCCTGTTGGTCTGCCTGCTGCATTCCAGAGGCAATAGCGTTGTTAAGATAGTGTGTGATGAAGCCTTCTTCTGTACGCTCATCAGACATGAACTCAGAGTTATCCTGAGTGTTTTCCTTGTTCTCGCCGACATTCTCGCTTGTTGTGTCAGCCATTACAGGCACAGCCATAAGAACCGCAAGTGCCCAAACTGTTATTTTCTTCATAATTCAATTTTTAACTATGCATTATATGCACATTTATATCTAACGCAATTTTTACGCCCATATTGCAGTATGAGGAAAGAAAAATATATTTTTTATAAAAAGGCGTTTCATCTTCTCATAAAACTATTATCAAGAAATATCACTTCTAAGCATGTCCCAGAAGCCATTCCGCAGTTCTAAAATCAAGATATCTGTGACGGAATTTTTTGAATATTTCTTCATCTGGAAATTCTTCAATGATTGCATCCACAAATGCCTCAAGAGAAAAGACCTGGAACTTGTATTTATACTTTTTATCCAATATATCTGATAATTGTTCCTCGTCTTTTTTATTACTTTTATTTTCCTGAGGAGATACTACTATTGATATGGATTCATCAAGTTTTTCGTATAATCTTACAGTTTCCGTTAGAAGGAAATTCCGATACACTTGAGATAGTTCTATCCTGCCCGAAACAATATTCTCTTTTCCCTCCATCGTAAAAATCTGCGATATTCCATCACGTTGTATGGCGTTAATAGCCAACGATGGATCTGAAGCCTGATTTTTTCCAAGAGTATCAGTATATTTCGTTTCTATAGCAATAATTCCTTTCTTTCCATTATAAGTAACATAACGAAAGAAAGCATCCATAGCAGTCTTATCATTAAGACAGCATTCATAATAGTCAGGAATGAACTCAATCCCAACCTCGGTAATTTTTTCAATATTCAAAATGTTGTATTTGTCAACTAAACGAGAAACCACATTTGCAAGTCGACGTTTACCTTCATCACTTTTTACAATTTTCATTAGAGGATAAAAAAGATTGAAAGCCATAGGTTGACTAGACAGGAAATTGTTAAAAAGTCGATTAGATTCAATCGTTTCATACTTCTTTTTATTCTTAATCCTGTTTTTGGCATACTCAAAAATTTCATGATGAAGGAAATTACATCCTGACTTTTCCCCATCTTCTGCAAGATTTGGATGATAATATCTAATTCCTCCTTTTATGAAAGAACCACATTCTGCCCCAGTCTGCCATCTACGAATCGCCTGTAACAAACGTGCCTTTCTTGTAAACACATTATCACTTTCCACAAAGTGATAATCTCCTGGTTTATCAGAGGAATATGACTGATAGTATTTCAATTCACTCAACGTACCAATCTCATCATTTATAAGCATTTGCTCAATTTTATCTTTATAATCCATAATTGTTCTTTTTGGGGGGACATGTAAAATAACGTGAGTTCGACGAATTACCTATCCTGAAGAACAGCTTCACTAATTCCCAAGCAAGTCCCTTGTAAGTCCTATGATCCTATAGTTCTGGAACGGACTTACAACGGACCTGAAACGGACTTACAACGGACCTGAGAGGGAGGTGAAAATTTTTAACCTTCTTTCGTTATTTCCGCGTTCAGAATATTTTTTCGCGAGAGTTTTTAAATAGGGGGGTGCACTTTTGCCCATTTTTAGGTATAATGCCCTGACAATCAAGAGATAACAAAGCGTGCACCCCTCCCCCAAAGTGCACCTATGGAAAGAAAGATTTCGGGGGGGGGATACACGCAACGTAAATTACTGGTAATCAGTAGGCAAAGGGGTAAAAACAGACAAAAGTGCACCCCCCCTATTTAAATTCTTCCAGTTTTTTTCAAAATATAATCTCGACATAGCAAAATGTAAGGAATTACAATAATTAACGTCAGTTCGACGAATTAAAACTATGTTGTTTTAGCAGCAAGCTGCTGTTGACGGAACAAAAATTTTTAGAAAATTACCAGAAAATTTAAATTTTCTGG
>CAMJKP010000009.1 GCA_946406435.1 uncultured Prevotellaceae bacterium | reverse complement strand
ACCTTGTGCTGTGCCATTGTTGCCAAAGGCATAGATAGTAAAGCCATAGTAAAAACTGCACCCAAACAGCGGTTCAAACGGCGGCCCCTCACCTGCCCTGCGGGCATCCTCTCCCCAAGGGGCGAGGTTAGAGTTACCATTTTTCCGCTCTGGGAATTACTTTTTGAAATATCTTTCTTTCTGAATATTCTAAGCATATTGTTTTATATTTTGCTAATTTTGTCTTTTGTTATTGTCCATGCCCTTATGCCTTCATTACTAACTTCCCCCTCGCCCCTTGGGGAGAGGGTGTCACGAAGTGACGGGTGAGGGGCCCCTATTCCAATTTCAGGCTCAGCTCCTCCCAAGTCTCCATTTCCTTGTCCAGAGCCTCCTGCGTCTCAGTATATTGATTCACGAGCTTCATATCCGAGGCATTGGCAGGGTCTTCCAGTTTCTTGCCCAGCTCATCGAGCCTTGCCTCAAGCGTGGCAATCTTCTCCTCGCACGCCTTTATCTGCTTCTGAATCTTATTGATCTTCTTCTGCTGCTCCTTACGCTCAGCGTAGGAAAGGGCGTTATCCGTCGGAGCGGCTTCCTTGGGGGCGTTAGCGGCTCCCTCCCTCGGGAGGGCGGGGGAAAGGGTCGTCGCCTCCTCAATCGTCTCCGCATTATGGAATCTCAGATACTCATATATGCCGCCCAGATGCTCACGAACCTTACCGCCACCGAACTCATACACCTTATCCACAAGGCCGTCGAGGAAGTCACGGTCGTGGCTCACTATGATAGCCGTACCGTCAAAAGCGCGGATAGCCTCCTTCAGCACATCCTTCGACTGCATGTCCAAGTGGTTCGTAGGCTCGTCGAGGATGAGGAAGTTAACAGGCTCAAGCAATAGGCGGATCATTGCCAGTCGTGAACGCTCACCGCCCGAAAGCACCTTGACGTATTTGTCGCTTGCCTCACCGCCGAACATGAACGCGCCGAGAATATCCTTTATCTTCAGTCGGATCTCACCCTTCGCCACGTTGTCAATTGTCTCGAACACCGTGAGGTTCTCGTCGAGCAACTGCGCCTGATTCTGCGCGAAGTAGCCAATCTGCGTGTTATGGCCCACCTTCAGAGTGCCCTCATAGTCAATCTCGCCCATGATGCACTTCACCAGCGTTGACTTACCCTCACCGTTCTTGCCCACGAAAGCCACCTTCTCGCCACGCTTTATCATCATGTCCACGTTGGCGAACACCTGATGCTCTCCGTAGCTCTTTGCCACCTGATCGCAGATGACTGGGTAGTCGCCCGAGCGAAGGCAAGGAGGGAACTTCAATCGGAGCGCAGAAGTATCAACCTCGTCAATCTCAATAGGCACAATCTTCTCCAGTTGTCTAATCCTCTGCTGCACCTGCACCGCCTTCGTAGCCTGATAGCGGAAACGCTCAATGAACGCCTTCGTGTCGGCAATCTCCTTCTGCTGGTTCTCGTAGGCACGAATCTGCTGCTCCCTGCGCTCGGCGCGCAGCTTCACATACTCGTCATACTTCACCTTGTAGTCAATCACCTTGCCGCATGAAATCTCCAGCGTGCGGTTGGTCACGTTATTGATGAAGGCACGGTCGTGGCTCACCAGCACCACGGCGCGCGAACTCTGCGACAGCTGCTGTTCCAGCCATTGTATTGACTCGATGTCGAGGTGGTTGGTAGGCTCGTCGAGCAGCAGCACGTCAGGCTTCTGAAGCAGAATCTTCGCAAGCTCGATGCGCATTCGCCAACCGCCCGAGAACTCATTGGTAGGACGGTCGAAGTCTGTTCTGAGGAAACCGAGACCCGTCAGCGTGCGCTCAATCTCAGCCTCGTAGTTATCGCCGCCCATCATCATGTAGCGCTCATGCTCCTGCGTGAACTTTTCCACGAGAGACATATACGCCTCAGACTCATAGTCGGTGCGCTCAGCCAACTGCTGGTTCAGCTCGTCAATCTTCTCCTTTAGCTGTGTGATCTTTGCGAAAGCCTTCCTTGCCTCCTCGCGTACCGTGGTGTCATCCTGGAGAATCATCACCTGTGGCAGATAGCCGATGGTGTAGTCGTTAGGTACGGCAACGGTGCCCGAGGTAGGTGTCTGCTTGCCGCACAATATCTTTAGCATAGTGGATTTTCCTGCACCGTTCTTACCCACGAGGGCGATTCGGTCACGATCGTTAACCACGAAACTCGCGTCGAGGAACAATGGCTTCACGCCAAACTCCACCGTTAATCCTTCTACTGAAATCAATTTTATTTAATATTTACAGAATTACTATTTTCTAAGCCGGAATTACTTCTTGCAATCAAGAATGTTCCTTCCCCTTTGAACCTCCACTATGATTCCGCTCTTCCTTCGCTTTAACTCCGAACCAAACTCGATGAACCTCCCATTCAGAAGCGGACCTAGAACGGACCTTCATCGAGTTTGGTACGGACTTACATAGGGAGACGTCCGAATTTTCTTATTTATTAATAATGTGTCGAAACAAAGTACAAAGGTACGTAATAATAACGTAAATACCAAAAAACGCGATGTTTTTTTGCCTCTGTTGGGAAAAATGTAAACAAATGTCGAAAAAATATGCCAAAAAGTTTGTTTTTTCAAAATAAATGTGTACTTTTGCAGCATGAAACAAAACGTTCGTACATATTGGTGGTGGCGTAGCTCGGGATTTGAATAAGTCGTGAGTTGCTAAGACCGTATATGTACTAGTCAAGTATATAGAGATATTCAAAGGGTCTGTCGCAAACGCGACAGGCCCTTTTTACTTGAAATGTGGATTTTCAAATACAAATAAAATATTAGCTCAATGGTAATGAAGGAAATTTTGGCGAGAGTACTTGAGCATGAGTTGCTTTCGCGTGAGGAAATGAGACATATTCTTCTGGCTATCACTCGTCAGGAGATTAACGATGCACAGATTACGGCTCTTCTGGCTTGCCTGCAGATGCGTGGTATTGCGGTTGACGAGCTTCTCGGTTTTCGTGACGGTATTCTTGAAACGGGTGTTCCTGCTCTTCTTGATGCCGACCGTTATATCGATATCGTTGGTACTGGTGGTGATCAGAAGAACACCTTCAATATCTCTACTTGTGCTTGTTTCGTTGTGGCTGGTGCAGGATATAAGGTTGCAAAGCATGGTAACGTGGCTGCAACATCTGTAAGTGGAGCAAGTAATGTGATTGAAGGTCACGGAGTTAAGTTCACAAACGATATTGATCAGCTTAACCGTTCAATCAACGAATCTGGTATTGTTTACCTTCATGCTCCATTGTTTGCTCGTGCGATGAAGTTCGTTGCCCCAATCCGTAAGGCTGTGGAGTTCCCAACGGTCTTCAACCTTCTTGGTCCTATCGTTAATCCAAGTCAGCCTAAGTGCCAGTTGCTTGGTGTGGCAAACCTTGACCAGATGCGCTTGTATAATAGTGTGTATCAGAAGCTTGGTGTTGACTATGCTATTGAGAATTCAATCGACGGATATGACGAGATTTCTTTGACAAGTAACTTCAAGGTTACGACCAACAGTTATGAGAAAATCTTCTCTCCAAACGATGTGAAGATGCCGCTTGCGAAGCCAGAGGAAATCTATGGTGGCAGTACGAAGGAAGAGGCTATGAAGATATTCGATTCTGTTCTTGAGAACACGGCAACGGAGTCACAAAAGAATGTTGTCATCATAAATGCAGCCTTCGCAATTCAGACGCTCGAAGCTGGTAAGATGCCGATCGAGGAGTGTATTGCGAAGGCAAAGGAAAGCCTTGAGAGTGGTAAGGCATTGGCAACGCTGAAGAAGTTTATTGAAATTAATAAATAACAGACCCACCCCCTTGCCCCTCCCATAAAGGGAGGGGAGTAGATAGGAACTGCGAAGCTGATGAGCTTGCGAATAATATCTGCTAAAAGGTGGGGCTGTGAAGAGTTTAATAATAACAAATAAAAGCGTACCCCCCGCTAACAAGAAATTGTAACTACTTCCCTCCCTTTATGGGAGGGGTTGGGGGTGGGTCTTTATGACAGATATTTTAGACGAGATAATCGCTCACAAGCGAATAGAGGTAGAGCAGTTTAAACAGCAGCTTCCATTCCGTGAACTCGCCAAGAAGGTGGAGGAGATAATGGATGAAGGTGCTGAAGTTCCTTCTATGCGTGGAGCCTTGATGGCATCCGATTCTGGTATCATTTCTGAGTTCAAGCGCAAGTCTCCTTCCAAGGGATGGATAAAGGAAGAGGGTAGGGCAGATGTCATTCCACTCTCGTATCAGCAGAACGGGGCTTCAGCTTTGAGTATTCTTGCTGATACTAAGTACTTTGGAGGTTGTGATGAGTTTGTCGAAATTGCTCGTAAATCAGGCGTTACAATTCCTGTTCTCTACAAGAATTTCGTGATTGATGAGTATCAGCTTTATCAGGCTCGCCTTTGTGGAGCTTCTGCTGTTCTTCTCATAGCAGCCGACCTAAAGAAGAGCGAGTGTCGTGACCTCTTGAATAAGGCGCACGACCTTCAGCTTGAGGTGCTTCTTGAGATGCATAGCGAGCCAGAGCTTGAGTATGTGGAGCTTGGTCCTGATATGTGCGGAATAAATAACCGCAACCTCGGCACGTTTATTACTAAGGTGGAGAATTCCTTCCGCATGGCAGAGCTTCTTCCGAAGGATGCGTGCAAGGTGAGCGAGAGCGGAATCTCAAATCCGCAGACGGTTCGGGAGTTGCGCCAGGCAGGCTTCAACGGTTTCCTCATAGGTGAGAATTTCATGAAGACTGAGAATCCAGGAGCTGCGCTCGGAGAGTTTATAAAGCAGGTAGTTTGTTAAATAAAAATGAAAAATCCAATTATCAAGGTCTGCGGAATGCGCGACCCACAGAATATTGCAGAGGTATCAGCCTTGGGTATTGACCTCATGGGGTTCATCTTCTGGCCGAAGAGTCCGAGGTATGTGTCTCAGATTTCGTCTCGTACAGGTATCATTCCTGATCGTGTGAATGATAATATGCTCGATGGCAGGAAGGCTGATGTGAAATATGTGGGTGTGTTCGTTGATGATATGCCTCAGAATATCGTGACGCGCGTATATAACTTCCAACTTGACTATGTGCAACTACATGGAAATGAGTCGGCTGTGATGATTGATAACCTCAAGGCAACACTCATTCCTGATATCGCGCCAGATATCAAGATTATCAAGGCACTAAGCATCCGCGAGGCTGATGATGTGAAGCGATGGCGTGAGTACGAGGGACATGCTGACATGCTGCTCTTCGACACTAAATGTAAGTGCGTGGGCGGTAGTGGTGAGCAGTTCGACTGGTCGGTACTTGAGGGGTATGACGGTAACATTCCGTTCTTGCTCTCTGGAGGAATTGGACCAGAGGATGTGGAGCGCGTAAAGGCTTTCAAACATCCGATGTGCGTGGGCATAGACCTCAACTCGAAGTTTGAGACGGAGCCAGCGATGAAGGATGTGAAGAAGCTGAAGGCGTTCGTAAGAGGCCTCTCCCCCCGCCCTCTCCCGTAGAGAGGGAGCCGGAGTGCCTACACAAACTAATAAAATAATAACAATGAAATAATAATTGCCTTTAGCCTTCCGGCTCCCTCCCTACGGGGGAGGGCGGGGGGAGAGGCCGATTCTTAATATGAACAAGATAAATCAATTATTTGCTTCGGCAAAAGATCGTAAAATCCTTTCCCTCTATTTCTGTGCAGGATGCCCTACACTTGAGGGAACAGGGGATGTGATAAAGTCAATGGAGCGTCACGGCATTGATATGGTTGAGGTTGGAATACCTTTTAGCGACCCAATGGCTGACGGTCCTGTTATTCAGGATGCTGCTACGAAGGCACTCCGCAACGGTATGTCGCTCCGCCTTCTCTTCTCACAGTTAAAGGCAATCAAGGATGAGGTGAAGATGCCGCTCGTGCTCATGGGCTACCTCAACGTGGTGTTGCAGTATGGCATTGAGGAGTTCTGCAAGAGTTGTGTAGAGTGTGGTGTTAGTGGTGCTATCATTCCTGACCTTCCTTTCAAGGACTATATGGAGCAGGTAAAGCCTGTGGCTGACAAATATGATATCCGTATCATCATGCTCATTACTCCAGAGACATCAGAGGAGCGCATCCGCTTCATCGACGAGCATACTGACGGATTCGTGTATATGGTATCATCAGCAAGCACCACGGGGGCGCAGAAATCATTCGATGAGGCTAAGCAGGAATATTTCCAGCGCATCAACAGCATGAACCTCCGCAACCCTCGCATGATAGGTTTCGGTATCAGCAATAAGCAGACGCTTGAGTCCTCACAGGCAAATGCCGCAGGAGCTATCATCGGTAGTAAGTTCGTTCAACTTCTTGAACAGGCAAACGGCGATGCAGACAAGGCGCTGGATAATCTTTTTGAGGCGTTAAGTAAGTAAAGATTGAAAAATATGAGCAAATATACAGTAAACGACCTGGGATTCTACGGCAACTATGGTGGTGCATACATCCCTGAGATATTATATAAGACGGTGGAGGATCTGAAGAACGCATACCTCCCGATCATCGAGAGTGATGAGTTCAAGAAGGATTATCACGCCCTTTTGCGCGACTATGTTGGTCGCCCTTCACCTCTCTATTTCGCAAAGCGCATGAGCGAGAAGTACGGATGTCAGCTCTATCTGAAGCGCGAGGACTTGAACCACACGGGAGCGCATAAGATAAACAACGCACTTGGTCAGATTCTTATTGCAAAGAAGATGGGTAAGACACGTATCATCGCTGAGACAGGTGCGGGACAGCATGGCGTGGCTACTGCTACGGCTTGTGCCCTTATGAATATGCCTTGTACGGTTTATATGGGTGCTCTTGATGTTCAGCGTCAGCACGTCAACGTGGAGCGCATGAAGATGCTTGGTGCTACTGTCGTTCCTGTTCAGAGTGGTAACAAGACCCTGAAGGACGGTACTAACGAGGCTATCCGCGACTGGTGTTGTCACCCTTCAGATACCTTTTATATCATCGGTTCAACTGTTGGTCCACACCCATATCCAGAGATGGTTGCAAAGCTCCAGAGCGTTATCTCTGAGGAAATAAAGTGGCAGTTGGAGGAGAAGATAGGTCGCAACTATCCTGACTATCTCATGGCTTGTGTAGGTGGTGGCTCTAATGCAGCCGGCACTATCTATCACTATCTTGACGATGAGCGTGTGAAGATTATCCTCGGTGAGGCTGGCGGTCTCGGCGTAGACACCGACAAGACAGCTGCAAGTATGCAGGTGGGCACTACGGGTATTCTCCACGGTTCAAAGATCAAGTTGATGCAGACAGAAGACGGACAGATCATTGAGCCTTACTCAATCTCTGCGGGTCTTGACTATCCAGGCACAGGTCCTATGCATTGTAACCTCTATGAGACAGGTCGTGCTCAGGTTCTTCCTGCCAATGACGATGAGGCGCTTCGTGCTGCCTTCGAGCTTACCCGTATGGAGGGTATCATTCCTGCTCTTGAGTCAGCCCATGCCCTCGCCCTTCTTCCAAAGGTGGCAGGTCAGTTCAGAAAGGACGATGTTGTCGTTCTAACCGTCTCTGGTCGTGGTGACAAGGATTTGGATACTTATCTCGCTCATCAGAATGAGATAGGGTAAAGTTAAAAGTGTAATGTAGAATGATGATACTATCTACATTACACTTAACTCTCTAATCTTTAATATTTTCAAAAATGTACAAATATCATACCGCTTCAAAAAAGATACTGGGCGACCTCAATACTCCCGTATCGGCATATATGAAAATTCGTGACGACTACCCAATGTCGGCTCTCATGGAGTGCTCCGACTATCATGGTGGCGAGAATTCACGTTCATTCATCGGCGTGCATCCTATCGGCAGCGTCTCTATCGAGCATGGAATGGGTGTTTGCAAATATCCTGACGGCACACAGGTGCAGCACGAGATAACGAAGGAATACGGTTCGGCTCAGCTCATTAATGAGTTTCTCTCTGCTTTCCAGATTGAGGGCGAGAATAGCGAGAACTGCGGACTCTTCGGCTATACCTCATTTAATGCCGTTCGTTATTTCGAGAATATCAACGTAAAGGACGAGACACAGGCAAAGAACGATGCCCCAGACCTGCTCTATATCCTCTATAAGGATGTCGTAGTGTTTGACCATTTCCGTAATGAGATGATTATTATCGAGCTTCTTACCGAGGGGGAGCCTGATGACCTTGACGTTCTTGAGAAGGATATCAATAATCGTCAGATTCGTGTCTATGACTTCCACCCTGTAGGTGACTATACCTCAACTCTTACTGATGAGGAGCATAAGGCAAATATCCGTCAGGGCATAAAGCATTGTCTCCGTGGTGATGTGTTCCAGATTGTGCTTGCCCGTCGCTTTAAGCAGAAGTACGAGGGTGATGACTTCAAACTCTATCGCGCTCTTCGCAGCATCAACCCTTCACCATACCTCTTCTATTTCGATTTCGGAGGCTTCCGCATCTTCGGTTCTTCACCAGAGACACATTGCCGCATAGAGAAGAAGGGCGATTCATATCATGCCTATATCGACCCTATTGCCGGCACAACAAAGCGTACGGGTAATGCTGAGCAGGATCGTAAAAATGCTGAGTATCTGCGTAATGATCCAAAGGAGAATGCAGAGCACGTTATGCTAGTTGACCTTGCCCGTAACGACCTTTCGCGCAACTGTCACGGCGTGCATGTGGATTTCTACAAGGACATGCAGTTCTATTCACACGTTATCCATCTTGTGAGTCGTGTCTCAGGTACTCTCGACAAGGACGCAGATCCAATCAAGGCATTTATTGATACTTTCCCTGCGGGAACTCTCTCTGGTGCTCCAAAGGTTCGTGCCATGCAGATTATCTCAGAGCTTGAGCCACACAATCGTGGTGCTTACGGCGGCTGTATCGGCTTTATCGGCTTCGATCGCTCTCTGAATCAGGCAATTACCATCCGTACCTTCGTTAGCCGTAACGGCGAACTCTGGTTCCAGGCAGGTGGTGGCATAGTTGCCAAGAGTAATGAGGAATATGAGCTTCAGGAAGTGAACAATAAGCTTGGCGCTTTGCGTAAGGCAATAATTATGGCGGAGGATATGTAATATGAAAATAGTAATCATAGACAACTACGACTCGTTCACCTATAACCTTGCCCATCTTGTCAAAGAACTGGGCGTAGAGGTGACAGTATATCGTAATGATCAGTTTGAATTGCCACAGTTGGAGGAATTTGATAAGATAATCCTCTCTCCAGGTCCTGGCATCCCTTCAGAGGCAGGACTTCTGCTTGATGTAATCCGTACCTATGCAGGCAAGAAACCTATGCTTGGCGTATGTCTCGGTCATCAGGCTATTGGTGAAGTGTTTGGTGCAAAGCTTACCAACCTCTCTGATGTTTTCCATGGTGTGGCAACTGAAGGAACGCAGTTTGGTAATGATCCTATTTTTGCTGGTCTGCCAAAACGTATCGTTATGGGCAGATACCACTCATGGGTGGTTAGCAAGGAAGGTTTGCCAGAGTGCCTTGAGATAACAGCCGAGAGTGATGAGGGACAGATTATGGCTCTCCGTCACAAGACGTTCGACATCCATGGCATACAGTTCCATCCAGAAAGCGTACTCACTCCAGAGGGTAAGACTATGATTGGCAACTGGCTGAAGCTTTAGGTTAATTGGAAATTATCGTTATGTATAAAAGGAAACAGATGTGTTCGGTTTATCTGACACATTTGTTTCCTTTTTATTTTATATTTTAGCAGTTGATTACCTGCCCATCGTATGCAAATTCAAAACCTTCGGGGAGACGACTGTTGGCAATCTCGTGAGTGCCGATGTCGTGGGTGAGGTGGATGAGATATGTTCTCTTTGTACCTATGCGACGGCTAACGGCTATAGCATCGTTAACCAGCTGATGGCTATGATGTATTTTCTCAAAGCGAAGGGCATTTATGACGAGCGTATCAATATCGTGGAGGTATTCGTATTCGCTATCGTCCATGCTCTTCATGTCTGTGATATAGGCGATGGCGGTGTGTGGCTGTCTGAAAACATACCCCAATATCGGCATATTGCCATGCATCACCTGAATAGGGGTTATCTGGAGCGTGTCAGTTGCTGGGGGCACTAAAATGGTGCGTCCTTCTTTGTTGATGACACCTGCGAGATTTGATCCGCTTGGAGGAAAATAAGCCGTTACTTCGTTGTCTCTTCTTAATGTGAAGGTCTCATGTGGGTTGATGGAGTGAAGGTTAAGGTGTGGTACTCCTGGGTATAGGTTTTCCTTGAAACAGTAGGGCATGCTTTGGTGAAGGGCTTGTACCACGTCTTTCTGACAATAGATATCCACATCGCCAAACATACAATAAGGCCTGAGGTCGTCAATACCTGCCACATGATCGAAATGAATATGGCTGATGACGACGGCATCAATCTTTGTGAACGGGAAACGAGTGGTCTGCTGTCGGAAATCTGGACCGCAGTCTATCAGCACACGAATGCCCCCGTCAGTCTCAAGAAATGCAGACTGACGTAATCGCTTGTCGCGTGGCTCTGTGCTGCGACATACCTCACATTGGCATCCTATTGCAGGCACGCCTATTGAGGTTCCTGTTCCGAGGAATGTTAGTTTCATAATTATAAACTAAGAGAGAAGAGTGAAAAGTGAAGAATTTATATTAGCACACCCAGAAGTGTTACTTAAATTCTTCACTTTTCACTTGTTAGAACTCACTCGTAAAGTGGAACTTGATATTCTCAAAGTCCTGCTGAGCCATAGAGAGAACGTAGCCAGAGTCGGCAAGGAAAACGTCACGACCGTCCTTGTCCTTTGCCATATACTGATACTTACGCTTCTTGAATGCTTCAAGTTCCTGAGCATCGTCGCTCTCAATCCAGCAAGCCTTATGCAAATGAACAGGTTCCCAACGACACTTGGCGTTGTACTCGTTCTCAAGTCGGTACTGGATAACCTCAAACTGAAGTTGGCCTACAGTACCCACGATTCTGCGACCATTAAACTGATTTACGAACAACTGGGCAACACCCTCGTTCATCAGCTGTTCAAGTCCCTTTTGAAACTGCTTTGACTTCATAGGGTCGTCGTTCTCAATATATTTGAACAATTCTGGAGAGAAAGAAGGGAGCCCGCGGAAATGAATCTTCTCGCCCTCGGTAAGAGTGTCGCCGATCTTGAAGATACCATTATCTGGCAGACCAACGATATCACCAGCCCATGCCTCGTCGATTGTTGACTTACGCTGTGCCATGAACTGGGTAGGAGAAGAGAAGCGGACTGTTTTGCCCATTCCCACGTGGAGGTAAGGGGCATTTCTAACGAACTTGCCAGAACAAACCTTACAGAATGCGATACAAGAGCGGTGGTTAGGGTCAATGTTGGCTGTAATCTTGAAGATGAAGCCTGTGAACTTCTCTTCCTCTGGGCTAACCATGCGCTCCTCTGCCTTTGTAGGCTTTGGCGATGGCGCAATCTTTACGAAACAGTCGAGAAGTTCCTGAACGCCAAAATTATTGAGCGCAGAACCAAAGAATACTGGTGCAACCTCTGCAGAGCGATATGTCTCAACATCAAATTCTGGATATACACCATCAACGAGTTCGAGATCTTCGCGAAGCTTGTTTGCATCCTGATCGCCAACAGTCTTGTCGAGTTCGTCAGAATTGATATCAACAGCTACCTTCTCTGTAACGCGCTGCTTGTCAGGTGTGAAGAGGTTGAGCTGATTCTCGTAGATGTTGTAAACCCCCTTGAACTTCGCACCTTGGTTGATAGGCCAAGAGAGAGGACGAACCTTGATTTGAAGCTCTTCCTCAAGTTCGTCGAGGAGGTCGAACGGATCACGTCCCTCACGGTCCATCTTATTGATGAAGATGATAACAGGAGTGTTGCGCATACGGCAAACTTCCATAAGCTTACGTGTCTGAGCCTCCACACCCTTTGCACCATCTACCACGATGATAGCAGAGTCAACGGCTGTGAGCGTGCGGTATGTGTCTTCGGCAAAGTCCTGGTGACCAGGAGTATCGAGGATGTTCACCTTATATGGGAGCGCACCTTCTGTCTGTTCGGCCTCAGGAAGGTAGTCAAACTCCATCACGGATGTTGATACGGAGATACCACGCTGCTTCTCAATATCCATCCAGTCGCTGGTAGCGGTCTTGCGAATCTTATTGTTCTTAACGGCTCCAGCCACCTGAATCTGTCCGCCGAAAAGCAGGAATTTCTCGGTTAATGTAGTCTTACCCGCATCCGGGTGAGAGATAATCGCAAAGGTGCGTCTTCTTTCTATTTCTTTGTTCATACGGCCTCTCCCCCCGCCCTTCCCCGTAGGGAGGGAGCCGATTCGGCGATGGGGGCTTGTCTATTTTTCTAAATTATAATTATCCTATATGTATATTTCTTGGTTCGCCTCTTAGTCCCAGAACTTTGGATCTTCTTTTTCCTTAAAGTAATAGTCGTTGAGCATACCGATGAAAGTGGTTATTTCCTTAACGGCATTGGCTGTATTCTGGGTTATCTCCTTGTTTTGTAAACGAAGGAGCATAGTGCCATAGAGGGCGTTAAAGCAAGTCTCAATCTCTCCGGCAGCCTCACCATTAGAGTTCTTCTGACGAAGCTCAACAATAAAAGGAAGAACCTTATAGTATTCTGTGCTGTAGAATGGGAACTTTGGGCTGTCGAGCAACTGGGCGTGCAGTTCTGATAACTGCTGCAACACGAGTTTGTTTATCTGAATATGTCCTTTCTCTCGGCATCCCTCCTGATTTATCATGCGAATAAGGTTGCCGTACCAGTCCACCATCTCCTCCTTCTGCTCGTCAGTACAGTCGAAACGTGAGATATACTCTTTCTTAATCTGCATGAGATTGCATCCGTAGGCACGTATGATATCCTCTACCTGCCACATATATAGCAAGTATTCGGCAATATTTTCTTTTCTGAGTTTCTGGGCTATGAGCATTTTTTAATAAAAAGTGTACAGATTGAATACCGTTCCTATGAACATTATAGCTGAGAGCACCATTACAATACTGCCTATCAGTCGGTTGATATAAATGATGCTTTTATTGCTGAATTTCTCCCTTACCTTGTCAATAAGCCATGTCAGTCCCCACCACCATAGCAAGGCACCTCCGAAGATACTGGCATAGCCGAGTGACATCTCAAACGGATGGTCTGGCACTACAAAAGCCGCCTGTGCATAGCATGCCATGAAGAGGAAGATGATGAGCGGATTTGAAATGGTGACGATGAAAGCCGTCAGTCCGTTGTGGAATAGTGTTCCCTTCTTTCCGCTGACATGGATATTCTTCATCGGATTGCTGCGGAAACAATAGAGTCCGAAGATGAAGAGCAGGATACTGCCGAATATCTGCAGATAGAATTTATTCTGATGATCGGTGATGAGATCCATTACGAAACTCATGCCGAAACCTGTGAGCAAGGCATATATTATATCACTAATAGCAGCACCTACGCCTGTAATGAAGCCATAGCTTCGTCCTTTGTTCAGAGTTCGCTGAACGCAGAGTACGCCAACCGGTCCCATTGGGGCAGATACCACGACACCGATGAATACGCCCTTCAGCAATAGCTCAAGGATATTTATTTGGTCAAATGGAAAAGGCAATTTATCTTGAATTAATTTGTTACAGAATACTATCCCCATCCCATTTGAATATGAACTTTTTCTCGTTCCAAATCTCCCCCTTAAAGGGGGAGCAAGGGCGGGGTATTTTAATTTGCGAATGCAAAATTACTAATTTTTCCCGAATTGCACACATTTCTTGTCAAAATAATGCCAAAAACTTTGTGGTATTCGCGTTTTTTCTTAATTTTGTACAGAATTTTTGTAAATAAACAAGTAAAATATGAACCAGACAAAACCATATACCATTGGCCTTGACCTTGGTGGAACTAACTCAGAATTCGGAATCGTTGACCATGAAGGCAACATCATCGCTTCTTCAACCATGAAGACTGGTGGCTTCGCTACCGCAGACGACTATGCTGATGCTGCAATCAAGTGCCTTATGCCTATCGTTGAGCAGGTTGGAGGTCTTGAGAAAATAGAATACATGGGTGCAGGTGCACCTAACGGCAACTACCTCAACGGTTGCATAGAGTTTGCTCCAAACCTTCCCTGGGCTCACAATTCAAAGGTGCCGTTGGCAAAGATGTTCTCCGACCGTCTTGGCGGTCTGCCTGTTCATCTCACCAACGATGCAAATGCTGCGGCTCTTGGTGAAATGACGTACGGCGTGGCTCGTGGCATGAAAAACTTTATCGTTATCACTCTCGGTACAGGCGTTGGCTCTGGTATCGTTATTAATGGCGAAATGGTATATGGCTGCGACGGTATGGCTGGTGAGCTTGGGCATTTCATAGTTCGTAGAGAGAATGGCCGTCAATGTGGTTGTGGCCGTAAAGGATGCCTTGAGACCTATTGCTCTGCAACTGGTGTGGCTCGTACAGCAAAGGAAATAGTGTCTTCTACTAATCGTCCTACGCTTCTTCGTGATATAGAACTTGATAAGATCACATCACTTGATGTCAGCATAGCTGCAGGCAAGGGTGACGAGGTTGCAAAGGAGATCTATGAGTTCACAGGCAGACTGCTTGGCGAGGCTTGTGCGGACTTCGCAACGTTCTGTTCACCAGAAGCTTTCATCTTTTTTGGTGGAATGACAAAGGCTGGTGATTTGCTGTTTGATCCTATCAAGAAAGCATACGAAGAGAATGTAATGCCTGTATTCAAGGGTAAGGCTAAGTTCCTTGTTTCTGGCCTTAATGGTGCTGGAGCTGCCGTTCTGGGAGCTGCTGCGGTAAGATAAGGACGGCCTCTCCCCCCGCCCTCCCCCGTAGGGAGGGAGCTGGAAGGCAATAGGCAAGACTGCGATATTATGAATAAATTTCATACAAAATCTGTTGAGGAGAAGGCTTTTAGCACTCCGGCTCCCTCCCTACGGGGGAGGGCGGGGGGAGAGGCCACTCTTCTTCCTAACACTTTCGGCATTTCCGCCAAATGTACAAAACTCCTTGAGTTCTCAACGTTGGAAGAGCTCAAGGCACATTACTCTGAGATAGCTGAGGCTCGCAATCAAGGAAAGCTTTTGATTATCGGTAGGGGAAGTAATCTCTTGCCAACAGGCGATTATGACGGTCTTGTGGTTCGTTCGAGAATCATAGGACGTAAATTTGTTACGCGCGATAGGGTAGAGGTGGGCTCTGGCGAAACCGTTGACGATGTGATAGCATGGTGTCTCTCGCAAGGACTTTATGGTATGGAGAACCTCAGCATCATACCGGGAGAGGTCGGAGCTTCTGCCGTTCAGAATATTGGTGCTTATGGTGTTGAGGCAAGGGATTTTATCGTTAGTCTTCATGCCTTCGACCTTGAGACTGGTGAGATTGTGGAGATAACCAACGAACAATGTGAGTATGGCTATCGTCAGTCTCGTTTCAAGAAGGATTGGAAGAACCGTTTCATAATAACCGATGTTACCTATCAATTAAGCACAACGTTCACCCCTCACCTTGACTATGGCAATATTCGTAAGGTGCTTGAAGAGAAAGGAATATCATGTAATATAGAGGATGGACAACTAACCGCCCAACTTCTTCGTGATACTATCATAGATATTCGTAATGCCAAGCTTCCAGACTATAATGTGGAGGGTAATGCCGGCTCTTTCTTCATGAATCCTATAGTATCAAAGGAAAAACTCGAAGAGCTATTGGCTAAATATCCAAATATGCCTTATTATCCAACAGAAGATGCCGTAAAGCTCCCTGCTGGTTGGCTTATTGACCAATGTGGTTGGAAAGGAAAGACACTTGGACGTGCTGGAGTACATGACAAGCAGGCTCTTGTACTTGTTAATAAAGGTGGAGCAACAGGAGAGGAAGTCGTTACCCTTTGTCGTCAGGTGCAGAAAGATGTCCTCGACCGCTTTGGCGTGGAAATCCATCCCGAAGTAAACATCGTATAGAAAGCAAATTCCTTTTTGGAAAGTAAATTGGGAGTAAATTAACCAGAATTCGACGAATTCAAAATGCCCTAATAAACGCAACTTCGTTGCTTGACTTTACAGAAAATTATTCACGATGACCAGAAAATTTTACTCAGAAAATTATAAAAAAATAAATTTTTTGGAATAAATTTTCTGGTAATTTTGGATAATTTTTGTTCCGTAAATAGCAGCTTGCTGCTAAAACAACAAAGTTTTTGATTCCCTTTTTAATTTACTGATTCCAATTTACTGATAATTTACTTTCAAAACCTGTCCAAATTAACAAACCTATACATTTTCTTTCAAATTATTTGCTTGTTTAAGGAAAAATCATTACTTTTGCACCCGATTTTAAAATTTGGCGTGTTTTCGCGCCTTTGCAAACTCTTCAGGGCAGGGTGAAATTCCCGATCGGCGGTAAAGTCCGCAAGCCTTTGGGCATGAACCGTTGCAATTACGGTACCGACAGTATAGTCTGGATGGAAGAAGACTGAGCAATATCGTGTTCAGGAACAAAACATCTGCATAACGTTTTCTCCCGTTATGCAAGAAAGCCTTGAATTGTATGCCTAATTTATTAATAACAATTTAAAGCTTTCTTTTCAAAAATGAAGAAATCACTTTCAGTTGTTGCTTTAGGTATCGCAATTCTACCAAGTCTCTCATACGCTGACAAGGGCGTTGAGGCTATGCGTACTATTAGCAACGTGTCAGAAACAGAGGCTAATCCCCTCGATTTAATGGCAGACTCTGCCATCAACCTTCAGGAAGTAACCGTTAGTGCCCATTTCGTTAAGGCTAACGAGACTCCACTCAATCTCTCTACAATTACTCCTGCGGATATCCGTCTGCACCAGACAGCACCTAACTATCTTGAGATGTTCCAGGGACTTCCAGGTGTGTATGCAACCGCTTCTACCGGCTCCTATGGTGATGCTACGCTCAATATGCGTGGTTTCAAGCAGGATAACATCTCTATTCTCCTTAATGGTATTCCTATTCAGGGACTCACATCCGGCTCTATGTACTGGAACAACTGGATGGGCTTGGCTGATGCCACCTATTCTGTTCAGGTGCAGAAAGGTCTCGGCGCTTCTATGCTTGCCGACTGCGCTATGGGTGGTATGGTGAACATCGTTACCCGTACTGCTTCTGAGCTTCCTGTTATTGATTTCGGAATGTCAACAACCGAATACGGCACAACGAAGGGCACTTTCGGCTATTCATCAGGTCTATTGAAGAATGGTTGGACGGTTGACCTTAACCTCGCATACGTCAAGGGCCCTGGATATGTGGAGAAGACCAATGTAGAGACATTCTCATATATGCTCTCTATCTCTAAGATTCTCAACCAGACCAATACCCTCATCTTTACGGCTCTCGGCTCTCCAGAGAAGCATGATCAGCGAAATACAGAACTGACTGCTGCTGAGGTGGATAAGTACGGCCGTGACTATTCGAAGAACTGGGGTTACTATAATGGCAAGCAATACAGCATCGGTCATAACCACTATTTCAAGCCATACTTCACGCTCCAGCATATTATGAATGGTGAGCGTTTCTCAATGAAGAACTCTCTCTATCTTGCTATTGCCGATGGTGGAGGTAGTAGCACGTACAACAACTATAAGTCTGGTATTCCTGCTATCATCAATCATCAGACCAACGACGGTCATATCAATTTTGATGCTATCGTGGCAGAGAACATGGAGGATGGCATTTCAAAGAACGTGATGATTGACTATCTCTCTGGACATAACCAGTTTGGAGCTATTGCCTCTGGTGACTATAAGATTACAGATTCCTGGAAAGCAAGTGCCGGACTTCAGTACCAGTATTTCGACACATGGTCAAAGATGGTTATCCTCGATATGCTTGGTGGTGAATCATTTATCGATCCTTCTTCTGGCGCTTCCCTTACCCTTGGCGACTATGTGGGTTCTCGTTATGGTCGTACCACTCATCATATCTCCGGCTATGTTCAGGGCTCTTATACTTCTGAAAAGATAAATGCTAACCTCGGTGTGTCTGTGTTCAACGGCAACTACCGCCGTCATAATGATGCCAACGGACAGAAGTCTGATTGGGCTCATGGTATGGGCGCAAGTTTCAAGGGCGGAATACTTTGGAAGGCTGATGATAACAACGCTCTCTATTTCAATGCCGGCTACAATTCTCGTCTTCCTTATGCTGGCGTATATCTTGCTTCAAGCGACTTGAGCATTACCAACGATATCACCAACGAGACTAACATCATGGCTGAAATGGGATGGCGCCCTACTTGGAACGGCGGTGGCATGGAACTTTCTGCCTATATCGCTTCTTGGCGAAACAAAACCCTTACCGTTAGTGCTGCAAAGCAGGCTAATGCAGCTGCTGAGAAGTATCAGATCAAGGGCCTCAACGCTCTCCATACAGGTATTGAGCTCAACGCTCATCAGCAACTTACCCCTTGGCTCAAGGCAAGCGTTTATGCTATGACAGCTTCCTGGAAATGGAAGAACTCTGGTAATGCCATTACATACGATACATATTCTGGTGAAACTCTCAAGGAGACCTCTATCTCTTGCGACGGACTTCACGTGGGCGATGCTCCACAGACTCAGTTGGGTGCACAGCTCGATGCAAAGCTTCATGGCGGTTTCTATATCCACGCAGGATGGCAGTTCAACGCCCGTATGTATGCTGATTTCGAGCCTTCAAGCCGTACTCCTAACGATAAGACAGACTCTTACGAGTTCCCTTCATATCATCTTCTTGATGCCACATTCGGTTGGGAAGGCGCTCTTACCAATGACATCCGTATAAATCTCTTCGCAACAGGCCGCAACCTCCTCGACTCTAAGTATATAGAGCGTGGTACTGATGGAAAGACTCATGACCTCGACACATTTACAGGCTACTGGGGCGCTGCTCGTACAATGAGCTTCGGCTTCCGTCTCAGTCTCTAAGCATTAATGCGATATTAATGTGTAATTAGTGGTAATTAATGTTTCCTCACGGAGTGAGACATATAATGCCCATTAATACCACATTAATATCGCATTAATTTTTGCACGAAAAAATAGTAACCAATATGGTTGAATTTTCGTATTCAGAAAAAAAGTTTTGAAAAAACTCGTCACTCGTCACCCGTAACGCTGTAAATCGTTGTGACATTGAGGATTGTAGCGCTAATTCACCCTATACCACTCGTCACCCGACTCGTCACCCAAATCCGTGTATCTTATTGATAATATGAATATTACACGCGCATTTTATCCTCTCTTCACTCGTCACCCATTTTTAGGGTGACGAGTGAATCGTCTTTGTAAGTAACTCTATATCAGAATGATATACTACTTAAGGGTGATGAGTGGGTGACGAGTGGATTAAGATGAATCACCCGTGTAATTGTCTGATGCTCACTTTATTACAGCGTTATGGGTGACGAGTTGCAGAGTGGTGTCAAAATTCTGTTTTTTTCTTTCTGTAAAGGTGAGCAACTAAACGGTTCGTTATGCCTTCGTTTATCCTTCGCTTCACCTTCGCTTTAAGTCCGTTGCAAGTCCGTTCCATAGAATAGGCGAGAAATGGGAGTTGCATCGAGTTTGGTAGGGAGTTGCATAGGACTTGCTTCGGAGTTGACTTTACGAAACTTACGAAAATTCAATTAATACGATTTTAACGTGAGCTTGACTAATTAAAAGTTTTGTTATTTTTGGTAGCAAGCTGCTGTTTGCGGAACAAAAATTTTTAGAAAATTGCCAGAAAATTAAAATTTTCTGGATTAAATTTTCTGGTCATCGTGAACAATTTTCTGTAAAGCCAAGCAACGGAGTTGCCTTGTTGGAGTGTTTTTGAATTCGTCGAATTCACGTTGTGTTAATTAGGGTTTCCTCGCAGAGTGAAAACATATAATGCCCATTTATATCACATTAATTTCTCATTAATTTTATGAGTGTAACTTGGGTGTGAAATATGTTGATTTATGAGAAAAACCATGAAAAATAGGCTAAAAATACAGAAATAACGTTGAAAAATATAGAAATAACGAACATTTATTGTATTTTTTCTTGAAAATTGTTGTACGTACACAATTTTATTAGTAACTTTGCACACGGAAATATAAAGTGTGCACTATTTTTAGAGCATAATTACACTTCTTTCCATATAGTTACATTTAAAAGACTAATATATTTTATAAATTCAGATAACAAAAAATGTCTTACAATTTACTTAAGGGCAAGCGCGGAATCATCTTCGGCGCACTTAATGACCAGTCTATCGCTTGGAAGGTTGCTGAGCGTGCCGTTGAAGAGGGCGCACAGATAGTTCTCACTAACACAGAGGTTGCATGTCGTATGGGTACTATCGACGAACTCGCAAAGAAGACAAATGCAGTAATCATCCCAGCAGATGCTACAAGCGTTGCGGATCTTGAGAATCTCTTCGTTGAGGCTCAGAAGGCTCTCGGTGGCAAGATCGATTTCGTTCTCCATTCATGTGCTATGTCTATGAATATGCGAAAGAAGCGTACATACGATGATCTTGACTACGATTTCCTCGACAAGACTCTCGACATCTCTGCTATCTCTTTCCATAAGATGATACAGGTTGCAAAGAAGCTTGACGCTATTGCAGAATACGGTTCTATCCTTGCTCTCACTTACGTTGCTTCACATCGCACATTCTTCGGTTATAATGATATGGCTGATGCTAAGGCTCTGCTTGAGTCTATCGCACGTTCTTTCGGTTATATCTATGGTCGTGAGAAGGGTGTTCGTGTAAATACAATCTCTCAGTCTCCTACCATGACGACTGCTGGTGGCGGTATCAAGGGCTTCGACGGTATGCTTGACTATGCTGACCGTATGTCTCCGCTTGGCAACGCAAGTGCTGATGAGTGTGCCGACTATTGCGTGGTTATGTTCTCTGACCTTACCCGTAAGGTTACTATGCAGACTCTCTTCCACGATGGTGGTTTCTCTAACATGGGTATGTCTCTCCGTGGTATGACTCAGTATAACAAGAGCTTTATCCCTGAGAATACGGATAAGGAGACGGGAAAGATTATTTACGGGTAAAGACCCACCCCCTTGCCCCCTCCCGTAAAGGGAGGGGAGTAATTAGTACTTCTAATCAATAGGGATTAATATAAATGCCGCTTATGGATTGATTTCCATAAGCGGCATTTTCTGATTTGAAAAATGTATATACTCCCCTCCATTTACGGGAGGGGTGAGGGGGTGGGTCTACTTTATCGCCATACACTCCGTCTCTATCAGCCAGCCTGGACGGCAGACTGGGGCAAGAACGATGACGTAAGGCTTGTTAGGGAAGCGTTCTGCAAACATTTGGCTAACGATGTCGTAGTCCGCTACGTCACGAAGATAGACGGACATCTCGCTTACGTTCTCCCATGTACAATCAGCCTCGGCAAGGAGTACCTCGATATTCTCAAGCATACGCTCTGTCTGACGGACAATATCGCCGGTATGAACAACCATACCCTTGTTGTCGATACTTGCCGTACCGCTTATAAACACGTGACGTCTATCCTCATAGTCAACGTATGTGCCACGCTCGAAGCTGACGCCATAGTCGCTTGTGCGGTTTAGGTGGGTTGGGGCATAGAGATACTTTATCTGATCCTTGGTTATACCATCAACAGCATAGTTGTCGAGCTGCACAAGGACATTAGGATCAGCCTGACGGCCGCCTATGCCAGTAGAGGCAATGAAATGAGTCTGGTTTGTCAATCCTTGATGGAAGAACACATGATTTCGGGCACGAACCACACCACCATAGTTAAGGTCCACGTTTGCCACGAAGAACCAAGTGCGGATGCAGTTCTTTTCGAGAGTACAGCCTTCCTTTTCAAGTTGCTCAATATATTCCTCGAGAAGATGATGAGTCTGGTACTCGCTACTTGCTGCCATGTTATAGGCACTTCCATTCCATAGGTGGCGGTATTTGCCTTGCTTAACCTCATAGAGACCGCTTTCAGAGACACGAGTCTCCACACCGGTCATCATATATACCCAGATGGCAATCTTTGTGCCGTCGAGAGGTGGCTGTTCAATTACAGATATTGCACATTCCTTTGTTTCACGCTCCAAGACCATTTCGGCTTGGTTGGCAGAATCGCTAAGATAGTAACGCTTGAAAACGGCTACATATCCCTTGAGAAGATCCTCGCGCAAAGAGGCATAGGCATCAAGAACGGCATCAAGCTGCTCCTTGTATGTCATACCGATGTTATCCGCATGGATCATCGCATGAGCCTCGCGCACCTCAGAGCCATTATCGAATACATACACCTCGGCACGCGCCTTATTTAGTTTTATTGTCTGTTGATTATATGACATTTTTTTGTTTTTATTGCATAAAAAGGCTAAAGTCTAAGGTCTAAAGTCTTTTGCCATTCGTCTTTTGCCTTTTGCCAAATTCTTTTGCAAAGTTACTGCATTTTGGCAAGAATACCAAAAAACAATGATAAATTCTTCCTTCTTTAAAAGGAAAATACCTACTAATGATGATTAGTTGCCAGCATAGCTGTGCATGCCTCCTAATAAATAATTAACCCCGAAATAGGTCATTAGGATTGACAGGAACGCTATTATCAGATAAATGTCATGCACCTTAGCCTTGCGCATCACCGGTAATGAGCCAACATGAAGAGGTACGCAATAGATTAACATTGATATCAAAGCCCAAACCTCCTTAGGATCCCAGCTCCAGTAAGTTCCCCATGACTGGTTAGCCCATATAGCTCCGAGGAAGATGCCTATTGTTAGGAATATCTCTGCAGGATAGAGCATCAGTCGGTTTAGGGCATCAAGTCGGGCGTCTTTCTTCACAAGGTCAACGCCAGCTATTACCGCCATAAAGGCGAATAGCGAGTACGAGATCATTATCAGGGATACGTGGGTGGTAAGCCAAGGCGAATGAAGTACAGGCATCAGGGAGGTTATCTGTGGCGACATTTCTGACAGATGAGCCACAAGTAATGTGAGACCCGCAATCATCAATCCTCCTATTGTCACCGTATTGCATACGAAAGTCTGTTTCCTGAGCATCCATATTGCCGATAATGTCAGCAAGGAAGTGGATAGGGAAACGAATGCCATTGTCTCATAGCCGTTAGAGAGGGGTATGTTACCTGAGATATACCAACGCAGAATGAAAACGGCAAGCTGAAAAGCGGAGATAATCAGCAGTATGCCTAATTTTACTGCAAAACCTTTCTTTCTTATGATTTCCGCGATCACGATTATAAGGATGCCTGTCAGAATCATAAATGCCCCCACAACGGTTAGTGGCAGTTGATTATATAGAATCTCTGCCGAGATGCGGGTTTCGCTTGGCGGGTTGTTGCCTTTGTAAGGCTCTATGAGCTTGCCTGTTACGGCGGCATTTACAAGAGAAATCTGTTCGTCAACATCATATATCGAGCGCACAAGTTTCTTGTCCTGTTCATCTTCGCCCTTGCTCATCTGCTCATTGAGAAGGATGTCGAGTTTGTATCTTCCGTCGCTCTCATAGAAATCCTTGATGCGTGCAAGGTCGGAGTTTATGCCAAGTCTTTCCTTTAGAGCCTTGTTCTTTATCTTCAGAAGTTGTTTCTCGCTCCATTCCTCTGGAGCCATAGGCAAAGAAAGAAGAAGTTGTTCGGCAGAAAGTCCTTTGTACGAGGTCTTTCCCGTAACCTTTAGGCAAAAGTCATGCGCCAACGTGTTTAGAGGGCACACCCTTCCGTTATATACAATCAGCTTTCTCTCTGCTTTTTCCGCATCTTCTTTTGCAACTACTGGAGTTTTGGCAAATGAGGTTGCAGATAATAAAATGAAAAAAAACAAAAGCAGATTCCCAAAATCCCTCTTAAAGGGGGACTTCCTTTCGCTCTCCGGCTCTCCCCCTTTATGGGGGAGCGGGGAGGGGGCCTGTAGCTGCCTGTATAGCTGCTTTATCCTTGGTGTTCTCAGAATCAAAAGCAGAACTGCACTAACAATCAGCAATCCGTAGCCGATATATGTTATTCCTGTGCCATAAGGGTCATACGTTACCGTCAGTATGCTTCCCTTCATGTCCCTGTCGAAAGAAGTCTGATAGAAACGATAGCCTTCCACCACGGCGATATTGTTCATAGACACCGTTTCGTCGGTGCTTCCTTCATCCGTTGAAAATGTGAGGTGTGAGGCATAGTCGGAATGCGTTGTAGTACCCTCGTAGTTCTTGATATTGAAATCATTGAGCATAACGGAGAAGGGTAGGGTGGCGGTTCGCATATCGCCGTTGCTGCTTTGCTCTGCGTATAGCCTTGCTGTTTCGCTACAACGAAGATGCAGATAGCCTTTCTTTGATGTGAGATGAGTGGTAAGGGCTCCTGCAAGAATCACGACAAAAGATATATGTAGCATCAGCACGGTCAATGTCTTTTGCATTCCGCTTGTGATGATTCTTGCTATTGATGCAATGGCAAGTACGGCCCAGATGACGGTAAACCACCATGTGGAGTATATCTTTGTGCTGACGAATGTCGTGCCGTGTATCTTTTCAACGATTGTTGCGATGGCCATGACTATGACCACCGCAGCAACTATCATAAAAGGTAATATGTGTAAAGTTCTATTCTTTTGCGCCATTATCTATCCATGACTTGATGATATCCACGAAGGCTCCGTAGTCAGAGAAGAAACCGTTGTGGAAACCGCTTTCATCTGTGATTATCTTGTAGAGCATACTATTTTCTGCATCCCCAGCCGTCACACGATTCAGCGTTGCATCCTTCTGGCTCTTCACGCCCACGAGGTTCTTGTAGGCATTCTCAGCTGAGAGGTCAAGTCCGCGTGCCGCCTTTTCTGTGCTATGACAACGAGAACATGTGGTTGCCGTACCTTGGAATATCGTATTGTTTATTGCAGAGAACATACTCACGTTCTGCTTTCCGACATCAATTCTTATGGTATCGTCAGCAGATACATTCTCTACCTCATATCTATAAAACGTAGAAACACGCTTTCTTAGTGTGTTGGTGACTGCAATCTCTATTATTTTTGCACCAGAAGGCACGTTGCTAAGCGTAATTGCTGTTTCTTCACCATCAGTCTGAATGGTTTTCTGAATGCTTGAATATTCATCATCCTCGCTAAATGCAGCCACAACCACGTTATAGTTGTCGGTCCATTGATCCACACCATCGAACGTGCCTGTTATCTTCACATTATAGCCTGTCTGCTCGCTCTCATATACAGGATCTGTTACAAATCCGTCGTCGCAAGAAGTAAGCGTAAAAGCTATTAGTGGTAATATTGCAATAAATCTCTTCATAACTAATTTTTTCGCTCTTCGGCTCCCTCTCTACGGGAGAGGGCGGGGGAGAGGCCGTTCTTAGAATGTATATTGAAGCATTACCACCGCACTATGTTTTGCCACGCCGAGGTCATCGTTGTCTCTGTCAAGCTGTGTCTCGTGGCCTGTTCTGCCTATATACTGATACATAGCAGAAAGCTTCAGACCGCTATTCTTGATGAAGTAGTTACAACCAATAGCAGGCATGTTAAGCACACCATCCTTGCTACTGCCGTTTCTGTCCATGAAGTCATAGCGTGCAGCCAACTGCCATTGTGGTGCTACGAAATATCCAGCCTGAACATATCCGCCCACGAAGTCGTAGGTCTCATCTATCTTCTGACGCTCCGTAAATCCAACGTTCATCCAATATGCCTCGCCAGAGAAATACCAGCGGTTGTGAAGATATGACACCTCGAAACCCATACGGGTATCATTAGTACTCTCGCTTTCAGACTCCACGTTCACGCTTCCAGATAATGCCACCTCGAGTTTGTTCTCGTTCAGCATCTTCGCATTACCCTGTGTTCTAGGCATTGTGCCAAAAGGAGTCCATGCTATTCTTCCTGCATAAAGTAAAGAAGGGATGTGCCAATCGTCAGAGAATGTCTTTGTTGCAGAGTTTGAACCTGCACCTGTGCCATTGAACATACCAAGTTCATAGCCCCATTGCTTGCTCATCTTACCATGTATCATCACGCCCATATCGAAGCCTGTGCCTATCTTCGGGCATACGGCATTCAAAGAGTATGGCATAATAGTGGTGGCTGTAAGAGATGTTGGAACACATGGCATAAGAGTCTCGCCAAGAGTGGTGAGGTATGCGCTTGAGAAAGGAGTCTTGAACTTACCCACCTTTACTGCAAAGCCATCGCTTACCTTAACATCAAACCATGCCTGCTGAAGTATGTTTGCTCCAGAAGCAGCTGCGTTGATAGAGAGATTGTAGGTGATATTGCTAAAAGCCTTACCTGTAAAGCCAAGCACAGCGTATGGCATAGCGAAACCAGAGTTTGCCACGTTATCCTGATTATAAGCCTTATCCAATCCCTCATCGTCATAGTAATGGAAATTGGCTGTTGACTGTATCATCAGATATGGCTTGAAAGAGAACTTGCCATCCTTTGATTCTATCTGGAACATTCTATCACTTCCGATAGTCACCACGCCATTTTCAGCATCATAGTTTTCCGAAGCCTGAGCCTCGCTTGTGCTGTTTATCTCATTCTCAACATTCTCGGCATTAACTGTTAATGCCATCATCGCTGCACATGCAGCAAAATATATTTTTTTCATAATGTTTCTAAATTAAATTGTACATTGTACATGCTAAATGGTACATGATTTACAGGCTCTCCAAGAACTTTATCATAGCGTCCCTGTCAGCCTTATCCATCTTCATAAACAGGTTTCGTGAAGCAAGACCTTCACCACCATGCCAGAGGATAGCCTCCTTGAAATTACGTGCTCTTCCGTCATGCAGGAAGTATGTATGTCCGTTCACTTTCTTCTGTAATCCGACACCCCAAAGTGGGGTTGTACGCCATTCGTTTCCACGTGCCAGACCGCTTGTGTAGTTGTCATTCAAGCCAACGCCCATAATCTCCGAACCCATGTCATGCAATAGATAGTCGGTATATGGATGTATAGTCTGACTTCCAAGCCAAGGCAACTCCGTACCGCAAAGTAATGTTGCACCTCGTGGACGTGTATGGAGCGTGGTGACGTGGCATAGATGACATTTAGCCTCGAAGAACATCTTCTCGCCTCTTTGAACAGCCTCGCGCTCGGTCATCGTTACCGTTGTGCCGTTTGAGCGCGTCAGAGTCACCTTCGTCGTGGTACTGCCAAGTCTTCTTGCAGGAACCCCAAGGCTATGCAGATACAGATCCACGTCCTCCATGTCTTCTGCAGAGACATCGAGCTTGTCGTATGTAAGTCCCATCATCGAACCTTCCTTCATCTGACGCTGACCTTCGCAAATCTCCTCTGGATAGCGTGAGTTCGTAGCACCCATATCACTTGAGAAACCAAGTTCCACGGTGAGGTCAAGATGCTGTGCCTTATTGCCAGAAAGTCCGATGCTCTTCACGCCTTTCTCCGTTATATAGTTGCATCTGCCCGAAATTCCATACTCTGGGTAGTTGCTCTGCGCAGCCAGTCTTTCTATCTCCGCACGGTCAACAGCCATCATCTGTCCCATGCCAACGTGTCGGAGTGGGATGCGCACGGTACAGAACAAATCCTCGGGATTTATCGTCACGGAGTCCTTCTTCACATCGTCCCACATCTTCTTATACCACTTCACAACCTTGAAGTTAGGATGTGCGAGCTCGTATTCCTCTCCATCAGGGAATTTGCCTTTCTCGTAGTTATATCGAATCTCCACCTTACCCTCGGCTGTCACGCCATAGATTGTTTGATCATGGAGCACACGACCATAGTCCTGGAAGAACACGCCATTCTTTCTTGCCACGTATATCAGCATTGCCGACATACCATTAGTGCCAGAGCCATAAACTGGCGTACCATCGGCATCTGTACCTATCTGATTCCATACGCCAGGATTCGTTCTTCCCGCGTTCATGTGACATGAAGCGCAAGAGTATCCGGCATATACAGGACCGTAGTTATCCGTTACGTTATCGTAAAGTCTGTTGCCATGCTGGAATCGGGTAGCATATTTTCCCGAAAGCCATTCGGCATCAATGTCGTATGCCTTTGACGAATCCCAGAAAATAGTAGAAGTACCTGCCGACAATCCCCATTTCGTCAGATCGTTGGCATGCACCTCAAGGAATTCGTCCACTCCCTCCGTGTCTTCAGAACAAGACCACAGACAGAGCGGTATCAGCATTGCAAATGTATAGTTCAAGAATGTTTTCATATTTACATAGATGACTATCCCTCGCATCTCGCGAAGGATAGTCCTATTTTTCTTATTTCTGATATGTGATTATTACCTTTTATACTCCCTCCTTTTGGGGAGAGGCCGTTTACTTCACAGTTCTTGCCTTACCGTCCTTGAAAAGGAGGTACTCAAGAGTGTGGAAACCACGGAGTGACTGTGCAGCCTCGATAGCCTCGTTCTCCTCGTCGTATTCGCCAGTCCACTGGAATGAAGACCACTTCTGCTCTTTCATTACCTGTACGATACCAGCCTGATCCAAAGGCCATGAATCCATGTTAGGGTCAAGACCAAGCTCTGAAACTGGACCGAAGAGGAATGCCTCTGATGTCTCCCATGGCTGACGTGATGCAAGCCAAGCCTCACATGCAGCCTCGAATGTTGCGTTTGAAGGATTCTTCTGCAATGCTTGAACAGCTGTGAGGAGAGCCTTGTTCTTTGCTGCAAGATCCTTGTATGTTGGAAGTGCTACCTTGTCAACAAACTGATCTACGATAGCCTGACAGTCTGTCTCTGAGAGGTTGTCTTTTATAAGACCTTTGAGTTCCTCAAGGCTGGTTACAAGTGCTGCACAAGCATCCATAGCTGCAGCAGCCTCGCTTGAACCGATGTTGTTACGGAATGGCTGTGGAATAGCGTCGATAGCTGACCATGCCTTGCCTACGTTCTGCCATACTACGATTGAAGCTGCACGAAGCTTGTCACTTGACATACACTTCACGATAACAGAGTTCTGTGTCAGAACACCCTGTTGCATTGCTGTCTTATAGTCGTACTTTGCAGGAGAACCTGTAATTGGCTGTCCGAGCAGAGAGTTTGCAATAGAGAGGATGTTGTTCTTGTAGTCATCACGAGAGTGCCATGAATACCATGACTCCACAGCATAGAGTGCCTGTGTCTTCTTGTTTGAGTTCCAGTAATCTACTGGCTCACCAATTTTGGCTGTACCAACCTCATTTGCGATGTCGATACAACCATCGATGATCTGTTCTACGCAAGCTACAGCTGAATTATAGCCAGAAGCTGCATCGTGGTTCTTGAAGCTCTTTGCGAAACTGTTGTTCCACTCATTATAGAGAGCCTGAGAGTCATCATTAAGAAGCTTTGCCACGTTTACAGCATAGTTACCCCATGCCGCAGCATTTTCTGAATTGTAATCAAGATCCTGGGCATAAGCATTTGGATCAACTGGATCATTCTTGTCATCATCATCATCGCTACATGATGTAAGACTCACTGTTGCAAGTGCTGCAACTGCAAAAATTGAAGCTTTGAAAATCTTGTTCATTGTTATTTAATTAATTATTAATTATTCATTATCAATTATCAATTGTCAATTTTAATTGACTCCCAGCCATCCCGTCCACGCAATTCCTATTGCGAATTCATTCTCGGAGTTGTATTTTCCACCACCTATCTTACGTGTGGTATAGTCTGCCTTTACAACTATGTCTGATGTGGCACGCCAGTTTACGCCCATCACCCACATACTCGTCTTCAGACGTTCCTCTGCAGTATAGTAGCCTCTCACATCCTGCTGAGGGTTATAGTACTCATATCTCATGAAAGGAATGATATCAGGACAATTCTCGCTCTGTGCCAGACCTGCAATCTTCAGACCTACCTCACCGCCATAACTTACGGCATTGTGTGCCACAGGTGTAAGGCGTGTATAGCCAGACTTGTTTGACAACTTACCGTTCTTTGAAGATAGAACCTCAGAGTTTGTCAGACTTCCATATATCATGTTAGCCCTTGCCTCCACATATCTGTTCTTATACTGACCGTCAAGGTTATATATGCGTACTGGCATCTTTCCAAGTCCGTCGTATGTCTGTGTCTTATCGGCATTGCCACCTACATTAGCGCAGTAGTATATGCTACCGCCAATGCGAAGTCCTGGTACACCTCTATAATCCACGCGAAGCACATAGGCTGGATTCGTGAAGTTATCCTCCTCGAACTTACCCTGCTTGGCACCACGCGCCCATGAATTACGGTCGAAACCATTTGCATTGAGACCTGACACAATCTGAGCCTCATAGTCAAATCTTCCATAGCCCTTGCCTATTGTGCCGAAAAACTCAAGACCTGTCTCGTGCCATGTACAAGGAAGAATAGAAGTCTCACCTTCCGGACGCACAGTACCGAAGAACTGTGTAGGCTCATGATGTGAGTTGGTAAGACCTACAGGCACTACCATGTGACCAACCCTTACGTTGAATGCTCGGTTTATCAGACGTGTGAGATGCATCTGCTCCAGAGCCACCTCACCACCTTTCTCTATCTCAGTCTCATACTCACCGTTCTCCGTGTTCTCAAGTTCGTATGCTGTACCTACACCGCCAGACTCAAACTCCACCTCCAAACCGAAAATCCACTTAGAGCTGAATTTATAGTCTCCTGCAATCGTGGCACGTGGAATGGATATCGTGCTGCGGTTCTCTTTCACATTACCATTTGAATGACCAAAGAAACGGTTAGAACCATAGTCCTTAAACGATGCAGCCATCTCTCCATAGCCGCCAATGCGCCATTTCTCAAATGTGTTATAGGGATATACATCCTGAACTGTTTCGCTATCCTTACTCTCTTGAGCATTTGCATTTGCAATGCAGCACATAGCTGCCATCGCTGCAATAATTCTTTTCATATATTATTTTATTACTGCCTTACTATCCCCCTCCCTTTGGGAGGGTCGGGGTAGGCTTCTTTGCGAGTGCAAAATTACAACCTTTCCCTCACCCTTGCAATACTCAAAAGTTATGCTTTTTCTCTCGAAAAATCACATCACCCCTCCCCATAATTAGGTATTCGCTAATCATTATTAGGTATCCAAAGTTGTTAAAAATGCAAAAACCTCAGATTAATACCTACTTCTTATTATTGTGTGTTTCGTAAAAAGTTGTTAATTTTGCACTCGGAAATTAAGATAGCCGAGGTCGGCTATCTATAAAGTAAATGAAGCGATGAAGAAGATGAAGCTTTATGAACCGGAGGATCGCATGATATCCCTGATTCGCGACAATTACAGCGTGCTCCAGAGCCTCGGTGCTTTCGGCATCAGTCTTGGCTTTGGCGACAAATCCGTGCGTGAGGTATGTGAGATGCAGAATGTTGACACCTACACCTTCCTCGCTGTGGTAAACCTTGCCCTCAACGGTTATCGCACCCCCGAGGATGAGGCGAAACTCTCCGTGCCTACATTGCTGAAATACCTGAAGGCATCCCATGAGTACTACCTCGAATTCCAACTGCCTTTCATCCGTTCTGCACTCGTGGCTGCCCTTGATGAGAATGACAACCTCGCCCGACTCATCCTGCGTCTGTATGATGACTATGCCAAGTCCATACATCAGCACATGAAGTACGAGGAAAAGGCACTCTTCCCTTACGTTGAGGCTCTTCTTCGTGGCGAGACTATCGAAGGCTACAACACCGACACCTTCTCAAAGCATCATGGCGATACCTCCGAGAAACTCAAGGAACTCAAGAACATCATCATCAAGTACCTGCCGGGAAATGCACTGCGCAACAACCAGCTCACCGCATGCCTTTATAACATATATAATAATGAGGAATGGCTGCAACTCCATTCTCAGGTTGAGGACGAGATCTTCGTCCCTGCCATCCGACACCTTGAGAAACAGTCAAAGACCGACGAGGTGTCAATGAAGATATCAAGCATGATAGGTCGCAACCCTGATGCTTCTGAGGCATTATCCGAGCGCGAGAAGGATGTCATCGTGGCAATGGTGCAGGGCATGAGCAACAAGGAGATAGCCGACCATCTGTATATCTCCATCAACACAGTCATAACCCATCGCCGCAACATAGCGCGAAAGCTGCAGATACACTCCCCTGCAGGTCTCACTATCTACGCCATCGTAAATAATCTTATTGATATATCCAGCGTAAGGCTATAGTCCTCGCGATATTGAAACAGCCTCGTCATTTTCCGCGGGGCTGTTTCCGTCTTTATGCCTGTTTTGCATAAAAAATTCCCCTTCCCTTGATAAAATCGCTGAAAAATTATTGCATTCTGAGAAATAATTGTTATCTTTGCCTCGCAAAACCAAGGGACCCTCCAAGGGGTCCTTATATTATTCGACTAACATTAACATGACAGAAGTGATAAAACTGTTTGAACCGATCTCCCTGGAACAGATGGCGGGCGTGAAGCTGATGAACCGTACCGATACGAAGTTCGTCACCACTACCGAGCGTCTGCAACAGCTATTGCAGATGGCGCAGCATGACTACTACGTGCAAGAGATCGACGGTGAGCGTAACCTTGAATACGACACCACATATTTCGACACCAAGCAGTTTGATATGTATAATCACCATCAGTGGAACCACGTCAACCGACAGAAAATCCGATTCCGCACCTACTGCATCAGCGGACTTCAGTTCATGGAGGTAAAGACAAAGAACAACCACGGACGCACGAAGAAGAAACGCATCGAGGTCAAGGACATGGATGTGGCGCAGCAGGAGAAACGCGACTTCCTGGGCAAGAACCTCCGCTATAGCGTTGACTCCCTGCAACCCGCGCTCAACAACCACTTCACACGTATCACGCTGGTGAACAAAGCCAAGACCGAGCGCCTTACAATCGACAGTAACCTCTGCTTCCACAACCTTGTGAGCGGAATAGACCGGGACATGGGCAATCTGGTGATCATCGAACTGAAACGCGACGGACTACAGCCCTCGCCCGTTCTCGAAATGCTACGATGCCTGCGCATACATCCGCATGGCTTCTCTAAATACTGCATGGGCTCGGCACTCACCAATCCCGACCTGCAAGTACATCGTTTTAAGCCGAAATTAATCGAAGTAAATAAAATAATTAATTCCTAAATAATAACATCTATACAACTAAATCATAATGCAAGAATTATTTTCAATAGGTTTCTACGACACCCTTATCAGGTTTGTTGTCTGTATGGTAGTGAACTGGAGCATAGTCCACTTTCTCTACTTCAGGAAGTCACACCGACGCGACTTCTACTTCACCTTCGTCATCATCTCCATCGCCATCTTCTTCCTCGTCTATCTCATGATGGGCATGGACCGTGGAAAGGCAACAATGGGCGTGGGACTCGGTCTCTTCGGCATCTTCTCCATCATGCGATACCGCACCGACACCATGCCGGTGCGCGAGATGACATACCTCTTCGTCGTGGTCTGCCTCTCCGTTGTGCATGCCATGGCAGTCTCCCTCGGTGTTGACAGCGAGGGAAAGATTCTCGGCACTCCGCTGGCTGAACTCATCGTCATCGACGTTATCGTCTTCATCGGCATCGTCATCTTCGAAAAGGTGCTGAAAAACGAGGCTTCAAAGGTAGTGCAGTACGATCGCATCGAGTTCATCAAGCCCGAGAACCGCGACAAGCTCATAGCCGACCTTGAGGAACGTCTAGGATTGAAGGTCATCGACGTAAAGGTAGGAGCTGTTGACTTCCTCCGCGACATGGCGGTGCTGCGCGTGTATTACGAAGGCACCGACGACAAGGACATCAATAACAAGCTAAAGATCAAGGACTCCGAATATGCGAATGTATAAACCACTACTGATACTGGCAATGATGGCACAGAGCCTTGCATCGCTGGCGCAGAGTGAGTCGGGACTCCTTCTCGAAGCCGAGGCAGAGAAGAAACTCTCGAAGAAGTTCAGCGTCGCCCTTGAGGCTGATATGCGCACCCGCAACGACTTCAAGACCATGGACCGTTGGAGCATCGGCATCGGAGGCGAGTACAAACCCATAAAGAACCTGAAGCTCGGAGCCGGCTACACACTCCTCAACACCAATTTCCGCGAGGACGTAAGCTTTCAAACAAGCGGCATCCCGAAGAAATGGCGTCCGTCATACTGGGGCGTCCGTCATCGCTTCAGCCTTTCGGCAACAGGATCGTATAAGTTCAGCAACAACATCCGTATCTCCCTGCGTGAACGTTGGCAATACACCTACCGTCCTGAGAAAACCATAGGGCGCTTCAATTTCAATGAAGAGAAATTCGGGTGGGAAGACAAGGTACGCGCATCCAAGGGCAAGAGCCAGCTGCGCTCCCGTCTGCAAGTGGAATACGACAAGAAACACGCCCTCCTGACACCCTTCGCAAGCGTAGAGCTATACAACTCCATGGCAATAGAGAAGGTACGCTACACCCTTGGCTCCGATTTCAACATCACCAAGCACCACACCTTCTCCGTCTTCTACCGCTTCCAGGACATGCACAACGTCTCCTCCGACGACTACGACCCCGATATGCACTATCTCGGCGCCGGGTATAAGTTCAGTTTCTAAAGCCCTTAGACAAACCACAGATAACTCGGATATCACAGATGTAAATCACGAGCGCAAGCGATAAAATCCCTTTAATCTGTGTCATCTGTGGTTGTTAAAGAACTTCTGATTCCTGTGGAAAGGAAGCCTGGAAGGCTATACTGTGAGTAACCGAGGGCATACTTGACGAAGGAAAAGGATGCCCCCGGATAAAGGAAATCACAATTCCTTGTCAGCCTGGAAGGCTGTACCTTATTGATTCCCGTTTCAGTTCCTCGCTATGTGTTCCCATACTGGCAATACAGAACTTGCGGAAATCGTAAATTTATAAAATAGTAAATAAATAGTAATTAGTCAATAGCTAAATAGTAAATATCATAAATGAAGAAAATATTTTTGTGCTTGATGGCGGTTGCGATGATGGTGAGTTGTCAGAACGACGACTCCGACTTCACCGACTATATGGAGCAGGGCGGAGGAGAGACACCCCCTGTCTCCACCATCCATACCATCTCCATAGCCTACAACGGCAACGCCGTCACCGTCACAGGTGACGACAAAGGCTTCGTCACAACCGACGGTGCCCACGTCACCGTGAACACCGCCACCGATACCGACTCCCTCCTCCTCGTGCTCAGCGGTAGCAGCGACAACGGCTCATTGCTCGTATGGCGCGGGAAGAAATACGGCATACAGCTCAACGGCGTCACACTCAACAACGCCAACGGCCCTGCCATCAACAACCAGTGCAAGAAAGGACTCTACCTCTATGTGAACACCGGCACCGTCAACACCCTTACCGACGGCACCACATACGCTACCCTCACCAACACCTCAGGCGAGGCAGTATCACAGAAAGGCGCACTCTTCAGCGAGGGACAGATATACCTCATGGGCAACGGCACCCTCAACGTCACAGGCAACTGCCGCCATGCCATCGCCTCCGATGACTATATCATCATCGAGGACAACATCACCCTCAACGTCAAGACATCCACAGGCACAGGCATCAAGGTCAACGACGGTCTATGGATCAATAACGGAACCATCGACATCGACGTCACAGCCGATGCAGCACGAGGCATCAAGTCCGACTCCGTTGTCGTCATCACAGGCGGCACCACCACTATCACTACAAGCGGCGACTGCGTGTACGACGAGGAAGAAGACGACTACAGCAGCGCAGCATGCATCAAGTGCGACCGTGACTTCACCATGACGGGTGGCACCCTCACCATGACAAGCAGCGGCGATGGAGGCAAGGGCATCAACACCTCCGGCAAGGTAGACTTCAGCGGAGGCACCCTCACAGCCACCACCACAGGCGACAACGAAGAGGGCAAGCCAAAGGCTATCAAGGCAATGACAGGCATCAACATAAGCGGAGGCACCTTCTCCGCAAAGGTAAGCAAGAGCTGGGCTTGCGATAGCGGCTACGGCGACGACTCCACCTCCGACTCCGACCGCCTCGACCATTGCGTCACCGTCACAGGCAACCCCGCCGTCGCCACCATCACCAAGAAAAATGTGAACATCAGCTATTAAAGAACATAATTTTATAATCTTAAAATATCGTCATCATGTCAATAGCAATTAATACCAACTTTCTGAAAAATTTTCAATTTTCAATTGTCAATTATCAATTGGCGTTTGTCACCATACTAATGATGATGGTAAGTATGGGGACAAACGCCCAAAACGTCAACCAGCTCTTCAAGGAAGGCAAGGCACTCTACGAGGCAAAGAACTACGACCAGGCATTCCCGAAGCTGAAGGTAGCAGCAGAGAAAGGACACAAGAAGGCGCAGTATCGTCTGGGACGATGCTACGAGAAAGGACGTGGAGTAGCCAAGGATGAGGCACTCGCATTCCAATGGTACACCAAGTCGGCGCTCAAGGACTATCCAAAGGGACAGTACGCCTTAGGCATGTGCTACAAGGACGGCATCGGAACGGCAAAGGATCTAAAGAAAGCAGCGGAATACTTCGCCAAGGCAGCGCAGGGCGACAATGCCGACGCGCAGTATCAGTTAGGCAAGTGCTATATGAAAGGCAAGGGCATCACAGCCGACCAGAAGAAGGCAGCCTCATGGTTCAAGAAAGCCATAGCCAACGAGAAAGGCGGTAAGGACATCCTCGCCAAGATACGCAAGAAAGCCTCAGAGGGCGATGACAACGCCAAGGCAATCCTCAAACTCACAGGCGTCAAGTAATTGATAAAACTATTGATGAGGGCATTTCGCAAGAGATGTCCTCTTTTTAATATGTTACGTGAATTAGACCAATTACAGATTGGTAGGATGTAAATGTTCGTGTAGGCGATGAGAGCATCGGATTGATAGTCTCACTAATCCCAAGCGACATCTGCGAGAGGTAAATTTTGATGATTTTTGTGCCCTTGTATGGGTTTGAGATAGCGAGAGCACTACTGCTGAGGTATGTGAAGAGTTACGCGAGGGTATAAAAGGCCTTGTAGGGAAGTAGTCTTTCTGGGGCAGGGCGTGGCAGACAGTCGGACAATAGGACAGTTAGGACAGATATTTTGGGGTATATACATTTATCTCTTTTTTCTATTGTTATATATATTATACATTATAAATGATTAATAATAAAATAGTTATAAGAAAAGAAAGATACAAAAAAGATAGAAAGTCGTTCTATCGAAAACTAAACTGTCCAACTGTCCTAACTGTCACACTCATACCGAACTACTTGATATACAAGCAATTGATATTGGACAGTTCTTCCATGTACATGATTTTTTTCATTTTTAGCTTGTCAAAACACTAAAAAATAGACTTTTTCCTCTGTAATTTGAAGATAAAACCCCATTTTGAACATGAAAGAAGCATAAATTCATGTTTTTATTAATGTTTTAATTTATGTCTCAATTAACGCCAAATTAATGTTGCAAGCCTGAAACCTTGCGGCGAAACACTAATTATGACATAAATTAAAAAGATAATTATGACATTACTGTCCTTCTTGAACACAGATTTCAGATTTTCGTTCTTTTGTGTTTTCCGTGGTCAAATAATCTCTTCCCTCTCAGGTCCGCTTCTCCTTCGCTTCAAGTCCGCTTCAAATCCGTTCCTGAACTATAGGATCATGGGAGGAAAATGGGAGTTACATGGGACTTACTACGGACTTACATCGGACCTGCAACGGACTTACATATAACTGACAGCAAAGAATGATTTTAGTGAATTTATTTACATTCATAAAACCAATAAGGGTGTCAGTTTGCAATCTCTCCATTGCAAATATTGTGAAAATGTATCTTCGTGACATTTTTTTCCTGAGATACATATTTTGTTTTCTGCTTTTTTGTTTATCTTTGCATCTGCGTGTTATAGATATGCGCTTGTAAATGTGGGGCAGATATTGCCAAAATACATTTATTTCCAACAAGAATTAAAATATTTATATAACAATTTTATTAATCTAATTATGAAAATGAATAATTCTTTTTATCGTCTTTCCATGCCGTTTGCTGCGATGGTCGCTGCATTAATGTCTTGTGCCTTGTTCTCTTCTTGTGAGAAGGCTATACTGACAGATATTGATAGTGATGACGGTGATGATACTGAAATAACGGCAAAGGAAACGGGTGAGCTGTATGTGTCTTGCTCTTTCTCTCAGACACAGAGTGAGATGACACGTGGTTCGTCTGTGCCTCTAGCGGACTGCGCCAATAGGGTGCAGTATGTCATAATGAACGGTGAGACGATAGTGCATAACTCGGAGCAGATTAATGGGGGCGGTAACTCGTTTGGTACGCTTTCGGTGAACCTTGAGCCTGGCACTTACCGTCTGATGGTGTTTGCGCATAACGAGAAGAACGGAAATCCTATCTCCGTGGGTACTGATGGCAGTATTCAGGGGTTTAACAATCACGTAACGGATAGTTTCAGCTATAGTGATGAGGTGGTGATTACGAAGAACAAGCGTAAGGCGGTGAGCTGTAAGCTGACGCGCTGTGTGGCTATGGTGAACTTCACCTCTACGGATGTGGTTCCTGCGGAGGTGACGAAGTTCAAAGTCTTTCTGACGGGTGTCAGCTCAAAATATGATCTTAGGAATCAGATTGGTGCGGATGCTACGACTTATACCACGTCGATGGTGAATATCAGCAATTGGAAATCGAGTGCGGGCGTTATGTCGAATGTGTACAGCCATGTGTTCCTTCCTGCCGTTGAGACGACTATTGATGCGAAGTTTGAATTCTATAATTCTTCTGACGAGCTTGTGCTTACTCGTAATATTGAGGGAATTCAGATGAGGATTAATTCCAAAACGTCGGTTACAGGCTCCTTCTTCCAGGCGGATGGCGCAGATGCCGCTGTGATGGTGGATAGTGAGTGGGGAGAACCTATTGTAATGAATAATGAGTAATGAATAATTTGGAAAGTAAATTATAAGTAAAAACAGTAAATTATAACGCTGAAGGTGCGATACATATAATAGGTATCGCACCTTCGGTGTTTTAAAGCTCCACTCCATATCCGAGGGTGATCATAATGGTGCGGTTCTTTTCTGTGGAATTTACATAATCCCAGACATTTGTGAGCCCGAGGTTGTATCGGAGGTCGAGACTGAGGTTCTTGTATTCGTAGGACAGACCGAGGGGGAGGGAGAGGTTTACCTTCTTTGCCTTGAAGTCGGGATTGTTGATGGTGAACTCGGGTTGGAGACCGCCTTTTACTGATAGTCCGAAGTGAGTTTTGAAGATTGCAAGCAACGGTATGTTGATGGTCTCGTATTTCGTCTTGTCATTTTCTGTGTATCCGCTCGGCAGATCGTATTGTTCACCCTGCTGACTGTATAACGCGCCTACGCCAAGGGCAAATTGATTGCTGAGCTGGTATTCTAATTCTGCTCCTATGACAAGTCCGGGTTTGAAATCGCTTTCTGTATAGCTTTCGTCAAGATGATAGATTCTGCCATCTGAGAATGTTGAGAAATTGACTCCTACACGTGGGTAGAAGGTGAGGGTACCAGGTTCTTTCTGTGCGAATGTCGCCATACTCATGATGGCGAGCATGATTGTGATGATTGTCTTCTTCATTGTTATAATCTAAGTTTTTATAGGTTTAACTTGCTGTTATAACGTGGTTTCCCGTGGATATTGCATCGGATTTGAGATTCATTCAAAAAGACAAAAATATTGTGGGAGGAATGCAATAAGAGAGGGGAAGGAGCGTTTTTAAGGGTTAGAGTGGAGAGGTTAGAGTTAAAGGGTTAGAGTTAAGAGGTTAGGGTGAGGCGCAACAGGAAATGCCGCTTATGGATTGTTCCATAAGCGGCATTATTAATCGTAACTACTAACTTCCTCCTGCCCCTCCACGGAGAAGGATGCCCGGAGGGCAGAAAGGGGTCTTTAACGGATATCTATCACCGGAATATTATCCTTGTCGTTATAGTAGAGGTTCTCGCCTGCCATACCCCAGATGAAGGTGTAGTAGTAGGTGCCGGCTGCTGCGTGCATTGACCACTCTGGACTCATGATTGCCTGTTCGTTGTGAAGCCATACGGCACGGCTCTCCTGTGGCTCGCCCATAACGTGTGAGATGGTCTGTCCGTCGGGGAGGTTGAAGTAATAGTATGCCTCGATGCGGCGGCCGTGGGTGTGAGGTGGCATGGTGTTCCATACGGCTCCTGGGTTGAGCTGTGTGAGACCGAGCTGGAGCTGACATGGACCTTCCTCGAGTACGTCGTTTACGATGAGCTTATACACCGTGCGTGAGTTAGCTTCCTCAACAGAGCCTACTGGTCCCCATACGGCAGCCTTGAGAGAGCCCTTGCGACCGTCGAGGGTGATCCACTGTGTCTTGTAGTGCTGATGTGCGGTGGCAGAGTTGAGATAGAACTTGGCCGGGTTCTTTGGGTCCTTTGAACGGAACTCAACAGACTTGTTCTCGTCGATGGAGTTGCCTTTCTTATCCTTGCCTATGTGTCCGCGTCCGATATAGAGAGCCTCCTTTGGCTGTAGTGGGTACTCCTTGCCATCGACGATGACAACGCCGTCGCCAAGTCCGCAGTTCACGATGCCGAGCTCACGGTTATACATGAAGTATTTCTCGGGGATGGTCTTATCGACATCGAGGCCCAGTTCCCAGAAGTTCTCGAGCTTCAGGGTCTTCTCCACAGGCATGGCACCGCCGAAGATGAAGCGGTCGTAGTGGGAGTAGGTGAGGAGGATAGAGTCAGCCTCCATTACTTTCTCCATGACGAAACGCTCACGGAGAGTCTTGGTGTCATAGCCCTTGACATCCTTAGGATGACAAGCGGTTTGGAACTTTACATGCTGATAGCCTACGTAGCGGTCAGCTTCCTGTGCGTTGATGCCCATGCAAAACCAAGCAAGGGCAAGAGTGAATAGTGATTTGTGCATAGTAAAAGACCCACCCCCAGACCCCTCCCGTAAAGGGAGGGGAGTAGATAGTATTTCTGTCTTGAGGGTATTAGGGCATTTTTTTATTGTTATTATTTCAGTTATCAATTATCTTGATCCACCCATTTGTAGGAATAGTTGTAACTACTCCCCTTCCTTTACGGGAGGGGTGAGGGGGTGGGTCTTTTTATTCCATATTAACAATCCCGCTGTGAGAACGGTGAGTATCGCTGCACCAATCCATGTGAAGACGTACTTCATGCAGGCATAGATGAGAAAGGCGATTGGGGATGAGGCGAAGTCGAGGGAGCCGGCGCTGAAGCCGTCTGGCACCTGTACTGCCTTGTCGTCGGGATGTGCTGCTGATACCGCCTGCGCTGCGGAGGTGAAGTTCTCTGACATCAGGGTGACAAAGTAGAGTCCGGCTGCGATGACGACGAGTCCCACGATGAATGACTTCACCACGTTGCCGTTGGTGTAGGGGAGTACCATTACGAAGACGTAGAACATTCCTGCAAGGGATGCCAATGGCAGGAACTGGTTGCCTGGGAGTATGACGGCGAGGACGAGAGTGACAGGGATGAGCAGCAGGGACACGATGAGGGTTGTAGGGTGTCCGATGACGAGGGCTGGGGACATGCCGATGTAGAACTCCTTGTCTGCCCCGAATTTCTTCGCTATAAGCTCGCGTGTGGATTCGGAGATAGGCTTAAGGCCTTCGATGAAGAGACCTGTGATGCGAGGGATAAGCTCCATGACGGCACCCATCTTGATACCGAGTCCGAGGGTGGCAGGGATGTTGTCGATGAGTTCCTGAGTGTTCTTGCATGCAAGGCATCCGATGATGATGCCGATGATGACACCGAGGAAGAGAGGTTCGCCGAAGATGCCGAATTTCTTCTTCATACCCTCAGCATCGATGTTGAGCTTGTCGAAGCCCGGAATACGGTCGAGCACCTTACCAATGCCGATGGCGATAGGTGTGAAGCCCTGACAGAAAGGCTGTGGGATGGATATACCCTCCATGCCAGGGTAGAACTTCTGGAACTTCTTTGCCGTCATGTCGGCAAGTACGAGGGTGATGATATAGCAGATGATGGCGGCGAAGAAGCCCCACATGATGCTGTCGGTAAGGAAATAGATCACGGCTCCGATGAAGGCGAAGTGCCAGTAGTTCCATAGGTCGATGTTGACCGTGCGTGTGAAGCCTGTGAACAGGAGCAGGAGGTTGACGCCGAGGCATACGGGGATGATGAATGCGCCCACGGTGGTGTTGTATGCCACAGATGCGGCAGCAGGCCATCCCATGTCGAAGACATCGAGCTTCAGATTGTAGATATCCACTACCTGTCCGAGTGCAGGTCCGAGACTGGAGGTCAGCAGTCCTGTGATGACTCCGAGTCCTACGAAGCCGACACCTACGTAGAGTCCGCTCTTCAGGGCTTTTGAGAACTTGATGCCGATGCACACTCCGAGTATGGTGAAGATGACAGGCATCATTACTGCGGCACCAAGGCCGATGATGTAAGAGAATATTGATTCCATAGGAAAAGTATAATCGGCCTCTCCCCCCGCCCTCCCCCGTAGGGAGGGAGCCGGAGTGTGAAAAGGCATGTTGGTAATTCAATTATTAATTATTCATTATTCTTTATTAATTAGAATTGGAAAAACCAATTCTTCTTTCCATTTCTTTAGCCATTCAAACCAAGCATCCTTATTGCTGAATCCGAAGGATTCGATATGGGAGGTGGCGGTGAACCAGTAGTGGAGCGAGTCTGTCTTTGTGCCTACGACCTGAACGTATGCCTGATTAGGGAGGCGTGGCTTGCCGTCGGTATAGTGGGCATCGCTCTTGTAATAGACAGGGGGAACGTAGATGCCGAGGCCCACGGTTATGGTGTCATACACCTTTGGGTTGTTCCCAGCACATGCCCTGCCCCAATCGCCCCGAAGTCCTGCCTTGTCGCTGAACTCCTCGCTTCCCTCCACTATATCGACGATACCTGTGGAGAGTTGGAGGTCGGGCACAGGACGCGAGAACTTCACCTGAACCTCCACGTCACGATGTCCGTAGTATAGGATGTAGCGCGTCACGATGTCCACAGGCTTGCAGTCGGGAGCAGGTCGCCACGCTTTGTTTGTTATATCCACAATGGTGCGCACGGGACCTTCGCATACTATCGTCTGTGTGGTGTTGCGCACGTTCTCGAACATGATGGCGTTCTTGCCGTTCCATCCGTGCAAGGCGCCGCATCCGTAGGTGCTGCCTGTGTAGAGCACGTCCTCGCCATAGCCCTGAAGGCGTTGGAGTGGGGTGGTGTAGAAACCAGTCTCGGCAATGTCCATCTTACGATGACGATGTCCGTAGAGGTCGATAGACTGGCGATGGTCGCAATACACGCGGAAGCCTATCATGTCATTCTCCATCACAGCGCCGTGAGGGTAGATGTAGTTGTACGGATTGGTGTCCTTCGGGAATGTCACGGAATTGATTCTCTGATGTTTAGGCTCTTTCTCACTTCTGTCGCGGATGCCGATGTATCCGTATGTGCGGTTAGGGTAGTTCTTTGGAGTGCCGTCGGAGGAAAGGGTGACGGTGAACTCCTGTGTCTCGCCGGCTGCCATGTCGGTGAGGAATGACAGTTCATCGTTTATGCCGTCATCGTTGAGGTCGTCGAGCTGACATGGAATCTCGTAGCTGCCTCGTTTGACAACGGCCATGGTGGTCTCGCTGTCAAGTTTTATGACGACGGGTACTGCCGATCTGGGGTTTAGTGAAGGGTTTGTCGCCTTCACCTTTATGTTTTTTTCTGCTGCGCAAAGGGTGGTAGTCAGCCCGAGCATAGTCAGAAGTGCAGTTAGTTTCTTCATAATTTAGGTCTTGAGGTTAGGGGTGCTTGAGGTTAGAGTGGAGAGGTTAGGGGTTAGAGGAGGGAGCGTTGTTATCGCATCATCCATGTGCCGTTAACCCTGACCATAGGCACTACTACCTGTTCGCTTGTGTTATCACCGTAGTTGAATATAAGGAATGCGTTTGCAGAGAGGTGCGCCGTGTCTTTTGGCTGACCTTCCGCATCGGTAGGGCAGGTGAGCGTGCCTTTCACTTTCTTCACTGACTTGATGCCCTTATGTTCACGTTCCTGCTGTCCGAGGAACATCTTCATATTCGTTTCGAGTTGCTCACGATATGTTGGCACTACATCGACGTGCATCACCGTGCCGTCAACGAAAGCAGCGATGTCGCCGTTTAGCAACTGCTCGTAATATACCTTTGCAGTCTCTGCCGCAAGGTCAGCATGGTTGGAGTTCTCCTCTTTGCAGGAGAAGAGGGAAAGGGAGAGGAAAAGACCCACCCCCAAACCCCTCCCGTAAAGGGAGGGGAGTAGATTGTATCTATCCCTAAGAGAGTTTGCTATATTACGAATATAATTGAACATATATTGTCTTTAGAATGATAGGTTTTTATTGTAAAGACTAACTCCACCCTGCCCCTCCATGGGGAAGGGTGTCCGCAGGACGGGAAGGGGTCGCCTTTTTACTTCTGCCTAATAAATATATTAATAGGTGTGCCTGTCAGAGTCCAGTTCTCGCGAATCTTATTCTCAAGGAATCGGCGATAGTTCTCGCGGATGTACTGAGGCAGGTTGGCATAGAACACGAAGCTTGGAATCTGGGTGTCAGGAATCTGGTTGCAGTACTTGATCTTGATGTACTTACCCTTGACAGACTGTGGAGGGAATGCCTCGATAAGAGGAAGCATGATCTCATTGAGCTTTGATGTTCCTATCTTTGCCTTGCGGTTGAGATATACCTGCTTGGCTGTCTCGAGAACCTTGAAGATACGCTGCTTGGTGAGTGCTGATGCGAAGATGATAGGGAAATCGGTGAATGGAGCCATACGGTTTCGGATGGCATTCTCGAAGGTGTCGATAACCTTTTGTGACTTCTCCTGCACCAAATCCCATTTGTTTACAACGACAACGAGGGATTTGTTGTTCTTTTGTATCAACTGGAAGATGTTCATGTCCTGGGCCTCGATACCACGTGTTGCATCTATCATAAGGATACAAACGTCAGAGTTCTCGATAGCGCGGATAGAACGCATAACGCTATAGAACTCAAGGTCTTCTGTCACCTTGTTCTTACGACGGATACCTGCCGTATCAACGAGGTAGAAGTCGAAACCGAACTTGTCATAGCGTGTATAGATAGAGTCGCGAGTAGTACCTGCGATATCTGTCACAATGTTACGCTCCTCTCCGATGAAGGCATTTATAAGACTTGACTTTCCTGCATTTGGACGGCCTACAACTGCGAAACGTGGAATGTTGTTGTCAATATCATCTGGAGTAGCGTCTGGGAGTTTCTTCAGGACCTCATCGAGAAGGTCACCTGTTCCGCTACCTGTTGCGGCGCTTATGCAGAAAGGATCGCCGAGACCGAGGGCATAGAACTCTGCGGCATAGTACTGCTGATTGGTATTGTCGGTCTTGTTGCTTACAAGGATGACAGGGAGCTTTGTCCTGCGAAGTATCTCTGCCACATCGGTGTCGAGGTCGGTTACGCCTGTCTGGACATCGACGAGGAAGAGCACGAGGTCAGCCTCCTCTGTTGCGATGAGTACCTGCTGACGTATTGCATCTTCGAATATGTCGTCAGAGTTTACTACCCAACCGCCAGTGTCAACGACAGAGAATTCCTTGCCGCACCATTCACACTTGCCATATTGGCGGTCACGTGTAGTGCCTGCTACATCACTTACGATAGCCTGACGAGTCTGTGTCAGTCTGTTGAAAAGAGTTGACTTACCCACATTCGGGCGTCCAACTATTGCTACGAGATTTCCCATTTTTCATTTCCCCTCCTTTAGGGGTTCAATTTTTGCTCAGTAATAAAACTGGGTTTATATTACTCTGGGGTTAATACTATTAATTTACTATTTAGCTATTTACTATTGACGATTTATTTACTATTTGGAGAAATGTACTATTTTCGCAGATGTTAAATAGTAAATGTAGTTTGTGATAAGATATAGTACATAAATAGTAAATTGTAAATTGTCAAATAGTAAATGTTTTTTTATTCCGGATTATATCCGAAGCTATCCAGTTCCTTCTGGTTGCTTCTCCAGTCTTTGTCTACTTTCACGAAGGTTTCGAGGAAGACGTGCTTGTCGAAGAACTTCTCAAGAGCCTTGCGTGCCTCGGTATTCACCTTCTTGATTGCAACGCCCTGATGCCCGATGATGATTCCTTTTTGAGAATCTCTTTCCACATAGATCACGGCGCTGATGTGGATTTGCATGGCGGTTTCCTTGAATGCCTCGCATCTCACCTCTACGGAATAAGGAATCTCCTTGTCGTAGTAGAGCAGAATCTTCTCACGGATGATTTCTGATACGAAGAAACGTGCTGGTTTGTCGGTGAGCTGATCCTTGTCGAAGAATGCAGGTGATTCAGGAAGGAGTTCGTGGATGCGCTTGAGAAGAATGTCAACACCGAACTTGTTCTTTGCTGATATCGGAAGAATCTCCGCCTTTGGAAGCAGACCATGCCAACACTCAACTATCTCGCCTAATTTCTCAGTCGGATTCTTGCCATCTTTTGCAAGTTCTGCCAATGCATCCATCTTATTGATGAGCAAGATGACTGGTATCGACATCTTAGCCACCTTGTCGAGGAAATCCTTGTTTTTCTCAGGATCTTCGATGACATCGGTTACATAGAGCAGTACGTCTGCATCAGTGAGAGCCGATTCTGAGAAAGCGAGCATTGACTCCTGTAGTTTATAGTTAGGCTTGAGCACGCCCGGGGTGTCGGAGAATACAATCTGCATATCCTCAGTGTTCACGATACCCATTATGCGATGGCGCGTTGTCTGCGCCTTGAAGGTAGCGATACTAAGTCTTTCACCCACTAGCTGATTCATCAGAGTGGATTTACCTACGTTTGGATTGCCTACTATGTTTACAAATCCTGCTTTGTGCATTATTAAAAAGCTGAAAAACGCATCCATCAGCCTTGTGGTAAGAATAATGGATGCGTCTTGTATTTTTTAGTGAAGAGTTAAGAGTTAAAAGTGAAGAATCTGATTTTGTATGAATTCGCTAAGAATACGAACTTGAATTCTTCACTATTCACTATTCACTTTTCGTTTTATTGTGGATCGTATCCCCACTTCAGGAATGAAGCTCCGTGAACGAAGCCTGCACCGAATGCTGTAAGGATGATGTTGTCGCCCTTCTTAAGCTTCTTCTCGAAGTCCCAGAGAGCCAGCGCGATACTTGCAGCACTTGTGTTACCATAGCGCTCAATGTTTATCATCACCTTGTCCATAGGAATATCGAGACGCTTTGTCACAGCCTCAATGATGCGCAGATTTGCCTCGTGAGGGATAACCCAGTTTACGTCAGCCTCAGTAAGGTTGTTGCGCTGCATTATCTCCTTCACGTCGTTTGACATGCTTGTCACAGCGTACTTATATACAGTTCTACCTTCCTGATAGATGTAGTGCATACGATGATCAACTGTGTAGTGGGATGCCGGGCATACAGAGCCGCCTGCCTTCATGTGGAGGAATGGAAGTCCCTGGCCGTCTGTGCGGAGGAATGAATCCTGGAAACCAACACCTTCCTCTGTTGTAGCCTCGACCATTACTGCTGCAGCGCCATCACCGAAGAGTACGCAGGTCTGACGATCCTGATAGTCAACCATTGATGACATCTTCTCGCAGGCAATAACCATAACCCTCTTGTAACGGCCTGACTGTACGAAAGCACAAGCCATATCCACGGTGTAAAGGAAACCGCAGCAAGCACAGCTTACGTCGAAACCGTGAGCGTTCTTGATGCCGAGCTTACCTATTACGATAGAGGCATTTGAAGGGAAACGATAGTCAGGAGTTGTTGATGCAACGATGACACAGTCGATAGTGTCAACATCTACACCAGTCTTCTGTAACAGCTGCTTAGCGGCCTTGCGAGCCATGTAACTTGAGCCGAGACCTTCCTCTGTGAGGATGCGACGCTCTTTGATGCCTACGCGGGTCGTAATCCACTCGTCACTGGTGTCAACCATACGAGACAACTCCTCGTTGTTGAGGATATAGTCAGGTACGTATCCGCCAATACCTGTGATTACAGCATTGATTTTTTCCATTATATATTATGAAAGTTACTCAGCAACTTCTTCTTCCTTAACGATAGCAACCTTACCACGATACATACCGCAAGATGGGCAAACAGTGTGGTAAACATAGTATGCGCCACAGTTAGGGCAAACTGCCAATGTAGGTGCTACTGCTCCGTCGTGAGTTCTACGCTTGAGTGTACGAGTCTTTGACTGTCTTCTTTTTGGATGTGCCATTTTGTTTTAAAAAGTTTTAATAAATTTGATGTTTTTGTTTTGATGGTTGGCAAGCCTTTAATTTTCAATTGTCAATTATCAATTTTCAATTGTCTTTGCCAAGCTTGAGCTCGGCCAGCTTTGCCCAGCGTGGATCAACGGCTTTACTTTCGGTCTCATCACCACTTCGGGTGGCTGACAGCTCATTGAGCTTTTCCGTCATCGCAGCATTGCATTTACCAGGTGCATGTACGTGCTTAATGGGTACCGCCAGAGCTATTGATTCATAGATGAGCCATGCGAGGTCGAGTATTCCTTCGTTCTCGTCCACGATAATGACTTCATCGTCTTCGCTGTCTTCAATGCCAAGTTTCACGATGAACTGTGACTCCTGAGAAATAGGTTGCTCCATATCGTCAAGACATCTGTCACAGGTCACAATGACGAAGCCCTCTGACTTGATGCTAAGTGCAAAACTGTCGGCTGTCTTTTGCAAAGACACACAAACAGCAACCTTGCCACTCCTTATCTCTGCATCTTCAAGTGCTTCGAAATAGTCGTCGCAAAGTTCCCAATTCAGCTCTAAAGGGCTGTCGTTGAGTGACTTTAAGTCAATCTTAAGGGTTTCTAAACTGAACATTTGGCTGCAAAGGTACTAATATTTCCCGAATTGACAAAGAAAAACGCGCAAAAACTTCCTTTTTACCCTTTATTTTCCTTGGTTTCATCATTTTTAAGTTTTTTATTTTTCTCCTTTTTATAATAAGTAGTAATTTTGCAAACGAAATGAAATACTCAGTTCTAAATGAATCTCAAGTCGTCGCGTCTCGCAAGGAGCACGGCGTCAACATACTTACGCCTCCAGAGAAGGAATCGCTCTGGAAACAATTCGTCCAGACTCTTACAGGTCCTTTAGGTCATCTCATCCCAGGGTGGGAGAATGGCGATAGCCTTGTCTTCATCCTTGAGATAGCCGCCCTTCTCTCTACTTTTATCTCGTTCTCCGAATATTTCGGTTGGTTAGGGCTTGAGGCTTCGTATGATGCAAAGGTGTTCTTTGAGCCTGCTGGTATCATTATGGCGATTATTCTCGCTACCGGCATTTCCTTTTATTTCGAGGTCAAGGCAAACCGTGAGTTTGACATCCTCAATCAGGTGAACGATGATGAGCCGGTCAAGGCTGTCCGCTTGATTGGAGGTGTGGAGAAGGTGGTGGCAATACCTCGCCGTGATATTGTAGTTGGCGATGTGCTTATGCTCTCAACTGGTGAGGAAGTTCCTGCTGATTGTGAGCTCCTTGAGGCTACTTCGCTAAGTATTGACGAGTCAACACTAACAGGCGAACCTATATGCCATAAGACCGTGAATGAGGCTGAGTTTGATACAAATGCGACCTTCCCTTCCAATCATGTGATGCGTGGTACGAAGGTAATGGAAGGCCATTGCGTATGCCGTGTCTTTGCCGTAGGTGATATGACAGAGAACGGAAAGGTCTTTACGGCTGCTCAGATAACTGATAACGTAAAAACACCGCTCGACGAGCAGTTTGACCGTCTTGGTATCGTGATTTCCGTGGCAAGTTATGTAGTTGGCTTCCTCGTGTTTATAGGTCGTATCATCGCATTCTTCCATGTCAACGACGCTACCTTCTTGGATCCGCAGTTCCTTCCATACGCCTTGCAATCGCTTATGATTGCCGTTACCCTTGTGGTATGTGCTGTGCCCGAGGGATTGCCAATGGCGGTGAGTCTGTCTCTCGCTCTCTCCATGCGTAGGATGCTCAAGACCAATAACCTTGTTCGTAAGATGCACGCCTGCGTTACCATGGGTGCTGCTACCGTGATTTGTACCGATAAGACTGGTACTCTCACACAGAATAAGATGCAGGTGGCAGAAGTTTTCCCTGAGCCAACTCCAGAACTGGATATGGTGATGGCTATTAATTCTACAGCTATCATAGGTGTGGATTCAGAAGGCAATGAAACCATTCTCGGCAATCCTACAGAGGGGGCTCTCCTATTGTATCTGCGTGACAAGGGCGTGGATTATGCCCAACTTCGTTCTGATGCAAAAGTGATAGATGAAGTGCCATTCTCTACGGAGAGGAAATATATGGCTACAACTATCGAGCAGAATGGAAATCTAATGCTCGTCAAGGGTGCTCCTGAGATTGTCATGGATATGTGCGATTCGTTCTCTGTACCTCGTGCTGAGATAGAAACGAAACTCCTTGAGTATCAATCGAAAGGTATGCGAACTCTCGGTTTCGCCGTTGGAAAGAAATTCTTAGGTATAGTTGCGATTTCCGATCCTGTCCGTTCTGATGTTCCTGCTGCTATTGAAGAATGTGTTCGTGCAGGAATCCGTATCAATATCGTTACGGGCGATACTCCTGCTACTGCCAAGGAAATTGCCCGTCAGATAGGCTTGGAGAATCCTACTGTCATTACAGGTCCGGAATTCGCCGCCCTTTCTGACGAAGAAGTGAGGACTTTTTGTGCACGTTCCGGTACTCCCCCTCGGGGGAGCGGAGAGGGGGGCCTCATCATCTCCCGTGCCCGTCCTATGGACAAGAAACGTCTTGTAGAAACTCTCCAGAGTCTTGGTGATGTTGTGGCTGTTACTGGCGATGGAACTAATGATGCTCCTGCCCTCAAGGCTGCCCACGTGGGACTTTCAATGGGCGATGGAACTTCTGTGGCAAAAGAGGCATCCGATATTACCATTATTGATAACTCATTCTCTTCTATCGGAAGGGCTGTGATGTGGGGACGTTCGTTGTATCAGAATATACAGCGATTCATCCTTTTCCAGCTTACGGTCAATGTGGTGGCGTGTCTTATCGTACTTGCAGGTGCGTTTATGGGCACAGAATCACCTCTTACCGTTACTCAGATGCTGTGGGTGAATCTTATCATGGATACTTTTGCGGCTATGGCACTCGCCTCTCTTCCTCCGTCAAGGAGTGTGATGCAAGAAAGACCACGTAATCGCCGCTCGTTTATCATAACCAAGAAGATGATGGCATCTATCTTGCTCACAGGCGGTTTTATGTTTGCCATACTATTCTGCTATCTTAGAATGGGAACTCCTTCTTTGGCAGATTTGTTATTTTCTTCTGGCTCCATCTCTATGGGAGAAGGCGGTGGCAGAGGCCTTATCTTCACCACCTTCGTTCTCTTCCAGTTCTGGAATCTCTTTAATGCACGTGCTTTTTCTACTGGACATTCTGCTTTCCGACTAAAAGGTTGCAAGGGATTCCTTGGTATTGCGGCAATTATATTCTTTGGTCAGATAGCCATCATGAACCTTTTACCCGATTTCTTCAACGTAGAGCCTATCGGTATAGTGGACTGGCTATTGATAATCGTCGGGACCTCTGTTGTATTGATAGCAGGAGAAATAGTTCGTTTGTTCTCAAAGTAAGGGTGTGTGTAAAAAATGTTGTACTATTGTACCATTGTACCATAAAAGGCTCCCGCTATAGTTGATGATGGCCATTTGTCTTCTCTGACCTAATGCACTAATTTGGTGCATCAGCATATCCTCTTCGCCAACATGACTGCGAATGGTATTGTCCTCACTTTGCAGAAACGCTCATCCGTATCATGAGTCTTTTCCCTCCCATTCTAAGGAACGGTGTCAGAACGGACTTATAACGGACCTGAAACGGACCTGAAACGGACTTGAAGAATACCCATAAAGACCTAAAAATGGTACAATGGTACAATAGTACAACATTTTTTACACATACCCTTTCTTTTCTACTTTTTTAGCCAATAATATATATAATATAATAATTAATTATTATATTATATATATTATTGAAGTAGAAGAGTGATATTTTTAGGGTATCTTTATAAAATATTGTACTATTGTACCATTGTACCAAGCAAGAAAACAGCTCTGTGACGTAAAGTGTTGATAGATAGTAATTTAAGTCGAAGTCTGTAGGAAAAATCAAAAGGATAAAGGTTCAACATTTATGCCGATTCCCCCTTATTTTTTCAGAGAAACAGAAATGTGCCTCTCACAAGGTTGGTATTTTTTGATGTTAACTTTAGGGTAATCCAATAATAACGTTAATGATATTTTTAGGTACAATGGTACAATAGTACAATAATTTTTAGAGACACCCTATACGAATTTATTTGCTTAGACTCATCAAGCTAAAGCAAGTGAAAATTGAAAATGGACAATGGAAAATGGAAAGTTGACTTGCTTTAGCTTTATGAACTTGCAAACAAATTAAAGTTGATGGCGTAGGGATAAATCTCTGTGTTTTCACGTTTTGCGTCGATAAAAAGTCAATATTCATATAATATTTACCCTTTGTGAAAATTTCAAATGTTAAAATCGCGATAATTGTTGTTTTTTTCATAAAAAAATTGTAACTTTGCCAACAAGTAATACCATCTCCCTATAAGGGAGTAGGAAATACACAATAAAAATTACACTTAAATATTAACCCCTCAGTACTTATTTCTCCATAGAAACGGACTGAACAATTTAGGAATAGAATATGAGAAACAATTGCAGCAAAATCAGAATTGTTGCCCTCTTGATGGTAATGCTGTTGGCTACAGTTAATACTTGGGCACAGGAAAAAGTGAATATGGAACGAACTATGTTCCATAAATGGGATGGTGTCGGTGCGGATGCTTCATGTATAACAACAAATGCGGCAGGCACCAATTATGAGGCTTCTGGTGCTAATGTCACAGTTGGCGCTGGGAAACGTGAAAATGGTTATACGTATGCTGGCACAGGTAATGTTTATGCAAATGTGTATGCTGACCTTATGGGGTATTCTGCGATATATCTTGAGGGTACACCTGGTGGAATCATACGTTTGCTTTTCAACAGACAGATGGGAGCTGATGGAGGATTAGGTAATGGTGAGTATAAAGAAATAATTGGGACATTCGACTCAAATGGTAAGTTGTTTGTTGATTTGAAGAAGGATACTCAATTGAAATTCTGGCATCTCAATGCTATTAAGAGTGCGTATAGCAATTCCGCTAATGTCGCTGTTTCTAAGATTCAGCTTTGGAAATCATTGGAAGTTGGCTTCCCTGAGAAGAATGATGCTATAAATACACAATATTCATTAAGCTACGAGATAGGAAATAACAGCCAGCAGGAGTTTACTTTTGTGAATCATAGTGCCAATAGTAATACCAATAATTATGGCTGGGCATTATGGGCAACGAATCGTGAGCGTACAAATGACAAGAGAAAGGACTATTTCTTTATGAATCTGGTTCCTTCTATGCAGATCTATGATGAGAACTCAGGCGGACTTGCAGAACCAGCTGAAAGCTCTCTATATATAAAGAATGGTAATGACCTTGAGCCTTTGACAGATGCACAGATGCAGCAGTTCCGTAATGATATGGCTAACGGCTGTTATGTAAGTGTGAAGGTGGCAAACTACGATGGAATCATTACTGTTTATTCTGTGATGAAGAAGGATGGTAGGGTATATGTGTATGCTACTAAGTACGACAAATACGACTCTTCTAATGGTGCAATCAATGTGTTCTTCACAGTTGATCATGCTTTGCTGACTAATTTCAGGGCTAAGAATGCTGTATCTACAAGAAAGGTATCTGTAGGTGCAATTACTTATCATCCAAATACGGAAGAGAGATACAAGACTTGTAGTGTGGCTATCACTACTCTTGATGGTTATGACCTTCCTGCGGGAACAGCAGTTGGTCAGGGTGATACCGTTACATATCACGCAATTCCTGGCAGAAAGTGGGAATTCGTGAGATGGGGTAATTCATATGTGACAGATAATCCGCGTAATATAGTACTTGCAGGTGTAGATATTAATCCTTATGCAGACTTCCAGAGACCGGCAAACATCGCTTTCTTTGATCCTGCTACCAATCGTGTGTTCTTCGAGGATTTCGAGCATCTTGAAGAACCACGTGTAGCAAAAAGAGAGATAAGAGATAACGACGGTAAGCTTATTAGGACTGATGAGACAACGAATAGTGGCATAGAGACCGTAACAGAAGAAAGTGATATAACTGCCTATGAGGCTACACCTGAGCGTGATAATTATCATTATCAAGGCAAGTATCTGAACTATGGTGGTAAAGGACGTGTGCTTAAGGATCCTGTATTCGGAAAGTATTATCAGAATCTTGCTGATGGAACAAATGAATACACCAAGAGTGTTGCCGAGAACTACCTGCGTATAATCTTGACTGATGAGCAGAGAGATAAAATCGGAGCTAATATCTGCCGATATGATCCCCTAAAGTGGGATGACTATAAGCCGGAAAACGAGAGGGAAGTCACGATATGCTTCTGGGTTAACGCGAAGATTGCTAACAAGTATGAGTTGCCTCTTGAGCGTGGTTCTATGTTCTGTATGTTCAGTAATGAGCGTTTCAGAAAGGCAGATGCAGGCTTGGATGATGATTTCCAACACCCAAGATTTATGTTCGACCTTGCTTGTAACGGCACGACATATGCAAATATGCCGAATAACTTCACCAAAACAGGTGATGATAATAAGGAAATACCTGTACAAAGGGAGAATTTCTTCTTCTATGGAGATACTGTACCTTTGACGAATGCACCTACACCAAGCTTGTTTGGGGAGAAATTCTATAAGAATGCCCAAGATCAGACAACGAGTAAGTTCTATGACGACGATCAGTGGCATTACGTTGCATACGTGGCAACTAATGGCTTGAAGACCGTCACATTGTTTGTTGATGGCGAAGAGTGTGGTACAATGGATATGACTACGCTTGGCAAAGGATTGACGGACTTCCAGGAAGAAGGCGATTTCTCTGGTCGTACTTTCTACCTACGTAACATCGTGCTGGGTGGTTTTACTCCTCATGGACTTTTCTTCCAGAAGGAGTATTATGAGGATGCAGCTCTTGCTTTCGATGATATTGCAATCTATTCAAGGGCTCTTACTGCCGATGAGATATATGATATCATAGATGCTAAGCAACTGAAGCGCGACGAGTGGCATTTCACCACTACTCTCAAGGCTGACGGAATGGCAGAAAAGAATCTCAATGTTCTTGACGGTACCACATGGGCTGGTAGTGATGGTGTATATACCCTTAACAGGTCAATAAAGAAATCAGAGTTGCAGATAGGGCATGAGACTATCTTCTCTACCGAGGGATTGAAGTTCACAGGAACTGCAGGACAGATTATTATTGACCAGAAGAATGGTCTTATAGGTTTGAAGCGTGGTGCAGAGATATATGTTCCAGACCTTAACAAAGGTGAGAATGTGTATTTCGTTGTGAAGTCTGGCGACCCAGAGAAGTATCCTCTGGATCCTTATGACCTTTGGCCAGTTAATGACCCTTGCGAATTACGCACAAGAGGTGTGAGCCTCTATGGTAATCTGGGTAAGGAGGAATTTTCTATATTTACTGGCTACAAGAACAATAATATTGCTTCAGATAGCTATGGTTTCAAGGTTTATAGTCACGGTACCATACCTGCTTATAATACCGCATACACAGGCTACCCACATAACAACAACAACAATAATAATGTGCTGTGGATTTCAGATGTGTTCATTTCTCCTTATAGCTTGACATATACGGACAATAGCCGTAAGGTGAATAGTGTAAATAGTAAGCCGCAAACCAGAAGGGTAATCCATGTAGATGTAGAAAGGAATGATGATAAATATGAATTTAAGCAGCCTACTTTGCCACAGCTTATCATCACTAATGGAACAAGTACTAAGAATGAGAAGGTAAGCGATTATAGTAAGACTTATTTCGATAATGGTACGAAGTCATGTTATATCCGTTTCACTAGTTCTGCTCCTCATGTGGCTACTGTTAATCAGAGTGGTAAGGTTACAGTAACAGGTATTACCGGCTATGCAACTATCAAAGCAGAGCTTGTATTCGACAATCTGTATGATGGATGTATCTCTACTGCATACCAGATTCGTGTGGAGAACACTCCTAAGACACATCATGCGGAGGAGAATGCAAAGTATGATGTTGCAGAAAAGAAGACCGTAAAGGCAAAGGATGGTTCTGATGCTATCACAATGTCACTTGGTGGTTGGGCTTATAATGATAACACTTATGCTGGTACTGAGGGTGATGACGTGGATAATAACGGCTCTGCTGTTGATTCATGGAGCAAGGGCTTTGTGTTCGACGAAAGAAATGATGTTACCCCAGTTGATGGCTTCAATACCTATTCTCAGGGAAGTCAGAATGCCAAGAGTGAAAGCTATGGTAATGATGATGGCAGTAATGATGGCAGATTTGATCTAAAGAAGTCAATAAGGAATGTAAGGCCTTGGACTCTTCCAAGTCGTGGCTCATACCTGAAGTTTGATGTGGAAAAACCGGGTGTGCTTACTGTCTATGTGCTCCAGAATGGTAATCTCGAAAAGACAGACTTGAATCAGGACTATTCTGACAAGATATACTGGCGTCCAGTCTATGTCACAGACGAAAGAGGTGTGTGCATATCAAGTGTACAGTATGATACTAATAGTAAGATTTCTGAGAACGATAACTTCTTCAAAGAAGGTCGTCGTCGTGCTCAGTTCATTGAGGAAATCGAAGGTACATACAACCAGCGTCTAAAGGATGCACTCCTTGAATGGAAAAGTAGTAATTATGATCGCTTCAAACTCCTCCTTGGTCATTGGGAGAATCAGGGTTGGAAGCAGAAGGTCATAGAGACAGGTGATGGTGGATATATGATAATGTCAAAGGGAATTGTACGTTATTCTTTCAATGTACTTCCTGGACAGACATATTACGTGTTCTCTAATGATACTAAACTCGGTTATGCAGGATATAACTTTGAGGAAGGTAAACAGTTGCGTGCTGATACGTTGACAACTTATGACACGAGACCTTTGAGTGATGTTTCAGCCTCTGTTAGTGAAACTATTGTTTATAAGGACAAGTTACAGTCTGAGTATAGCACAAGCCTGCCTGCTGAATTAGAAAAGAAGTATTGCGTTCCAATAGAGTATGAGCGTAACTTCAAAGCTAATACATGGAGTTCTATCTGTCTGCCATTCAGCATGAATAGGAAGCAGTTGGAAGAGAACTTCGGTGAAGGCACTTCTGTTGTACTCCTGAAGCAGGTTATTAATCAGGGATATAAAAAAGGTAGGGTAGAACTGATATGGCATGTCAACCAAGATATTATTGCCGGTTATCCTTACTTCATACTTCCTACAAAGGATGTGACGAAGATAGAGGCTAATGTGAATTACCGCAAGAATTTGGAAACTCCTTATCTGGCTGTTAGTTCAAATGGCAAGTCTTTTGCCCATAAAGGAAGCTATAAATATTATTCAGATTACCCATACGTCTTCGAGGGTAACTTCGATGATGAGGAACTTCCTGCTGGTTCTTATGTGATGAGTAATAGCGGTGTTCTTACTAAGCTGAAGAATAACGCTACTGCTAAGCCATTCCGCGCCTACATCAGGTGTCTCAATGCTGCTAATGCAAAGCCTCTTACAACTATGGGCTTCAGCGATTCAGAAGGCGAGACAACATCTATAGAGGAACTCTTGCAAGATAACGGCATCATCCTTGAAAGCTCTGATGTATATGGAGTTAACGGAGTAAAGGTACGTAGCAATACACATAGCCTTGAGGGACTCTCAAAGGGTATATATGTAGTTAATGGAAAGAAGTACGTTGTAAAATAAAAAAGAAGAAGGAGGTTGTTAAAAACAGGAAATGAAAAGAAAATATTTTAAACCAATCTGTGAGCAGTTCCTCGTTGAAGAGGAACTGCTTCAGACTCTCTCAAACCATAATTCCGCAATAGTAACACCTGGAGCCGGAGATTTGGAAGGCGATGATGTAGTTCCGCCAGGTCCGATAATTGGTGATGATCCAATTACCGGCTCGGATGATTTCTCTAAGGGTGGATTAATATTTGACTGATGAATGCCTTTTTTATTGATTTTTATTCATGTTTTCTTGCACGTGTGGGAAAAAACTGCTATCTTTGCAGTTGAAACGTGTGCGTGCACAGATGGAAGTCTGTGTTCCGTGGCGTTTTTACATACGAAAGCAAGGAATAAGTCATAAAACATGAATACTTAATATGAAGGTTGTCTCATACAAAATTCTGCCAGTTTTTCTGCTGGCTATTGCAACTATTGTTCCAATCTCACTAAAAGCACAATCAGATTTCGCTCATTCAGAGTATGATCAATTACAGGCATTCGGCTTTGCTACATGCGATTCCCGTACGGATTCCAACCCGTCCATAGAAAAAGTTATGGGCGGTGGAGCCTATACCTATGAAGATGCTATGGCTCTTCTTAATGATCCCGCAAGTGGCAAGAAGGTAAAGGTTCTTACTGCGGATAATGTACATAAGGATGATGTTATCAAGAATGCTATCAAGGATAACGATATCGTTATTCTTGATGGTTCTAAAGGTGACTTTGTAATCAAGAAATACATTACAATTCAGAATCAGGGCTCAGGAACTGGATGTAACAACAAGACGATTCTCGGTATTAATAATGCCCGTCTCGTAACAGAGTGGTATGTTACTCCCGATGTCCTTGCCATTCTCAAGGAGGCTGATGTGGAGAGCGCTTCAACGAACAAGGGTACAGGAGGCACACTTCCAAATGGGGTTGCCGTTGATGAAGAGGCAGAATATCTTACACGTAAGGCTCTTTATGAGAAATATGGTAATGAGAACTATCGTGAGGCCGGAATCTTCTGTGTGAAGCGTTGTAAGAACATTATCTTCCGTAACCTGTCCTTCGTAGGACCTGGTTCCATTGATTGTGGAGGATATGACCTTTTGTCTGTGCAGTATTCAAGTAACGTTTGGGTGGATCATTGCGAGTTCATTGACGGTATTGACGGAAATTTCGATATCTCAAATGAGTCGGACATGATTACTGCAAGTTGGAATGATTTCTCATATACCGACCGTTCTCTTATGCATCAGAATACCAACTTGGTAGGAAGTTCGGATAGTAAGGTTGAGGATGATGATAAACTATCAATCACCTTCGCGTTCAATTCGTGGGGCGCTAAGTGCCGTGCTCGTATGCCAATGGCACGTTATGGACGTTTCCACATGCTGAACAACTATTTCCATTGTGCGGGAAACTCAACAGCTTGCATCAATCCGCGAAAGAATTCCGAATTCCTTATTGAAGGAAACTATTTCGAAAAGGGAGTAAAGAAGATTTTTACTCAGCAAGATGCGACTTCAGTTATCTGGACAGATGATAATGTTACGGTTGAAGCATTCTCAAAACCGATTAGCTTTGGAGAGTGCTATATTCCATACAGCTATACAAAAATACCGACAGAGATTGCAAGGATGATGTGAAGACTTTCGCAGGTTCTACAATATGGGGCTCGACAAAGTATTCTGTGATTCCTGCAGAAGAACTTACTGGTATAAATTCGGTTGCGGAGAATCAATCTGCATCTGAGGCTACATTCAATCTCTTAGGTCAGAAAGTTAATTCTAATGCAAAGGGAATTGTTGTCAAGGGTGGAAAGAAGTATGTCGTAAGATAATTCGCTTTGCCTTCGCTCTTCCTCCGAACCAAACTCGATGAAACTTCGCTATTAAATCGCTCCTTCACCGACTTTGCACCGACTTTGCACCGACTTTGGTACGGAGTTACAACGGACTTACTTGGGAGGATTAAAGCAACTAAAGATAAGCATACCGGCATTCGTCAAAATGATGGATGCCGGTTTCTTTTGTCCGTAATGTTCTTAGATTTCTGATTTTTTTTTACCAATAGCTTGAATTATTTTGCCGTAAATTTGGAAATTTCTTTTTTTTTGATTACTTTTGCAATCGCCTAGGCAAATGCCGACAGTCACGAGGGCAAAAACTAAAGTCCTCAGACCTTACACTTCAGAAAAAAAGTACCTATAACTAATTATATTTAATTTGCAACCAAATGCCTATTGACCAATTCAATAACAGCTCGAATACACTTATGTCCTTTGAACTGCAATTTGAAGAGATGAACCGCATCATGGCAGGTGCCGGGTTGGGCATGTGGTCTGTTGAAAATACAGAAGGAAAGCCCCGAAGAATGCGTCTTAATGCCAAAATGGCTGAGCTATTAGGCATTAGCGATGTTTCTGCCATGTCTCCTGAGGAGATGTATGACTTCTGGTTTAACAGGGTTAAACCGGAGGGCAGGGAATCTTTGTTTGCATCTGTTGAAAGGATGATGTCAGGCAATGTTGAGGAGACAACCTATCTTTGGGAGCATCCGGTTCTGGGTGATCGTTATCTTCGTTGTACCGGATCTGGCAGAGTTGAGGGTAAAGGACAGGTTCTTAGCGGCTACTGTTCGGATGTGACTCCTTCGGTGCTGAAGGAAAAGGAACAACAGGGGGCTATGGCAAGGATGGGCGCAGAGCTTAAGAGAGCTTATGAGGTCATCGGGTTCGTGTCAAGGTCGTGTACCTCCATATACCGCATAAACATGCAGACGGGCAGGATGGAGAAAGTCAGCGTTGTGAATAAGAAAGTCTGCGACGTGCTCGGAAGTGGTGAGGGCGATGCTCGTGAGAGATTCGCGACGTTTTGCAAGGAACTCGTCATGCCGGAGTGGAAGGAAGACATGCTCGCTTTTACCAACCTTGACAGGGTACGTGAACAACTGAAGGATCAGCCAATAATCAAACATGAGTTTGAGTGCAGCGCATGTGGCTGGGTTATCGGTTCTTTCGTTGCAGGCAAGCGCGGTGATGACGGATATTGTACTGAAGTTGTTTGGACAACCGTTGATGTCAATGAACAGAAGAAAAAGGAGTTGAGCCAGCTTAACGCCTTGGAAGAGGCAAAGTCGGCTGCGGTTGAGGCAAACCGTGCAAAGAGTTCCTTCCTTCTGAATATGAGTCATGACATCCGTACTCCTATGAATGCAATCATAGGCTTTACGGGCTTGCTTGAGAAGCATCAGGATGAGCCAGAACGCCGTCAGGACTATCTGAAAAAACTGAAGGAATCAAGTGCCTTGCTGTTAGGTCTTATCAATAATGTGCTTGAAATGTCACGTATTGAGAAAGGACATCTTGATATTGATATCCAGGCATGGGGCGTAGAACAGATGTATGATATGTTCTGCTCAGTTTTCGTTGATATGATGGCGCATAAGGGAATAACCTTCTGCCATTCCCTGGATGTAGAGCATGAATATCTTTACTGTGACCCTATAAAGATACGTGATGTGGTGTTGAACCTTCTCAGCAATGCCTATAAATACACGCCTTCGGGTGGTAGGGTGGAGCTATACATCCGTGAGTTGCCATGTGAAGAGGAGGGCAATGTCATAATTGAGACTGTCGTGAAAGACAATGGTCAGGGAATGTCTGCTGACTATCTTCCACATCTGTTTGAGGAGTTCTCTCGTGAACATACCACCACGGATATAAAGGTGGAGGGAACAGGACTTGGTATGCCTATTGTCAAGAATCTCCTTGACCTTATGGGAGGAACCATAGAGGTTGAGAGTGAACTTGGCAAGGGAACCACGTTCAAGGTTCATACCAAGCATCGCATAGCAAAGAAGTCGGATGTCGTCAATGTGGATATGCCAGATCTCTCAGGCGTAGATTTCAAGGGTAGAAGAATCCTTCTTGCAGAGGATAGTGACCTGAATGCGGAGATTGCTATGGAGATTCTGCGTGATGTGGATTTCGTGGTAGAACGTGCAGAGGATGGTCGTCAATGCGTTGAAATGATAGACAAGGCACCTGCGGGGTATTATGACCTTGTTCTTATGGATATTCAGATGCCAAAGATGAATGGCTATGAGGCTACTCGCATAATCCGTAAGATGGAGGATAGGGGAAAGGCTAATATCACGATATTGGCTATGACGGCCAATGCCTTCGAGGAGGATAAGCGTGAAGCCATTGAAGCAGGAATGAATGCGCATCTTTCAAAACCTATAGAAGTGGAAAAACTTATAAAGACACTCAAGAGAAGTCTGAATTCTCGTAAATGATAAATGTAATACTTCATATTGCAGACCTATTACACTGGAGGGTTGCCTTTGGCGTGATTTTTCTTGTTGTCTTGGTTTGTGTTGCTGTATATACGTTGTACAAAACATACAAGCGAATAGTAGAACACAATAAGATGGCAGAGAAACTGCGTGAAGCTGCTACCCACAGCATCAGGACAAGGGCTGTTACGCAGATGCTGTTGGATAAGACTCAGACTCATGTATGGGAACTGAAGGACGGTAAGTTCTCGGTTCTGCAATATGATACGAGGTCGCTTGATGCTGTCATTGATATTGAACAGATGAGAAATATCTGTGATGCTAGTGCCTTCTATAAGCATAAGGTTGAAGAGTTCTTTCAAATTGAAGAGCCGGGAAACCATATGATACAGATGTACGGCTCGTTTGAAGGACGTGAGCCTCATTGGTATGAGCTGAATATGATGGTTGAGCAGACGCCTCGGGGACTTGTACGTAGGGGAACTACGATTATGATTGACCAGCTGAAGAAGCGTGAGGCGATGGAACTTGACACCAACCGTATGCTTGCAAATGCCAAGGAGAAGGAGGATTTCATTTCATGTATGAGTCATGAGATTAGGACTCCACTTAATGCTATTGTCGGTATTTCGGAACTGCTGGCGAATATGAGAAGTACTCTTACTCAGGATGAGATTACATATTTCGAGCGTGAGATCAGCAAGAATAACGTTCTGTTGATGAAGATGATTGAGGATATGTTGACCGTAACCTTGATTGACAATAGCGGTATTACTGTGCAGTTTGAGGATCTTCGATATTCGGATTGCACTCCTGAAGTGGCTACTATGAGGGAGGAAGAGAGTCTTAATCTCTTTGGCCTGAAGATTGAGGTTATAGAAAATGGAGAGGATGTGCCTATTCGTGCAGATAGGAATCTGTTGCGTAGGATAATGATAAACCTCTTTGATAATGCTGCCAAGTTCTCGCCAATGGGTTCTACGGTAACTGTTATCCGTACTGTGACCGACGATGAGGTTATACTCTCGGTAAAGGATCAGGGTATAGGTATTGATCCTCAGTATCATAATATGATTTTTACCCGATTCTATAAGATTGACCACTTCTCGCAAGGTGCCGGTCTTGGACTTGCATTATGTAAGGAACTTGCCGAATGTATGGGTGCAAGGATTACGGTTGAGAGCGAATTGGGTAAGGGTAGTACCTTCAATCTGATTTTCAAGAGGGCGGATAAAATGAAAAGTGAAGAGTGATGAATGAATATTACTACATAGGAATTATCTACCTGATACTATTGACGGTGGTACTGACGTTATGGAGGTTTATTGATGACAACTTCCAGAAGATGCAGTATCTCGAAAATGGTCGTGAGGCTGATAGGTATATGGAGAATGTTCATGAGATTCTGTTTTCCACACAGTCATATCTGTGGTATATATATAAAGGTAAATTGGTGTTCGGTCATCGTTTCTTCAAGAAGAATAACCTGCGTGAACGTAGGATTCCTGTTGATGCGGTGCTCAGGTGCATTTCAAGAAATAGCAGAAAAGAACTGACTTCGGCTATTGAGAATGCTGATGAAACGGGTATCTATGTTGACTTCAACATCACGATGCCGGTGTCTCATGAGGTGCACTCGCTAAGTGTTCTTATCTGTAGGGAAAAGGAACCGTGGGAAAAGAAAGGAAAGGCTTCTGACAATGACAATGTTATGGGTATCCTTACCATCATGGATGGTGCCCGCCAGAAGGAAAAGGAAAGGAAAATGGCATTCGACCTTGAGGAGGAAAGTAAGTTGAAGGCGAGTTTCCTTGCTGCCATGGGACATGAGATCCGTACTCCGGTGAATATCATTACCGGTTTCTCCCAGATTCTTGCACAGACTGGAAGTGAGACTTCAGAGGAGGAGTTGAAGAGCTATTCACAGATTATAGCTGATAATACAGAACAGTTGCTCCGTTTGCTCAACGATGTGCTGAAAAGCAATAATGAGGGTGAGGAGATGCAGATGTCCTTGAAGACAAGAAAGGTTAAGGATATTGTTGAGGAACTGTATGCAACATACAACGTGGTGATTCCAGAACACTTGGAATATAATATAGTGCGAGGTCCCGAGGATGTATATGTGGATTTGAATCGTAGTAGTATGATGCAGGTTATGTCTAACCTTGTCAATAATGCTGTTAAGTTCACGAAAGAAGGCAGTATAACGATGGGATGGCAATGTATAGAAGATAACGTAGTGATATTCCTTGAGGATACGGGCATTGGTATTCCGGAAGAGAAACATGAACTTATCTTCGACAGATACTACAAGGAAAGCAGTAGTACGGCTGGAGCCGGCATAGGACTTTCTCTCTGCCGTCGTCTCGTTGAGAATATGCATGGCAAGATCGTAGTAAAGAGTGAGTTGGGAAAAGGCTCAAGGTTTGAGCTAGTGTTTAAAAAGGCTGCTATTAGTTAATATGATACAAGTAGAAGAAGAATATCTTAACCATTTGATCTACATCTCTGAGCACGATGTGCTTACGGGGGTGTTGAATCGCTATGGCTTGAGGAAGAGAATACACGAATTGTTCAATCCCGATGGGGAGGGCTACCTCTGTGTTGCGGATATTGATGACTTCAAGGCTATCAATGATGCTTGCGGTCATATGACAGGCGACCTGGTGCTAAAGGCATTTGGTCAATGTCTTAGCGGTATCAGAAATTCTTCTGTTGCCCGTTTGGGAGGTGATGAGTTCTTCGTTTTCGTAGATGGAATCAAGGAAGAGGAAGATATCAGAAAGGAGATAGAGGCTTTGGAAGACAGAGTTAACTCTATCGTCATTCCAGAACTTGGTGATATCAAGATAACCTTCAGTATGGGAGCGCATTATTTCAAGGGCAATATAGAGGAGGTGAAAGCTATTGCCTATACCAAGGCTGACAAACTCTGCTATGAGAGTAAGAAGAAAGAAGGGAATAGCGTGACAATTGAGAAAAAGTAGGATAGATGGACAATAAACGGGTAGATATCATGCTCTCAATGCCGATAGGTAAGCTTCTAAGGAGGTTTACCCCACCAGCTATGATTGCGATGTCGGCTAATGCTGTTTTAAATATATTCGAAATAATTATTCTCGGTATAGGGGTGGGAATTGATGCTTTTGCCGCCTTGGCGTGTACTTTCCCTATCATAATTCTCATTTCGGCCTTTGCTTCACTTGTCAATACCGGCACAGCTTCGAAAATTACTATGCTTTATGCCGAGAACAATCAGGAACAGGCATTGAAGACTTTCGGCAATTCCTTCATATTGCTTGTGAGTTTTGGGGCTCTGTTAACGGCTGTGCTTGAAATATTCCTTGAAGATATACTTCGACTTTGTGGCGCTTCGGACGTGACACTTCCGTATGCCCTTGTGTATATGCGGATTATGCTTGTTTCTACTGTCGTGTTGTTCTCAATGCAGAGCATGGGACGACTTCTTCATATACAGGGACGTCCGAAGGTGCAGATGATGCTGCAGATAGGAGGTATTACTGGTAACGTCATTCTGTCTGTAATCTTTGTGTTCGTTTTCAAATGGGGAATGAAGGGAGTTGCCTTGGCATCAATCATGTGCGAGAGCGTCTCTTGGATATCATACATAAAGGTATTTTCTAATAAGAAAGCTTTCTTGCATTTCACAAAACGAGGATTCCGCGTCGATTTTAGCCTTATCAAAGAGATATTGCAGATTGGAGTCTCACCGTTTGCTATCAATGCGTGTGGATGTGTGGTGGCTCTTATGATTAACCTCTCGCTTATTGAAGTTGCTGGTGAACAAAGAGATATGTATCTTGGTTCCTATGCTGTCGTACAGAGAATAACTCAGGTGCTGATATCGCTTATTTCTGGTCTTGGTCTTGCATTGCAGATAATAACAAGCATAAATATTTCCAAGCAGAATTACATTCGAGTGCGGGGAGTCCTGATGCAATCCATCTTCCATGCCTTTATTATCATGTGCATTGGCTATGGATTTATTTCCATCTTTGCAGATGGGCTGATGTCTATTTTTACTACAGACAAGCAGATGATAGAAATAGGTGCTACGGCGTTGATTATCGGACTCTGTACCTTCCCGTTCGTGGGTAGTCAGATGGTTGCTGTGTCTTTCTTTCAGACGATAAGACGCCCACGTGTCTCAATGATTATATCCTTGACGCGACAGTTGCTATTCCTCATACCAATGCTTGTAATCCTTCCGCATTTGATTGGCGTGACGGGAGTATGGTGGAGTATGGCACTTGCTGATGTGGCAAGCGTTACCATTTCATGGATAATGCTCTATACAGAGACAAAGAAGTTGAGTCTATGAATTTAGAAGAGTTATATAAAAGTTTACATGGAGACTATGCGGAAGCTAAGGCAAGACTGATGAGCGACAGGCTCGTGGAGAAGTTTGTGCTGAAGTTTCTATCAGATCCGTCAATGCAGCAACTGCGTGATGCTATTGCTTCCGGAGAGCATGATGTGGCTTTCCGTGCCGTGCATACGTTGAAGGGAGTGGCTGCAAATCTATCTTTCACAGAACTTTGGAAAGCTGCATCTGCCCTTACTGAGCAGTTGCGCCACTCTGATGGTACTGTGGATGAAACGCTTCTGGAGAATCTGGAGAATGCATATAGGCTTGTGACAGATAGCATTCAGAAAGAGAATAGCTAAACAATAACTTGGAGGGTCGTTTATGTCAAATGAATCAGGACGCCGATCAGTCCTCATTGTAGAGGATAACGAATTGAATCGCGAGATGCTTTGCGCCATGTTGGAAGACCGATATCATGTATATCAGGCAGAGAACGGTAAGGAGGGCCTTGAGGTTCTCCAAAAGCATTATCGTAATATTTCAATCGTCGTTCTTGACGTGCAGATGCCTGTGATGAACGGGTATGAGTTCCTGAAGGTTGTGAAGGAAGACGAACTTCTAAAAGAGATTCCTGTGATTGTTGCTACCGGCAGCAATGATGTGGAAGAGGAGGAGAGATGTCTTGAGCTGGGAGCTACGGATTTCGTCGTCAAGCCATATAAGAGGAATATAGTGCTGAAGCGTATCAGTAACATCATCCGTTTAAGGGAATCAGCTTCTACGCTGAGGGAAGTGGAGTACGACGACCTTACGGGAATATTCACCCGACAGGCTTTCTTCCATCATGCGCAGAGGGTTCTGCGTGAGAATCCTGACGTGAAATTCACTCTCGCCATCTCTGATATTCAGGACTTCACGCTCGTGAAAGAGCGCTATGGAACAAAAGTTGCCAATGAACTTCTCTTGCAGAATGTAGCCTTGATGCGTAGGGCACAGGTGGAAAACTATATCTACGGACGTTATGACGATAACCAGTTCGTGGTTATAGCTCCAAGTTCCGAGCGCTATATGGAGACGAGGAGGAAGAACAAAGGGGCACTAACGCTGCCGTTACCGGAAGAGGGTGTGGCTGTTCTTAAGTTTGGTGTGAAGCGCGATGTCAGACACGACATCCCCGTAAGGGAACATTGCCGTCATGCTCTTATGGCTCTCGATACGGTAAAGCATGTGTATGGCCAGAACTATGCATGGTTCGATGATAATATGCAGAAGTTCTACGACCGTCGTGTTGCAATAGAGAGGTCAATGGTGAATGCGTTGAAGCGTGACGAGTTCCAGATATATTATCAGCCAAAGCATGACTCCCGTACTGGCAGACTCGTCGGAGCTGAGGCTCTTGTGCGTTGGACTCATCCGGAGTTCGGCTTCCTGTCGCCTGCGGAGTTTATCCCTGTCTTTGAGCAGACAGGATTCATCTCAGAGGTGGATTTCTATGCTTGGAAGCGCACCTGTCAGAATCAGCGCAAATGGCAGGAAAGAGGTCTTCATATCGTACCTATTTCCGTAAACTGTTCTCGCTCAGAGCTGTTGCAGAACGATTTCCTGCGTAAATGGTTCAAACCTATCAAGGATAATATGCTATCGCCAGAATGTATGCATCTTGAAGTGACGGAAAGTCTTTTCAGCGAGCAGTTGGACCGATTAGCCAAGGTTTTGCGCGAATGTCAGCAGCGAGGCGTGAAGATAGAACTCGATGATTTCGGTACAGGATATTCCTCTCTCAGCATGTTCCAGCTCCTGCCGTTGGATCTTGTGAAGTTCGATATGGCATTCGTAAAGGGATTGGATAACCCGCGTCAGGCACAGGTAATGGCAGCCTGCGTTCGACTCGTCCGTAGTCTTGGTATGGAAGTAACAGCCGAAGGCGTGGAGACATCTGAACAGCTATATAAGGTGAAGCGTATGGGAATTGATACGGTACAGGGATATTACTACTCGCATCCGTTGCCAAAGGAGGAATTCGAGAAGTTCCTCGTGTAATGCCTTTTGTTATTTAAAATACGTAATAGGTTTTGTCAATAAATAGGATTAAGATAGTGCTTGTCTTGGCCGCTGTGATAATCGCAGCGGCTTCGCTCGTTGTATCTCATATCCTTGTGCGTGACCTTGCGATAGAGGAACGTAATCGTATGGAGGTATGGGCAGAGGCTATGCGCTCTCTCAGTACTGCCGAAGAGAATACTGACCTGAATCTTGTGCTGAAGGTTATCAACGAGAACAACACCATTCCCGTTATTGTGACCGACGAGCAGGGAAACGTCCAGACCTTCCGTAATGTGGAAATCGATGCAAAGAACTATGAGGACAGTATGGCTGTTGCCTCTAAGATGGCTGCAAGAATGCGTGCTTCGGGTCGTGATATAAAAATATCGCTTGGAACAGATGCTGAGACTATTCACGTGAGCTACGACGAGTCGGTTATGATTACCCGACTGTCTTTCTATCCATACGTGCAATTAGGTATCGTCCTCATCTTTGTCGTAATTGCCATCTTCGCACTCTTGACTTCTAAGAAAGCCGAGCAGAACAAGGTTTGGGTAGGATTGTCAAAGGAAACCGCCCATCAGTTGGGCACCCCTATATCCTCTTTGATGGCTTGGACGGAAATCCTACGCGAGACATATCCGAATGATGAGCTTATCCCAGAAATGGACAAGGATGTGAAGCGTTTGCAACTTATTGCTGAGCGTTTTTCGAAGATTGGCTCTATCCCGGAACCTGTTGATACTCCATTGGCAGAAATGCTTCGTCATGTGGTGGACTATATGGACAGACGTACTTCTCAGAAAGTCAAGATAATAGACGAGTTCTCTGATTGTGATGCTCATGTAATGGTCAATCCTTCACTCTTTGAATGGGTGCTTGAAAATCTCTGTAAGAATGCCGTTGATGCTATGGAAGGTGGCGGTACTATCACAATCAAGGCAGTTGCTTCCAATCCTGTGATTATCGACGTTACTGATACAGGCAAGGGAATTGAAAAGAAGAATGTCAAGAACGTGTTCCGTCCGGGTTTCACCACTAAGACTCGTGGCTGGGGACTTGGTCTTTCACTTGCCAAACGTATCGTGGAGGAATACCATCATGGCAAAATCTATGTCCTGAAATCTGAAGTAGGGAAGGGTACTACGTTCAGGATTGAGGTGTAAAGGAAGGGACTTTCTAACACTCTTGTTATTCCCATTATTCTCCCAATTCAGGGAACGGTTTTACAACGGTTTTACAACGGATTCACAACGGTGTTGCTTAGTGACCGCCATCACCTAACACCCAACACCTATCACCCGATTTCCAAGTGCAAAGTTACAACATTTTTCTGAAGCCTGCAATAGTTGTCGCGAATGCTGAAAGCGTTTGTCGCGAATGTCGTGCATGGTGCAAATGAGAAATAACTTTCAGATAACATGTAACATATAACATATAACGCTTTGTGTATTCTTAACTATCACATAATCAGCCTATTACAAAATAGGTGTTATATGTTATACGTTATATGGCATATAACATTTTTTTTATTATCTACTTATTTATATTATTCGCGCACGTAATTATTATATAGAGTAGAGATTATAGATTAAAGAATAAAGATTAAAGAGTAAAGTAGAGAGTTGAGAGTTGAAAGTTGAGAGGGGGAGTGTAGATGCACAGCATCTTCTCAAAGGAATATTAATTTTCATATAACATATAACATGTAACGCATAACGCTTTCTTGTTTTGTAACTATCACAAATACAGAACTTTATATCGTGATGCTATGCGTTATATCGTTATATCGCATGTATGTAACGATGTAACGATAACGTGAGTTTGACGAAATTTTATGTCGATAAAAATTGAGTAGGGGGAGTTATTCCTGTGGATGCGCTCTTTCATATTCAATAGCTGCGAGTATGAAAGCACCGAGAGCCTTACCTTCGGTTTGCATATCACGCTCCTTCACCACAGTTACGTCAGAACCAAGTAGATAATAAGCTCCTGAGCCGTCGCGCTTATCTGCTCCTCCAAGACCTGCTGAACGGCAACTGCCTATGATATCAATTCCTCCAAATGGGGAATGGTCATCTACCACGAATGTCTCGATAAACCCACGATACGCCTTCTCGCACATGTCTTTGTAGTCGTTGTCGAGAAGTCCAAGTCGCATACCCTTATAATATGCAGCTATGAAGAGTGCAGAAGCTGATGATTCGAGATAGTTGTTCTTTGGTGCCATCTCTACGCCCTTGTATGAAGAGACATAATAGCCTGCGCCTTTGTCGATAAGCTGATACCAACAGCCGGTTCTCTGTTCCTGATATTGCGCAATACCTTTGGCAAGTTCGTTAAGATATTGACGGAGAACGGTATAGTTGTCTGATTCCGTCACCTTGGCCTTTTGCATTTCCTCAAGTACATCAACGAGTGCAAGGAAATACCACCCCTCAGCTCTTGCCCAGAACTCCTTGCTACGGCCAGTCACAGGGTCAGCCCAACATGAGGCTACTGTGTCGGTAGGAGTGGCTGAGAAGGCATGATAGAGAAGTTTTTTGTCCTTATCCCAGAGATGATTCCACGTGATTTTGAACTGGTTGGTTATAAAGTCCCAATCGCTCTCTGCACTTCCTGTCACGTTGCGTCCATAGTTGATAAGCTGTGCCATAAGGGCAGGCCCCATATATTGTCCGTCAAGCCACATCTGGTTGGGGTAGCTCTTCTTGTGCCACATACCGCCACGTGCATCCTCAAACTGTGAGTCTTTTATTGAATATTTCTTGATGTGTGCTTGAAGGCCTTTTACGGCAGCATCAATGGCGATTTTTGCCTTTATGAGAGTTGAGTCATTACAGAAAGGGGCATAGGCTCCTCCCTCCTTTGTGAGTTCGTAGATAGGGAAATATATCTTTGCCGAATTGAGGTCGTCAAGGCTTCCTCCCTCGCTTGGTACCTTGTTGTAATATAGGTTGGCATACCACTCCACGCTATAGTATATGCTACGTGCCCATGCCTCCTGCTTGTAAAGGTCAACAGCCTCCATAGTGGCTCTGGCCACGAGTCCTGGCACGTAGTCGAAGGTCGTCTCGCTTTTGCTGGAAAGTTGGGTGTCCATATCCATCGAGCCATCCATAACGAAAACAGGAAACCCCATTGGTCTGAGGTTGCCGTAGAAATCGTGTGTTCTGGATTCAAGTGCAAGACGTGAATATCTTGTTCCCTCGTTGAATTTCAGCGTTTTCGCGGAAATGCCTATTGGGAGTGAAAAAAATATGATAAGAGTTGCTAATATGTGAGATAGCTTCATCTTTCTGTTTGTATGTATTTGCATTTTCCGAGTGCAAAGTTAGGAAAAAAAGAGGTATTTGAGATTAAATATTGGTTAAAATTTCCTTATTTCGGGAAAAGTTAGTAATTTTGCAGTAAAATAGCGGTCGGTAGTGACTGAAATGGAAATAAAACAATAACAATATATGGCAGAAGGAATAAAGAATGAGGAAGAGAAGAAGAGCCTCAATTTCATAGAGCAGAAAGTTGAGAAGGATCTTGCTGAGGGCAAGAACGGAGGTCGTTTGCAGACTCGTTTCCCACCAGAACCTAACGGCTATCTGCATATCGGTCATGCTAAGGCAATAGCGCTCGACTTCGGCATCGCGCAGAAATATGGTGGCGTTTGTAACCTTCGTATGGATGATACAAACCCTCAGAAAGAGGATACTGAGTATGTTGAGGCTATCAAGCGCGACATAGAGTGGCTCGGTTTCAAGTGGGGCAATATCCTGTATGCCTCTGACTACTTCCAGAAGCTCTGGGATCTCGCCGTAGAGCTTATCAAGCGTGGCAAGGCATACGTTGACGAGCAGACAGCCGAGGAAATTGCCGCTCAGAAGGGTACTCCTACTCAGCCTGGTCAGAACTCACCATATCGAGATCGTCCTGTTGAGGAAAGCCTTGCTCTCTTCGAGGAAATGAACTCTGGCAATATGGAGCCGGGAAAGATGGTTCTTCGTGCCAAGATTGATATGGCAAGCCCTAATATGCACTTCCGCGATCCTATCATGTATCGTGTGCTCAATATGCCTCATTGGCGTACGGGCAATAAGTGGAATGCCTATCCTATGTACGACTATACTCATGGCCAGTGTGACTATTGGGAGGGCGTGACACATTCACTCTGTACGCTTGAGTTCGTTAGCCATCGTCCGCTCTATGACCTGTTCGTTGACTGGGCAAAGGAAGTGGCTGGCGATGATAAGCCATTGGATGATAACCGTCCACGTCAGACGGAGTTCAATAAGCTCAATCTCACTCATATCCTGCTTTCAAAGCGTAACCTTCTTATGCTCACGAAGGAGGGTGTTGTTTCCGGCTGGGATGATCCTCGTATGCCTACAATATGCGGTTTCCGTCGCAGAGGCTATTCTCCAGAGGGTATCTTGAAGTTTATTGACAAGATCGGTTATACAACATTCGATGCTCTCAACGAGATGGCTCTTATGGAAAGCGCTATCCGTGAGGATCTTAACACTCGTGCTACTCGTGTAAGTGCTGTTATTGATCCTGTCAAGCTCGTTATTACCAACTATCCGGAAGGCAAGACAGAGGAACTTACGGCTATCAATAACCCAGAGGACGAGAATAGCGGTACGCATGAGATTACCTTCTCTCGCAACCTTTGGATAGAGCGTGACGACTTCATGGAGGATGCTCCAAAGAAGTTCTTCCGTCTTGGTCCAGGTAAGGAGGTTCGTCTGAAGAATGCCTATATCATCAAGTGTTCAGAGAATCCGGAGGAGTGTATCGTAAAGGATGCAGAGGGTAATATCGTTGAGATTCACGCAGAGTTTATTCCTGAGACAAAGACAGGTGAGGCTAATGCGAATATGAAGATCAAGGGTAAGACTATCCATTGGGTAAGCGTTGACCATTGCGTAGAGGCAGAGGTAAGGAACTACGACCGTCTGTGGATGGTTGAGAACCCACGCGACGAGGTGGCTAACTACTCTAAGAGTCTGGGTAAGGAGCGTATCGATATTGAGGATATGCGTCATTTCATCAACCCTAATTCTCTTGAGATAAAGACTGCCTACGTTGAGAAGTGGCTTACTAACGCCAAACCTCTCGACTATCTCCAGTTCCAGCGTATCGGCTATTATAATGTTGATACCGATTCAACAGCCGAGCATCTTGTATTCAATAAGACGGTGGGACTAAAGAGTAGCAAGTAAAAGCCATAGCCCCTCACCCGTCACTTCGTGACACCCTCTCCCCAAGGGGCGAGGGAAAAGTTAGTCTTTTCTGCTTATGGACTTCAAAACCGCATATCCAGATTCTTATTCGGTCACGAAAGAGAATGCGAAAACAAATCGTTCGAATATGACCGATGCGGAAAGTCTTTTGTGGCATTATTTGCGACAAGAGCAACTTGGGGTGAGGTTTAGAAGGCAACATGTCATTGGTGATTATATCGTTGATTTCATTTGCCTTAAACAAAGGCTGATTATAGAAATTGATGGTGGTTATCACAATGACATCGTTCAGCAACAAGAAGACAGAATAAGGCAAAACTGGCTGGAAAGTATGGGCTACAAGGTTATACGCTTTACGAACGAAGAAGTGTTCTATCATATCGAAACTGTCATCTCGACTATAAAGGACAATATAAATTTAGACTTGCCGTTCAAAGTTTAGTATTTAGGGTTTAATGCTTTGTGTTTAAACGAAAGGCATTTAGACTGCAATACTAACTTTTCCCTCGCCCCTTGGGGAGAGGGTGCCCGTAGGGCGGGTGAGGGGCCGTTGTTTTTTTATATGATCCCTTCCGATTTTCAACGTTACATAAGATCTAATGAGTTCAAGGAACTCCTTGCGAAGGTGCAGGAGTCAATGGAACGTGGCGCCGTGGAATACTTCGACGCTGATGACCTTGTGGACGTTGCCGAGTACTTCCATGTGAAGGGCGATGAGCCGATGGCTGGGAAGGTGGTTGACTATCTTCTCTCTCTCTTTCCTGACAACGAGAAGGGATTGGTGTTCAAGGCTCGTACCGCTATTATGGCGGAGAATATTGACGAGGCGGAGAATATCTCCCGATTGCTCGTTGATGCGGAAATCGTTGATGCCATCTATCTCAAGGCTGAGATTCTGCTTTGTCGCGAAAAGGCTGATGAGGCTCAGCAATTGCTCATAGAGAAATGTCCTGAGTGTCCTGACGATTCTATGGATGATACCTGTGACGAGACAGAAGATTTGGGACCGGCATTCGATGATGATGACGACGAGGATGAAGAGGAAAGTTCTCCGTCGGATATCTTCAACGACTATGTGCTTGATGTCACGCTCCTTATGTGCGATTATCGCCAATGGGACTATGCCGACTACTGGCTTTCAAGAGTGACAGATGAGGCATATTTTGAGGAAGGTGACTATCTTGAGGCAAAGGCGAGGATTCTGACTGCCAGAGAACAATATACAGAAGCGATTGAGTACTGGAATAGAAGTATCGATGTAGATGCCTATTCGCTAATGGCTTGGCTTCAGTTGGCTCAATGTCAGTATCATCTCGGTCTTACGTATGATGCCCTTCAGAGTGCTGAATATGCTGAGGCTATCCAGCCAAAGTTGCCTGAGGTATATCTCAGTAAGGGAAATTGTCTGTTTGCCCTCGGAGATAATGAAGGGGCAAAAGAGGCTTTTGAAAACTATCTAAAGCTCGTGCCTTACGATGTTCAGGGTGAGGTTCTTCTTGCCTCTGTGCTCTTTGCTATGGAGGATTATGTGAATGCTGAGGCGCATATCCAAGAAGCTATATTTTCACTTGAGGATGATCATAACGACCTTGACGGTTCAGTTCCTGAGGTTGTAAGGATGGAGATATACCGTCAGGCTGCCTATATAGCTGCTGCACAGGGCAAGGAAGGCGATGCGATGTTCTATGCCGACAGACTTGAGATGTGCGGAGTCGCAGACTATAAGGTTCTGCTTCTTCGTGGTGGAATAAAGCTCGAACAGCACGATATGCAAGGGGCATACGAGTATTTCAACCAAGCTCTTACGAAAACTGATAATGATCCGCAGACGTATATCAAGATAGGTTGTATGTTTGTTGATGCAAGTGCCTACGAGGTTGGATATCAGGTACTCTCTGAAACTAAGAGAATCTTAACCGAATGTGGCGTTGAGATGGATTCAGGCTTTGAACGTCTTGCATACGCCGCTATGAAGACAAATCATCGTGAGGAATATCTCGAAGCTTTGGCAAAGGCAATAGAGACGAATCCTACCGACACAATGACAATCTTCTCAACTCTTTTCCCAAAGGAACTGCCAATGAAAGAATGGGTAGAGTGGGAGAGGAAAAATGATAAGTAAATAGATAAATAGTAAATAAAAGGTGTTTTCATCACTTCTATCAAATCTGAATTATACAACCATCTTCTTTTTGATGCTGTTGGAGAGTACCGTGATTCCGGTACCGTCAGAACTCGTAGTATCACCAGCTGCATATCATGCTGCTGGTGGAAGTCTTAATGTATGGCTCGTGATATTGTTTGCCACTATCGGTGCTGGTTGTGGTGCTACAATCAACTATCTCGCGGGTAAGTATCTCGGTCGTCCTGTCATCTACAGCTTTGCTAATAGCAAATGGGGTAAGATGTGTCTTCTCAATCAGGAGAAGGTGGAGAAGAGCGAGAAATATTTTGATGATCATGGTAAGGTGGCAACAATAACAGGTCGTCTCATCCCTGGCATCCGACATCTTATTAGTATTCCTGCCGGACTTGCAAGGATGAACTTTGGCAGTTTCATTCTCTTTACTACCATTGGAGCTGGCGTATGGAACTGCATCCTTGCTGGTCTTGGATGGTATCTCTATAGCGTTGTACCTGAAGATCAGCTTGAGGGCAAGATAAAAGAGTATGGCGACTATATCAAATATGCCATCATTGCACTTGTTCTCATCGCTATCGTATATTTTGTCATAAAGCATAAGATGAAGAAATAAGGCCGCTTTTGGTTCTTTGTTTCTCCCTTCTTCCTCCAAAGATACTCCATCGATACTCCATCGATAGTCCATCGTTTCGATGGAGCAACGATGGAACTGTGATGGAACTGTGATGGAACTACTTTGGAGGATCAGCTTTAGAAAAAACATATAATTCCTATGCCTGTTCTTGAAAGGAATTGATAGAATTTCGCTCTTAAGAGCATTTGCTTCCTGTAATTTGTGCGATTGCGGATAAACAGGGTTGTGCGTTGTGTAACGTGTGGCTTATTAGGACCTTATGGGCGATTTGCTTTGGAGAAACTTTGGAATAAGTGTTATGGGCGCAAAAACACAATTGAAGTGTTAAATAGTAATGAATTCTATTCATTTCTGTGCTTTTTTTATGGAATTCTATGTTTTTTTTATCAGATTTGTATAAAAACATTACGAAAATTTGCATTTGTTGATATTTTTTTCTACTTTTGCCATGAATATCCCCCAATTGTGCCTGTTGCTTTAATAAAAGGCAGGACGAAAAAGGTAGATACAATTTGAAATAATAACTAAAAAAATAAAGAATATGAAACATTTAAAAACACTTATTACATTATTCCTTTTAGTAATTGGAGCTAGTGTATCGTTGGTTCATGGTGCTGAGCCTCAAGTTCCTAAGCGTATTGCAATATGGGATTGGAAGAATGGAAACCCAAGTGGAATTATTGGAGAAACCAAGTTCGAAGGTACTTCAGGACAGATTCACTCAGCAAACCTTATACTTGATGTTAATGCGTCTGATGGCTCATTCACAGTTGTAGGTTCTGGTCAGGTTAAATATGCCAGGCTTACGAATGACTGTACAGTAAGGGTGCCAGTTCGTCGTGCCGGTGACTCTGTGTATGTGGAATGCCAAACCAAGTATAATTGCAATTACACTATAGGTAATGCTGGAAAGACTGTTAAAGAGAAGTTGTATAAATATCTAGCAACAACAGCAGATGCTGCGAAAGGTTATGTGGAAATCAAGGCTATTGGAGATGTCCATTTCTATACAATAACGGCCGTACAGAATGGTTTTAATTCTGTCCTTCCTGTTATAGAACTAAATAGTAAAGGTTGGGCGTCATTCACCTCCCTCATTCCTGGTTATGTTCTTAAGCTGCAAGATAAGGCACAAGCATACGTGGCTACATCTGTTGATCCTGCTGAAGGAGATTTTGGAAGCGTAACTCTTACTGAAGTTACAACATTCGGTTACGGACAAGGCGTATTCGTACATGGAACTAACTTTGATGAAGTATTGGCCAATGTTGTTGAAGAGCCATCTACTTATCCTACAGATAATGAGTTTACTGTGGGTTGTACAGAGAATGTTGTCCTTACTGATGAGAGTCATGCTTATGTTATAGCTACTAAGGGTGATCATGAAGAGGCAGGTTTCTACTATGTGAACTCTGATGTTACGGTTCCTGCAGGTAAGACATACCTCTTTATTCCAGTGGAAATAGAGTCAAAAATGCGACGAGCAAAGGGGCTGAAGATAACATTTGCTGATGGTTCTGAGGCTACAGGTATTGAGAGCCTTTTCTCTGGTGCTGAGGCTGAGACTCCTGCTGTATTATACAACCTCTCTGGTCAGAAGGTTGGTAAGGACTATAAGGGTATTGTTATCGGTAGCGATGGCAAGAAGTATGTGAAGTAAACTTGAATATTAATTCTCTATTATAGATTAAAGATATGAATAAGAAATATATCAAGCCTTCAATCGTGGTTGAGGCTACTCTGCTCAAGACCCTTATGCTGGATGTTTCCGTTAAGGGTGAAATTAAAGATGATGGAATTGGTGGTTCTGGCTATACCATTAACGCTAAGGATGGTAATGTCTGGGATGATGATGAAGAGGAATAAAAATTTAGTTATTCAGATATAGACAATAGAAACGGCACTCGTAAGGGTGCCGTTTTTTTTTTGAATGTTTGCGTGGACTCTTATTGCACATTTTTTTTACATAAAATGTAATAAATATTTGGAGAAAAGCAAAAAGATTTGTATCTTTGCAACAGAATCCCTTTTGACAATTAGGAATATATAGAAAACTTATTTCTGATTAGGAATTGTAATAACCTTATATTTGTAAGTATTAACATAAACAATAAATAGTATGGTGAAAAGAATTAGAACAATATTGACGCTATTCCTGTTGGTTATGGGAACTGCGATGTCGTGGGCAGAGGCGAGTTCTACAGGATTTAAGCCGTTCAAGATAGATTTCCGTACAAATCCGTATACATTTGAAGGTTCTGCTCCTGAAAATGTAAATGTGGAGAGTGGCGAATGGTTGGATGAGGGTATAGATAATGGCTGGAACACGCTTGGATATTATCAAGCATCAGTAACGGTCAATGTTGATCGTCCTGTTAAGTTTACTATCGGAACGAATAACTTTACTAACTATGCTACGGTAAGCGTTAATGGTGGTACTTCAACCGTTATTAAGACTAATTTCATGGCTGAAGGTGGAGTTAATGATGGTGGTCCTAATACTTATAATCATAATGTTAAATACGTATATAAAGGAACAGGGCCTGTAACGCTCGTGTTTAATCTTGGTTGGTACTGTCCATACTTCTACGCAGAGGAATGGGTTGAGCCTGACTATGACGAGGCAACAAAGACATTCAACGTGCCTGCGGGTGATGCAGAGATGTTGAAGAACTCTATCATCGAGGCAAATGCAAAGGGTGGTAATGTAACTATCTATCTGCCAAATGGTACTTATGATCTTGGTGGCGATGCAAATACTGAGGTCATAGGAGATAATATCGCCATTATCGGTGAATCAAGAGATGGCGTTGTCATCAAGAATGCTCCAGCGGTGGAAGGTCTCCTGACATCTGCAACTTTGAAGAATTCAAGTACAGGTCTGTATTTGCAGGATCTTACTCTCCAATGTAATGCTCCTTATAATTCTGCTGCGAATGTAAGAGCTGAACGTGGTGTCGCTCTCTGGGATAGGGGTACAAAGACAATATGTAAGAATGTGTATCTGAAGAGCAAGCAAGCTACATATTATAGCAATGGTGCTAAGGATATGAAGGCTTACTTCGAGGGTGGCATTATTGAAGGTGCCGTTGATTTGGTGTGCGGTACAGGTAATGTGCTCTTTAACAGCGTTACTTTGAATCTTGTTAATGGTACAAATCCACGTAATGTGATTGCAGCTCCTTCTACAGATGCTTCAGAGTTTGGCTATGTCTTTGCAAACTGTCTTGTTACCGGCTCTATTGATAATGGCGAATATTATCTTGCACGTGGCTGGAACGAGAAAGATGAAGATGAAAGTAATTCGTATTCTGCTGCAACGTTCTTTGGATGTAATTTCCAGAAAACTCCAGCGTCTGACTATTGGGGCGCGACAAATGGAAAGAATGTGACTCGTCGCTTCGCTGCGTTTACTATTGATCGCCAGGTGCTTAGTATGGATGCTGGTTATGATGTTGATTTGACCAAAGTTAATCTCGTTAGTTTTGCTGGTGATTGGGATCCTGCTCAGATTATATCTCTGCATAAGCCTATCAAGACTAATGGCGCAGGTTGGGCTTCTTACACAGCATTCACAGATGTATTTGTCAATGGTACGGATGTCAAGGCTTATACTGCAATAAAGATAAATCCGAATACTGTTACTCTTAGGTCTGTTGAAGGTAATAAGATTCCTGCAGGTACACCTGTATTCATAAAGGGCGCTAATAATGGCAAGTATTATGTGAATAGTGCTCTTACAAGTGCCACTTTCCCAGTGAATTTCCTAAGGCCAGTACTTTTCGATACTACGCTCGAAGATGGTTCTAACGCTTTTGTTCTTGGAGTAAGGGACGGAGTATGCGGTTTGTACTATGTGAATTCTACCGTCCTTGTACCTGCTGGTAAGTGCTACCTCGATGCTACTGGTCATCCTTTGGTACTTGCTAAGGATGAGGTAGAGATGGTTATTGATGACTCTGAAACTACTGGTGTTGGTAACGTCGGTGTTGATTCTGATTCTGACGCTATCCGCTATAACCTTGCTGGTCAGAAGGTAGATAAGGGCTATAAGGGTATTGTTGTTCGCAAGGATGGCAAGAAGTATTTGGCTAAGTAATAATTCTAAAAAATATGACTATGAAAAATATATATATAAAACCTTCCATTGTGGTGGAGGAAAACGTTCTGACTGCAGTTATGCAAGAAAATCGCTCAACCGGTAGTCTTGATTACGGTGGAGGGAATGGTGGTACTGGCGATGGAGAGAACCCAACTGAAGTTTCATCAAAGTCCATGTATTACGATGGCTTTGGTCGTTTCGGTACTTTTGACGATGATGACTATTAATGTATAGAATAAAGGCGATGCTCGTTCGGGTGTCGCCTTTTTGTGTAATTCTTTTTGTAAGTGTCATAAAAACAAAAGGATAGAATTAGGGTGTGTGTGGTTACGATTTTATGTTAAGAGAGTTAAAAAAATAGGGATTTGTTACTAAAATCGGATTTTTTTTGCTAACTTTGCATGCTAAAAGTGAAAATTTAATATTACCTAAAACAAAATAATGAGTAAGAAATTGTTGCTCGGCGACGAGGCTATTGCCTTGGGTGCTATCCATGCCGGACTTAGTGGTGTGTATGCTTATCCTGGTACTCCAAGTACTGAGATCACAGAATTTATTCAGGGCAATGACATCGCAAAGCAGCGTGGTGTGCATAGCCGTTGGTGTACTAATGAGAAGACAGCTATGGAGGCTGCTCTCGGAATGTCGTATGCAGGAAAGCGTGCTCTTGTGTGTATGAAGCACGTCGGTATGAATGTTTGTGCCGATGCCTTTGTCAATTCTGCTATTACAGGTGTGAATGGCGGTCTTATCGTGCTTGCTGCAGATGACCCTTCAATGCATTCAAGTCAGAATGAGCAGGATTCACGTTTCTATGCAAAGTTTGCTATGATTCCTGCTTTCGAGCCTTCTAATCAGCAGGAGGCATACGATATGATGAAGACTGCCTTTGAGTATTCTGAGGCTATCAAGGAACCTGTTGTTCTGCGTATCGTTACCCGTCTGGCTCATAGCCGTGCAGGTGTTGAGACTGGTGAGCTTCTCGATGAGAACAAGATGAACGCTTCTACTGATCAGTGGGTTCTTCTTCCTGGTATTGCAAAGAAAAAGTATGCTGCCCTTATCGACAAGCAGCCTGCTATGGTAGAGGCTTCAGAGAAGTCTGTATATAATAAGGTAGAGACAATCGCAGACAAGAAACTCGGTGTTATTGCCTGTGGTATCGGTTACAACTATGTAAAGGAGGCTGTTGGTGATAATGCCAATATCCTTAAGATTTCACAGTATCCATTGCCAGCAGAGAAGGTTATGAAGTTGGCAAAGGAGTGTGACGAGATCCTTGTTGTTGAGGATGGTCAGCCAGTTGTAGAGGAAGAGGCACGTCGTATCATCGGTGATGTTGCTCCTATCAAGGGACGTTATACTGGTGATCTCCCTCGTTATGGTGAGCTTACTCCTGATAGTGTAGCAAAGGCACTTGGCGTGAATCTGCCAGAGGGCTTTGCTCCTGCAAAGAACCTTGCAGCACGTCCTCCACAGCTTTGTCAGGGTTGTGGTCATAGGGATGTGTATGGCGCATTGCGTCAGATTATTGATGAGTTTGAGGATGCCCGCGTATTCGGTGACATCGGTTGCTATACCCTCGGTGCTCTGCCTCCATTCAAGGCTCTCGCTTCTTGTGTGGATATGGGTGCTTCAATCACTATGGCTAAGGGTGCTGCTGATGCAGGTCTTCGTCCTTCAATCGCCATCATCGGTGACTCTACATTCACCCATTCTGGTATGACAGGTCTGCTTGATGCTATCAACGATAATTCTCCTATCACAGTAATTATCTCTGATAACCTCACCACAGGTATGACTGGTGGTCAGGATAGTGCTGGTACCAATAAGTTCGAGGCTATCTGTCTCGGTCTTGGTATGGATCCAGAGCATCTTCACGTTGTAACTCCACTTCCAAAGAATATTCCTGCTATCGCAGATTTGATTCGTAAAGAACTTTCGTACGAGGGTGTTAGCGTGATCATACCTCGCCGTGAGTGCATTCAGACAGCATCTCGTCACGCTCGTGAAAAGGCTAAAGCAAAGGAGGGAAAGTAAAAATGAAAAAAGATATAATTCTCTGCGGTGTGGGAGGACAAGGTATCCTCTCTATCGCTACAATCATAGGTGAGGCTGCAACTAAGGCTGGCTTGTATCTGAAGCAGGCTGAGGTTCACGGAATGAGTCAGAGAGGTGGTGACGTGCAGTCAAATCTGCGTCTCAGCACAGAGCCAATCTACTCAGACCTTATCTCACTCGGAGGTGCTGATGTGGTTATCTCTATGGAGCCTATGGAGTCACTTCGCTACATGCCTTACCTCTCAAAGAAGGGTACGGTTGTGACTTCTAGTAAGCCATTCGTCAATATTCCTAACTATCCTGATGAAGATGCGCTTCAGGCAGAGCTTGACAGCCTTCCTTCTGTGGCTAAGCTCGATATTGATACTGTGGCAAAGGATGCCGGCAATCCTCGTGGCGCTAATATGGTGCTTCTCGGAATGGCTGCTCCTTATATCGAAATCCTTACTGTCGAGCAGCTTCGTGCGGCTATCTCTGTTGTCTTTGCCCGTAAGGGTGAGGCTGTGGTAGAAGCTAACCTCAAGGCATTTGATGAAGGAGTGAAGAAGGCATAGACCCCTCCCTTGCCCTCCCCATAAAGGGGAGGGAATGATTACTGTGATAAACAGTTAGGGGGATTCGTCAATAATAAATAATTCTATAAATTAAAAATAAACTCTACGCAGTATCACCCCACTGGTAAGAGTAGTAACTACTCCCCTCCATTTATGGGAGGGGTAAGGGGGTGGGTCTTTTTATATGATTTTAAACCCAGCAATGGAGTGCATGGACCGTGAGTCCATGACCAAGCTACAGTCAGAGAGACTCGTGGCTACAGTGAAAAGATGTTATGAGAACGTACCGTTCTACCGTAAGAAAATGGATAAGATGGGTGTTAAGCCTGAGGACATCAAGGGCGTACAGGATATCCACAAGCTTCCATTCACAACAAAACACGACCTTCGTGACGAGTATCCATTCGGATTGAATGCTGTTCCTATGGAGC
>CAMJKP010000008.1 GCA_946406435.1 uncultured Prevotellaceae bacterium | reverse complement strand
TGCCGTCGGGCATCCCCCGAGTGTTTTTCATAGTTTCCATGCGAAGTAAACATATCCAGTACGATGTCAACGAAATCAGGAATGTGTAAACCTTTTCAGGAATATGACAACAATTTCAGAATGATGTCAACAAAGGCAGTTTAATAACAACCAAAAACTGTAAACTAAAATCAGGAAAAGACAAGGTGACGAGTAGGTGACGAGTGCTTTAAAATGAATCACCGCTACAACTCTCTGGCGCTCAAACCATTACAACGCCATGGGTGACGAGTTAACGAGTGGTATGAAAATTCTTTTTTTTTCGTTATTAATATTGTGTTTCGCTGATTAAGGTGGTCACTTATCCTTCTTACGACCAGATAGAATTGACGGATCACAACAAAGGATAGGATTAGTGGGAAGTATCTATAAAAATAGGAAGCTTTTGGTAAAAGCTAATGATTTTTATTGTATTTCCGAAAAAAATGCGTACCTTTGCATGCGAGATACTACACACGTTTCTTGTACACAGAATATTACTAAAATAATAAGTAAAAATGAAAAAAATCATCTCTATGGCAATAGCCTTGATAATGGCTGTTAATGTGAATGCTCAGGAGGGTTATGAGGATACCAAGCATGAGGTGTCTATTGCCTTTGGTATAGAAGCTAACTCGCAATGGATAGACGACTTCGAGACCGGTTTTACCGTTCTTTCTGGTTACAGATGCGAGAACGAAAAATATATGGAGCCAATTTCTGCCGAGTATTTCTATCATATCAATAAGTGGTTGGGAATAGGCAGTATCTTTGTCTATGGGAAACACAAACAGGAGTTATACGATATATCTTCATCAAAGCATATTAGTTATGATGATAGAGTAGCAAAAAGATCTTACAACTACTATACGCTGTTGCCTACCGTAAAATTCAACTTTGTTCGCAAGAAGAATTTCGGTTTGTATTCAAAGGCAGGCCTCGGTGTAACTTATCGAACAGAATCTATGGATTATGATGACGGTTCAGAAGACTACAGCGAGAAAGCTTTGCTCTTCAACTGGCAGTTGTCATTAATAGGTGTTGAGGCTGGAAGTCCTTATATGCGTGCTTTTGCCGAACTGGGTTTTGGTGAGCAGGGTATCGTATGTGCCGGTTTAAGATATAAGTTCTAACATAGAATGAAAATACTACTCTTAGGAGAATTCAGCAATGTTCACAATAATCTGGCCGAGGGTTTGAGAGCCCTCGGCCACGAGGTGACTACGGCTAATGGTGGACATGGCTGGAGCAACTATAATCGTGACATAGACCTTGGAAGGTCGTTTGGCATGTGGGGTGGTATTTCATATTTGTTCCGTTTGCTGAAGGCTCTGCCTAAACTTTGCGGATATGATATCGTCCAATTTGTAAACCCTCATTTTCTGCATCTGAAGGCAGAGAGGGTTATCCCTATCTTCAATTTCCTCAGGAAACATAACAAGGGATTAGTGCTTTGCGCAATGGGCGACGACTATTACTATTGCTATAACCATAAGCATTTCAAGCCCCTTGCTTATTCCGACTATAATCTTGGGGAGAAGCCTCGCTCAACAGAGTTTGGAGAGCGGGCGTATAACGAGTGCGTTGGGACAGCAAAGGAGAAGCTCTCAAGGGAAGTGGCATACTGGTGTGATGCTGTTGTATCTGTCATTTATGAATACTGGGCCCCCTATGACCTTGTAACCGATAAGGACAAGAACGGGAAACCTATTCGTGAGAAAAATCATTTCATCCCTCTCCCGATAAAGATGCCAGAACCGGTGTGTCCTCCGCCATCCGACAAGCTTCGCGTTTTCCTTGGCTATAAGAAGGAGTTCGGGGCATATAAGGGAACAGATATTATGATGGAGGTTGCGAATGACCTTCTGAAGAAATATCCCGATAAAATGGAGCTAAAGCTTGCATCCAACATTCCTTTTGCTGAATATCAGCACATGATGGACAACTCTGATGTGATGCTTGATCAGGTATATTCGTACGGTCCTGGAATGAATGCCCTCTTAGCTTTGTCAAAGGGAATTGTGTGTATAAGTGGTGGTGAGGCTGTTAATTATGAAATGATGGGCGAGTACGACTGTCGTGCTATAATCAATGTAACGCCTTCATACGAAAGCGTTTATACCGAACTGGAGAAACTTATCCTTATGCCAAAGGATGAACTTCAGGCATTAAAGGAGAAAAGTCGAGAATACGTAAGGCGAAATCATGAATGCGTGAAGGTTGCAAGGCAGTATGAAGAAATATATAAGGAGATAATAGGAAATTGAAACAGAAACGTATAATGATCCTCGGTGGCAATATCGTGCAGATGGAAGCTACCCTTGAGGCAAAACGTCAGGGCTACTATGTCATTAGTGCCGACTTGCACGAGGATAATCCCGGGCATAAGGTGGCTGATGAATACTGCAAGGTGGATATTGTAGATAAGGAGGCTGTGCTTCGTGAGGCAAAGCGACTGAATATCGACGGTATCGTGCCTTACAGTTCTGATACTCTCGCCCCTATTGCCGCTTACGTGGCAGAAAAGATGGGGTTACCGGGTAATCCATACAAATCAGTATGTACGCTTACTCACAAGGATTTATTTCGTAAATTCCTTAAAGATAATGGTTTCTATGCTCCTTGGTCAGATAGTTTCACGAATCTTGATGAGGCTATTATATATTTCCGAGAGAAGAGGAAAGAGGGTTGCAAGGCAATAATGAAACCTGTGGATTCAGCAGGTAGCAGAGGCGTTTTTGCCATAACAAGCGAGGGTGAACTTACTGAGCATTGGGAAGAATCACTATCATATTCTATCTGCAGAAGAGTAATCATAGAGCAGTTTATAGAGAAGGTTGGACATCAGTTGGATGGCGATATATTCCTCGATAACGGCAAGATAATATTTGCAGGTTTCTGCGACCAGCATCATGTCGTGGGAAAGTCGGCACTCGTACCAGTATCGCTAAGTACTCCTTCTGAACTTAGCAAAGAGATAAAACTGAAAGCCGTTGAAGAGCTGCAAAGGCTATTCTCGCTGCTTGGTATGAAGACAGGACCTTGTAATGTGGAATTTGTTATAGGCAAGGACGGAGAAATATACTTCCTTGACTTAGGACCACGAAATGGAGGTTGTAACATTCCATATCTTGAACAGCAAGCGACTAGCTTTGAAGAGAATGCATATACTATTCGTGCAGCGGTAGGTGATGAGCTTCCAAAGCCTGATAACGTGTTCTGTGACAATACAAATTTCGTTATGTACTATCGTCCATACGCTAATGAGAATGGCCGTTATAAGGAGTTGTGGATGTCGGAGTATTTCCGCAATAAGGTTATCAATATTACTCATCTGATGAATATTGGTGATGAAATCCAGCTAACGCATAACGGTAATGATACCGTTGCTGTGGTGTTTGCAAAGTTCGATAATCAACAGGAAATGCTTGAGACAATAGATAATATGTCAGAGCATCTTCGTGTAATAACAGAATAAGGTATGAAAGAAATAGGAAGTATCTTTCCACTTTACGACAAATGTCAGGAAAGTGGTGCTCACAATAACGTGTTGAGTGGCAGGAAGTTGTTTTCTTTCTGTCGCGAGGCCATATACCTTATTGCCAAGAAGGAAATGGCAAATGGAAAAAAGGCGATGCTTCCTAAATATACTTGCGATACGGTTATTGCACCATTTCAGGAACTTGGATATGACTATAAGTTCTATCCTGTATGTAATGACTTGACAATAGATATACCAAAGGCAAAGGAGATTTTTGCTGCTCATCGTCCAAATCTTATGGTTGTTCATCCATATTTTGGAATGGATCTTACAAAGCAAGAGCAGGATATGCTTGAAGAGATGCACGAAGGTGGATGTGAGATTATCCTTGACCTTACCCAATGTCTTTTCTCTACTATGCGTCTGCCGTTCATAAAATATTACGTTGGAAGTATAAGGAAATGGTTTGCCATTCCTGATGGTGCTTTCCTTGAAACTCCCGATGAAATGGAGGATTTTGGCATTGAAAATGATGAGATTGTATCTCTTCAGACAAAGGCGATGAAACTGAGAGGCGAGTATTTTCAAACGGGTGATACAAATGTAAAGGACGAATCAATACGCCTTTCTCACGAGGTGGAGCGTCTTATGACAAGACCGATTACTCCACATGCTATGGCATCTGTATCAAAAGAAATTCTCGCATTTGAGGATGCAGATACTCAGCAGAAAATAAGGATAGAAAACTACAAGCGTCTTTATGAAGGCCTGAAAGATGCTGAGAATATAGAATTAATCGCCGATATCAGTCGTTTGACAACCGCTCCACTCTTTTTCCCATTCCGTGTAGATGATATATCTGCAATGCAAAAGAAATTGGCTAAGAAAGCCATCTATGCCCGATTGATATGGGAAAAGGAAGATAGAATACTGACTATAACAGTAGATCAGCGATACGACCTCTCAGATATGGATAGGGTAGTTGCCGCAATAAAAGAAAAGGATTAAGTAGGTAATGATTTCGCTTTGCCTTCGTTCTGCCTCCGAACCAAACTCGATGAACCTTCGCTATTTGTTCGTTCTGGAACGGACCTTCATCGAGTTTGGTTAGGAGAAACAACGGACTTACATAGTATGTCTTGTTCTGAAATAGTTAACCCAAAATACAGAGGGCGTGGGTATAATTATAGTGAAGACTGTTCTCAGAAAGTGAAGAACGAAGAGTAAAAGTGAAGAATGTAAGTGTTCCGCTTCTCCTTCGCTTCAAATCCGTTGCAAAACCGTTCCAAGACCGTTCCCCATGTTCGGAGATAAATCGAGTGTAGCAGGGAGGATAAGCAAAGGAGGAGCGAACCTTCAAAGGCCTTTTTAGTTCAACTTCATAGAAGTAACGTCATTTTAACTCCATGAAAACAATTTCTTCCAAATAGACTTTGGTTTCTTAATGATTGGAATTTCTATATGGCCATTTTCATTGGCAAGCTTAATATAAGTATTGATTTCTATGCTATTCATGTAATTGGAAAAAGCATTATCGCCTGATTCTGAAAATACTTTTATGTTAGTTGTTTGCAAGATTACTGACATTGTTTGATTGTAAAATTTAATCTGAAGGTTACTTTCCATAATCTCACTATAACCCGAAACAATCAGGAAACCGTTTTCCTTGCTAACCGTAGGACAATCTGTAAGTATTCTATTATGCTTGCGAACTTCATCAATACATTCCGTACAATCATTAGCAAAACCTACAGCAACTCTATCTAAACGCTCCTTAAAATCTTTGTCTATGATTTCCTGTGCAGCACAAAGCATTACCTCGTATGACAATGGCCATGTGGATTGATATCCAACGGTCATCCATCCATTTTTTTCTTCTTTTCCTAATAATACCATAATCTTGATTTATATATGTTTATTGTGTTTGCAAAGGTAATAAAAAAAATGAAAAAAGAAATAAACAGGGAGTTAATTAAACCTATAATAAGAAAAATCGTCTATAATAGTGTTGTTTCTATAGATGAAGGGCGGCAGTATGTTAATTTATCTCATAATTTTCAAGGGAATTTGGAATTTCGTAGAAATTTTAGTATATTTGTGCCACTTTTTTATAGTATTCAACTAAAACAAAATCAAAAACAAAAAATGCTTAAGCAATTTCTTCTATTGACGTTTATGTGTGCTGTACTTCCTTTCGGAAAGGATAAGACATGCCGCGCCGATAACACTAACTCCCTTCTCTGGTACGATAAACCTGCTTCTGTATGGCTTGAGGCTATGCCACTTGGCAATAGCAAGCTCGGAGCTATGGTCTTTGGCAAGACTGACGTAGAGGAAATTCAACTCAACGAGGAGACTTTCTGGAGTGGAGGTCCTCACAACAATAACAGCACATCATCAATCTATTACCTCAACGAGGTGCGCAGCCTCATCTTTCAGGGAAAGGAGAAACAAGCAGAAGATCTTATCAACAAGGAGTTCATAAAAGGTCCTCACGGTATGCGTTTCCTCACTCTCGGTTCTCTGAAACTCGATTTCGGACATAAGGACGTAAAGAACTATCGTAGGGAACTGAATCTAAATAATGCGGTTTCATCGGTATCATATACCGCTAATGGCGTAAAATATGTGCGCGAGACATTCGCCTCTCTTGAGGATGGCGTTATCGTGATGCGCATAAAGGCTTCTGGCAAGGGAAAACTGAACTTCACGCTTGATCATGAGTGTAAGCTGAAATCTTCAAAAAGCAGCGAAAGACTCAGGTTTATGACTTCACGCATGAAGGGTAATTATGGTATGCTCAAGGCTGTTATTGAAGGCGTAGAGCAGGAGGGCATTAAGTCAGCCTTGAATGCAGAACTTGCTGCAAAGGTGCTGGCTGATGGTAATATTACAACTGATAACAATAAAGTTGACGTTAAGAATGCTACGACAGCAACCATCATAATCACAGCTGCTACCAACTTCGTGAACTATCATGATGTTAGCGGTAATGCTTCTGAAAAAAACAAGGCTACTCTCAAGGCAGTTGAGGACAAAACCGCAGATCAGCTCTTGAAGCGCCATATAGCAAAGTATCAAGAACAATATAACCGTGTGGCTCTTGACCTTTCAGCAGGAACGGCAAAGCCATCACCTAACACCCTCCTTCCAACCGACCAGCGTCTGGATAAGTTCTATGGTAGCGATGATATGGGTATGGTTGCACTCATGTTCAACTTCGGTCGCTATCTGCTCATCTCTTCTTCACAGCAAGGCGGTCAGGCAGCTAACCTCCAGGGTGTTTGGAATGATAAGATGATGGCTCCTTGGGATAGTAAATACACTATCAATATCAACGCTGAGATGAACTACTGGCCAGCAGAGATATGCGGACTTACAGAGGCAGCCGAGCCATTGTTCTCTATGATAAAGGACTTGAGTGTGACAGGTGCTGAGACAGCCCGTAAGATGTACGGATGCAGAGGCTGGGTGGCACATCACAACACAGATATCTGGCGTGTGGCAGGACCTATCGACGGTGCATTCTGGGGAATGTTCCCTAATGGCGGAGCATGGCTCACAACACATATCTGGGAGCACTATCTCTACACACTCGACAAGGATTTCCTTCGTGAGTACTACCCTATTCTGAAAGGTGCAGCCGATTTCTACCTCGACTATATGGTGGAGCGTGACGGTGAGTTGCTCGTTGTGCCTTCTGTATCTCCAGAGCATGGAGGCGTGGGCAAGCAGTCACCTGTATGTGCAGGCTGTACGATGGACAACCAGATTGTGCGCGATGCTCTCACACAGGCAATAAGGGCAACGGAGATTATGCTTCAGGACACAGCCCTTGCTGACAAGGACAAGGCAGAGATGAACGCTTCGCTCCTTGCTTTCAACGCCGCACTAAAGAAGATTCCGGCTATGAAGGTAGGTAAGTATGGTCAGCTTCAGGAGTGGCGCGAGGATATCGACGATCCAAAGGATGAGCATCGTCATATCTCACATCTCTATGGCTTGTATCCTTCAAACCAGATATCACCATTCCTCACACCAGACCTCTTCAAGGCTGCTGGCGTGACCTTGAATCAGCGTGGCGATCAGGCAACAGGCTGGAGTCTTGGTTGGAAGACAAACTTCTGGGCACGTATGCTCGATGGCAATCACGCCTTCACTATCATCTCAAACATGCTCCGTCTGCTTCCTGATGAGAATAAGATGCGTGAATATCCAAACGGTCGTACCTTTCCTAACCTCTTCGATGCACACCCGCCATTCCAGATTGACGGTAACTTCGGTGTAACGGCAGGTATCGCAGAGATGCTGATGCAGAGTCAGCTCTCACCTAACGCAAAGGATCTGTCACCAGAAATATTCCTATTGCCAGCATTACCAGACGCTTGGAAGAATGGTAGTATCTCAGGCTTCAAGGCACGTGGCGGATATACCGTTAACATCACTTGGAAGGACGGTAAGCTGAAATCGGCAAACATCATGCCAAAGGAGTCAGGCAAGCTGATACTCCGCACAAAGACACCAATCAGTCAGGGAAACCTCGTGAAGACCTATCAGGACCTCGGTGTATATGAATATGAGATAAATGTTACAGGGGGAAAAGCAGTAGTTATTACGGCTTCCTAAAAAATACATTTGCAAATACAACTAAACAATAACAACTATAAGTAATTTATGAAGCGATTTCTATTAGCGTGTTTACTATCACTTCCTCTCGTAGGAGTGCTGGGTACAAAAGCCCAGAATCCAGTCATTCGCAATCTGTATTCCGCTGACCCTACCGCACGTGTCTTCAATGGGAGATTATATCTCTTCCCATCGCACGACATCATCAGTCCGGTAGAGCCAGAGAGAAAATGGTTCTGTATGGCTGACTATCATGTGTTCTCGTCTGATAATCTCACAGACTGGACAGATCACGGTGTCATTCTCTCTCAGGAGCAGGTACCTTGGGGCAACCCAAAAGGATACTCAATGTGGGCTCCAGACTGTGTAGAGAAGGATGGCAAGTACTATTTCTATTTCCCTAATACTCACAAGCCTGTTGAGGGCGCAAACAACGGCAGAGGCCGTGGCTTCGGTGTTGGTGTAGCTGTTGCCGACCACCCTTACGGTCCTTACAAGCCAGAGGAGAACAGTATTGAGGGAATCAATGGTATTGACCCATGTGTGCTTCAGGCATCTGACGGCAATGCCTACATCTTCTGGGGTGCAGGTCGTTGCGCAAAGCTCAAGCCAAACATGAAGGAAATTGCTGACGACACACCAAAGGAAAAGGTGAAATTCGGCGACCGCGAGTTTGAGATGCTGGGTGTCAACTGCCTCAAAGGTCTGCCAAGCCGCCAGGCTGAGGGTCCTTTCGCCTTCGAGTACAACGGAAACTACTACCTCACCTACCCTTACGTAAGGAATAACACAGAGGTTCTCGGCTATGCTATGAGTAAGAATCCTATGGGTCCTTATGAGTACAAGGGTCTCATCATGGCAGAGCATGAGAATGGCTGCTGGACTAACCACCATAGTATTGTAAACTACAAGGGCCAGTGGTATCTCTTCTATCATAACAACGCATACTCACCATCATTCGATAAGAACCGCTCTGTATGTATCGACTCTCTGCATTTCAATGCTGACGGTACTATTCAGGAGGTTAAGCCTACATTGCGTGGCGTAGGTATCACCGATGCACGCTCACAGGTGCAGATGGACCGCTACAGCAACATTGGCGGTGGTGCTACAATTCAGTATAACGACACTACGAACTATTTCCTTGGCTGGAGAACAATCCTTCCTAAGGGCGGTTGGGTATCTTACGGAAACGTGAAGGTTCCAGAAGGCGACTATACCGTTTGGGTAAACATGCCTGGTATGTGGGGCAGAGCTCAGGTAGTAGATATCAAGACAACAAAACTTGAGTTGAAGGTCAACAAGCAGCCAAACGGCTATTATGAGCTTGTGCTTCAGAACAACGGCGACAGACCTGCTGAGGTTGACTGGATTACTCTCAATTCTCACAAGCCTATGGTTCCTGCAACAGCAGGCGGTCTTTCTACCGGTAGCTACCGTAACCTGTTCGTAGAGGCAGGCTATGGCGAAAAAGAGGTAGAGGCTAAGCTTCAGGAGGTGTTCAACGATGTATTCGTAGGCAAGAACAAGTGCTACTTCGAGGCAGGCAAGGATATGGGCTATATCAGCGACATCAAGAACGACGACGTTCGTACAGAGGGTATGTCATATGGTATGATGATTGCTGTTCAGTTCGACCGCAAGGATATCTTCGACCGCTTGTGGCGCTGGAGCAAGAAATATATGCAGATGGAGGACGGTCCTCAGAAGGGTTATTTCCGTTGGAGCTGCAAGCGCGACGGTACAGCCAATGCACAGGGACCTGCATCTGACGGTGAGCTTTATTTCATCACATCTCTCATCTTCGCTAATAACCGTTGGGGAAGCATGGGCGAGATTAACTATCTGAAGGAAGCTCAGTATATCCTTGACTGCATCCAGCCACATGAGGTTGAGTTCACAATCAACCGCGGCAGAGACGGCAAGCCTCTTGAGAAGCCAATTACAATGAAGCGTAACGTATCTCTGATGGATCAGAAGACTGGTCTTATCAGTTTCGTACCAGGTATGCCTTATACCGACCCTTCATATCATATTCCTGCATTCTATGAGGTATGGGCTCGCTACGCAGAGGACGGACGTGCTTCTTACTGGCGTGACTGCGCTAAGAAGAGCCGTGAGTACCTCCACAAGAGTATTCACCCATTGACAGGTCTCAACCCTGACTATAACAACTTCGACGGTTCACTTCTCAATAACGGACACATCCTCGGTGATGCCTTCCGCTATGACTCTTGGCGCGTTCCTATGAACATCGCCCTCGACTATAGCTGGTCATGCTCTGATAGAACCTGGCAGCAGCAGTATGGTGAGAAGTTCCAGAACTTCCTCTACTCACAGGGTATTGACACATTCGTTGACCAGTACAACGTAGATGGCACAACTCCTGATAAGATTCTGAAGGCTGGTAACTACCCAGAGAAGCTCCGTCACTCTATCGGTCTTGTGGCAACAGCAGCAGCAGCTTCTATCATGTGCTCACATCCAAAGAGCGACGAGTTCATCAAGCGTCTTTGGGAGGCTAAGCACGAGCCAGATGCTGACGGCTATTTCGATGCTTACTATGACGGTCTGCTCCGCCTGTTCGCATTCATGCACCTCAGCGGTCACTATCGTGTTATCGAGATAACTCCACAGCTCGAGAGCTACATGAAGCCTGTTACAACTCCAACAGCAACTCCTGACTCTGAGGGCTTCGTTCGCCGTTGGATGCTTCGTGATCCTATCGACAAGCCAAACAGGTCAAATACAGTATTCGTTGACACATACCTCAACCAGACCTTCCCTTCTGCTATTACATATAATAAGAAGGATAAGGCTTGGCACGCATACGACAGCGAGCTCTTCCATGTGAAGCTCTATCGTTTGGCTACCTGCACAAAGCAGCAGAAGTATGGTGTTATCTTCTGGGCAACAACAGTTATCGAGTGCGATGAGGAAATCAAGAACGTACGCTTTGCCATCGGTTCTAACTCTGCTTCTAAGTGGTGGATAAACGGTGAGGAATGTGCACTTCTCTCAGGTGACCGTCGTATGGTACGTGACGATGTTGTTTCTCGTCCTGTTACTCTCAAGAAGGGTCGCAACGTAATCACAGGTGCCGTTATCAACGGTCCTGGTATGAGTGACTTCTGTTTCCGTATTATCAATGCCGATAAGTATAATCTGAGAATCGTGCAGCCATAGAATTAATAAAAGATTTACTATTTGACTATTTACTATTTACAATTTATGTACTATTTGGTTGATGTACTATTTATTGTAAATCAACGGAAAATAGCAGAATTGTAAATAGTAAATAAAAAAATAGTAAATCAATAGTCAATAGTAAATAGCTAAATAGTAAATAAAATGGTGTTAAAGAAATATATATTAGCAGCAACATTAAACGTGGCTTGGCTCGGTTCTGCCTTTGCTCAGATAGGTCAGCCATGGATTCATGACCCATCTACCCTCGTAGAGTGTGACGGCAAATGGTACACATTCGGCACAGGCGGTGGTGGTATTGTGACCGACGATGGTTGGTCATGGCACAGCGGTCCGGTACGTCCTGGTGGTGGTGCTGCCCCAGATGCTATGAAGATTGGTGACCGTTACCTTATCGCATATAGTGCCACAGGCGGTGGTCTCGGTGGTGGTCATAACGGCCGAGTACTCACTATGTGGAACGAGACACTTGACCCACAGTCTCCTCGCTTCAAGTTCACAGAGCCTATAGAGGTTGCATCTTCTGACGGTGATGAGGATTGCGATGCTATCGACGCAGGTCTTCTGCTCGACCCAACAACCGGTCGTCTGTGGCTCTCTTACGGTACTTACTTCGGTAACATCCGTATCGTGGAGCTTGACCCTAAGACTGGTGCACGTAAGGATGGCAACAAGGCAAAGGATATCGCTATCGACTGTGAGGCTTCTGATCTTATCTATAAGGATGGTTACTACTATCTGCTCGGAACACACGGTACATGCTGTGACGGTGTGAACTCAACATACAATATCGTATGCGGACGCAGTAAGGAGCCAACAGGACCATACATCGACAACGTAGGACGCGATATGTTCCATGGCGGTGGCCGTATGGTTGTTGCAGGCGGTAAGCGTGCTGTAGGTGCAGGTCACTTCGGACGCACAGTCATCGATGAGGGTGTTGAGGTAACATCATTCCACTGGGAGGCTGACCTTGACCGTAGCGGTCGCAGCGTTCTTGCTGTTCGTCCTCTCCTCTGGAAGAACGGATGGCCTTACGCTGGTGAGAAACTGGAGGAAGGCACATACTCAATCATCTCTGAGCGCCGTGGCTACGGTCTTGAGATCTCTGTAGATTTCGTTCGTATGGAACAGGAGCGCGCTATGTGGAACCGCGTAAATCCTAATCAGCCAACAAAGTCTATTCCTAACCAGACTCTCGATCAGGTAAAGGATGGTTGGAATGCTATTGCTGATGCATGGAAGAAGAACGGTAACATCGGTGTCCGCATTGGTGACTATATGGGACGTCCTCACCAGAACTGGACTATCACAGCAGTTCCAGAGGCTGGAGGTTATCTCTCTAACCCATACTTCAAGATCACAATCGAAGGTACTGAGCGTGCACTCTGCGCTACCGCAGATATGGAAGTTGAGACTGTGGCTAAGTTCACAGGCGACGATTCTCAGCTCTGGCGCATCGAGCAGCTCACCGACGGAACATACCGCATCATGCCTAAGAAGATTCCTGGTAAGGAAGGTGTGAACAAGGAGTATGTTCTCTACTCTATCGCTGACAGTACTCCAATTCTTGAGAAGTACGATTTCAATAGCGATAACTCTAAGTGGAATCTGAAAAAGTAATAATTTAAAAGTAAAAATTAAAAAGTATAATTACACTTTATGCGAATATGCGTAATCTGTAACTTATTACTTTTTAATTTTTACTTTTTATTTTTTTAAAAAACAAACCAAAAAAACAACCACCAAACATGAAACAAAATCTAACCTTAAAGTGCATCACCTTAGCACTTGCATTATTCAGTCTTTTTCCGTTTTCGGAAGCAGACAAATGTCGCGCTCAAAGCAGCGTGAAGAATGCCTATATCTGGTCTGACTATCCTGATCCTGACATCATCCGCGTAGGCGAGTATTACTATCTCGTAACAACCACTATGCATCTGTTTCCTGGAGGCCCTATCATGCGAAGCAAAGACCTCGTAAACTGGGAGACAGTATCATATCTCACAGATGCCATTAAGGACACACCACGCTATGATCTTAATGAAGGTACGGTATATGGTCGCGGACAATGGGCTACCTCTCTTCGCTATAACAAGGGAACGTTCTGGGCTCTCTTCGTAGCTAACGACGACCCGCATAAGTCTATGGTCTTCAAGACCGACGATCCAGCTAAGGGCTGGAAACTCCATAGCCGTCTTCCCGCATACCACGATTCTTCCCTCTTCTTCGACGATGACGGTCGTGTGTATGTATTCTCAGGTAGCGGCAACATCCGTCTCGTGGAACTTGAGCCTGACCTTACAGCAGAGAAGAAAGGTGGCGTGAACAAGGTTCTCGAACTTCAGGGCAAGCCTGATGGTCTGCATGAAGGTAGCCGCGTAATCAAGCACGACGGAATGTACTACCTCCTCTGTATCTCTTGGCCAAGAACAGGTCGTCAGGAAATCTGCTATCGTAGTAAGAATATCGAAGGTCCTTACGAGAGCAAGGTTATCTTCAAGAGTCCATTCGGAGGCTTCCCCTATGCCGGTCAGGGTACTATCGTGGACGGTAAGCGTGGAGAGTGGTATGGTGTTATGTTCCAAGACCGCGGAGGCGTAGGACGTATCCTCACCCTCGAGCCATGCTCATGGATTGACGGCTGGCCAATGCTCGGCAACAAAGGCGACGGACTCATTCCTGATTCCGTTAAGCTCTATGATGTTGATGCCTCTACCTTCCAAAACCTGACACCTGTGAACCAACAGCTATCCAATGGCGTAACCCTGACAAAGGACTATCAGTGGAACCACAACTTCATTTCAGAGGCTATAAGCGCAAAGAACCCACAGGGAGAGGTAATTGCACCAACCAAGATAGTTAAAGGCTCTACAATCACTCTAAAGGGCATTCTCAACAATGATTTGCCAAACAATGTGAAGGGCGGCATATATTCTGCACGCAACACCCTCACTTGGCGCACTTGGGGACCTACCTGCTCTGACACTATCACTATCGATGCTTCAAAGATTAAGGATGGCGACTGTGTAGGACTCTCTGCATTCAACGGCGATGCAGCCCTCCTTACCGTAAAGAAAGAAGGCAGTAAGTACTTCCTCGTTTTTACAGAGGAGAACGTACAGCTATCTGACCAGAAGAAGGAAATCACAGAGGTTAAGCGTAAGGAAGTTGCCCGCATTCCTCTCGCATCTTCTAAGGTGAAGGATATCCGCATGGTGATGAACTGTGACTTCAACCCTGGTCGTGACATGGCAACATTCTCTTACAGCATCGACAAGGGAAAGACCTGGAAATCAATAGGTAACGAGTATAAGATGATATTCGACTACCGCCGTCTCTTCATGGGTACTCGCTATGCCGCTTTCTACTATCCAACCAAACAGGCTGGCGGTATAGCAACAATCACGTTGAAGTAAAAATTAAAAGTTAACGTGAGCTCGGCGACTTGCTTCAGCTTGATGAGCTTCAGCGAATAATTGACGAGGACAAGCAGCAAGCTGCTTTTAACTGACAATAATTACCAATCTTACCAATCTTCAACCAATAAAAATGGATATTTATGGAAAAAGATTGCGTAGATTGGTAATTATTGTCAGTTTCTATATTTATGCCGCCTTCTTTTTCTGTACTATGCTATACACCCTTCCCTTGAAAGTGCGATGCACATCATACCCCATTTCCTTGAGCCTGAGACCAAGGTTCACGATAGTGGAGTGGCTAACGGTAAGATTAGTAAATTCCTTCCTTATCACATTGATAATCTGATTAGTGCTCATCGCCTCAGCCTCTTCACCTTCCGCTGGCTTACGGAAACATGAGTCTATCATCTGCTCAAGGTCTGATGTCTGCATAAACGGAGCGTTGAGTTCCTGAATGCGCTTTGTCTGCTCATTGGTAAACCAATAGGATTTCTTCTCAACCTCTACTTCATACTTCAGTTGGGCAAAGAGTTGCTCGTACTCTATAGGACTATCATTATCAATAAGACAACCCTCTGCGATTTTGATACAGAGATAACGGCGTGAACCTGTCACGTCACTAAGAGGATGCGGATTATTGGTAGTAGCTATGAAAGATGCAAAACGAGGCTTGTCATCCTGTGAACCGCCGAAGATAGGACGACCATTGACCTTTGACTTTGAGAGTGTTTGCTTGAGCGAAGCCTGTTGAGAAGGACGGATAGCCTCAAGCTCATCAAGATTGACAAGAAGGTTATTGGTAAGAGCCATCTCCTTATCAAATTTATTAGAGAGGTTGAGGTGGTCGAGGAAATACTGACGAAGCTCTACGGGCAGCAGACGCTTGGCAAAGGTCGTCTTTCCGCAACCCTGACAGCCAATGAGAGTTGGCACACATTCATTACCGTGAAGCGTGTCAAGCTGAAGCCAATGAGCCACGCAAGAGCGATGGTATATGCGCAGGAATTCGCACATCTCGTCACTCACATCACCCAGACGATGCCAGAGAGGCGTGACACGATCCTTGCCGTCCCATTCTGGCAGAGCGTCCATATACTCCTTGATAGGATTATGGATAACGGTGTTCTCGGAGAAGATAACCTCCTTGATGTCCTTGCCTTCACACTCCATGCCCTCCACCTTTGCACGATGGATTACGGAGTTGAGTGCCTCCTTGGTAAAAATACGATAATCAGACTCCTTCTGAATGTCCTTGAACTCTACTTTACCGTTAAGAATGTTCTTACGGAAGGCATAGTTCTGCGCGAGGAATTCCTCGGCAACCTGTGCACTTAGTTGCTGTTTTTTCTTCATAAGTTAGAATTTAAATAAGACAAAAATTTAATTGTTAATTACGATAAACGTAAGATTTAGATTTCCCTTTTTTTTCGATTATGTTGGGTGTGCAAAGTTACAAAATGATTTTTCAATTTGCAAATATTTCGCAAGAAATTTTCTCTGTATATTTTCGTCCAGAATGTTAAAATGAGTGTAAGTTGTTGAATCTCACGAAGATTTTTCTTCAAAAAAAATGACTCCTTAATTTTTACTCAAACACAAACGATTTTTTTTTTAGAATTAAACGCCAAACACGTACATGATAGCTAAAATCGATCGTAAGTATACTGATAACAAACAAGTTAAGAGCATGTACGTGTTTGTCAAACACGTACATAACACATACATAGGTCGTCATAATTCGTTTTTTTATAAAATGAGCACAAATCATGTACGTGTTATGTACGACTCATGTACGTGTTAAGCAAACACGTACATGCCTATAAACGCTTTGATACACAATGTGTTATCATGCGGTTTTCACCCCCATGTACGTGTTTGGCATTTAATTCTTTAAAAAAAATCGCATTTGCTTTGTTTTTGCCATAATAGTAGGTCCGTTGTAAGTCCGTTTCAGGTCCGTTGTAAGTCCGTTCCTGAGAATGGGAGAAAAATGGGAGTTACATAGGACTTAGAAGGGAGGTGCATAGGAGTTACTTAGAAGAACAAAGGAATCATCAATATTATTCTGCTTACAATTAATCAAAGAAAGAGAGTGACAGCTCTGGCAAAAACAGAGCCTGTCACTCTCATAATGTGGGATATTATATTATCCCTTATTAACTAATACTTATCATAAATCAATATCCAGGGTTCTGGTATGCAGCCTTTTTGTCAGCATTCATCTGAAGAGCGTCAATCTGACCCTGTGGAATTGGACGGAGGTAGTAAGATTTCTTAATCTCACGAGTATGTTTCTCTACAGCAGAACCATAATCATTACCACCTATAGTGTATGTGCTTGCTTTTTCTTCCCACTTCTGAGTACGAACGAGATCCCACCAACGGAGGCCCTCACCATAGAACTCGCGGAAACGCTCGTCAAGGATGTAGTCGATAGTGATGTCCTTAGGAGTTGCAGCCACCATCTCTGCACTATGATCCTCATATACGTCAAGATACTTAGGACCTGCCTGAATGTCTCTCTGATCCTTGTCGGCATTAGCAGCGATTCTCCACTTACCTGCACGAGCACGGATTACGTTTATAAGGTTGTAGGCAGTCATGTCGCCCTGTACTGTTGCACCTTTCACAGCAGCCTCAGCAGCGATGAAGTAGAACTCTGCAAAACGAGCAATGTTTGCAGGACGTGGGTTTGCACCATTAGGCTGTCCGAGGCCTGTACCATCGTCAGTCTCGTTGTAATAACCATTCTTCCATACGTTGAGGTATGCAATACGTGTGAGGTGGTCAGGAGTGATAATCCAAGATGCAACGCCTGGCTTCTCACCAGCAGCTATACCGCTCTGATTTGCCTTGTAAACAACCTCTGGGTCATTCTCACCATAGAATGTAAGTACAACCTCACCATTCTTTACAGGCATGCCATTAGCACAAGTATAAGACGCAGTTGCATCACCTCCCTTATTCCAGTTTCCGAAGAATGTTGTAACGAAGGTAGTTTCAAAACGTGAGTCGATATTCTTATCCGTGAACATAGCAGGAACCTCACAAGGAGTTGCCATACGTGTCCAAGGACGATCATAGCTTGCAGCAGCCTCACGCTTGAGAGGGTCGGTTTGCTTGCCATCAGCTGTAACGGCACGAGCATTAGTGTAGTTCCAGCGGTTCATCCAGTGAGAGAAGTTGTCAGGAGCAGCACCACTACCGTAACCATAGCCTACCCCACCATTATAGTACTCATTCTGAGCTGTGTGGTCAGCATAGAGAAGAATCTCAGAGTTACGATCATTAGGACCATAGAAAGTATCAAAGAAAGCAGGCTGAAGACCATATCCCGCAGGATTGTTGATTGCTTCAACTGCTGTGTCATAAGCCTTCTGGAAATAATCCTTAGCCTTGCTTGCATCACGTGTGCACTCTGGGTATGTTGGGATGTTGTTTGGGTTCTCAAGCCACCAAGCGTATGTGAGGTAAGCCTTAGCAAGGAACAGACGTGCTGTTGTCTTTGTTACGGTACCTGTCATACGAGACTTGTCAGGGAGAGTCTCAACAGCATAAACCAAGTCATCGAAGATTGCCTTATAAACCTCTGGTACGGTATTACGCTTACTTTCACGGTTTGGAGAATCATTGAACTTAAGTTCACCAGCACCGAGATCCAATGGTACGCCGCCAAAAGTCTGAACAAGCTCAAAGTAATCTAATGCACGGAAGAAATTGGCCTCTGCAATCAAGCTTTCATCCATACCGAGCTCCTTACCTTTCTCAATTACAACATTTGCTGTATTGATGTCGATGAAAGCGTTGTTCCAAAGAACGTCAGCACGACAATTTGAAGGTGTAAGAGGTGAAACGTCAGCCGTCATATCCATACACTTGAAGTTCTCGTCGGCAGACTGTCCGTAAGTGTATTCGTCTGTACCAGTCTCAAGAGAGTTGAAGTAGTAACCCTGTCCCCAAGTATTACGAAGGTTGGCATATAGCGCGTTGATACCCTTCTCTATGCCAGACTTTGTATTGAAATAATCTGGAGTGATGATTGCTCGTGGATGTTCATCAAGCGCATTGTCACATGATGTGAAGCCAATGCCCATCATCATTACTGCTCCAGCTAAAAATATCTTTGATTTCATATTTTTATTCTTTAATCTTTTTACTTTAATCTCTAATCTTTAATCTCTTACAACTTAGAATGTTACGTTAAGACCGAAGAGGTAGTTACGAGTTGTTGGAGTGTTTGTACCAACTACGAGAATCTTTGAGTTGTAACTTGATGAAGCCTGATTCTCATCACCCTTAGAGTTGGTCTCTGGATCCATACCGCTCTCATTGTTGTATGGAGAGAAGAGAACGAATGGGTTAGTCACAGTAGCATAAGCACGGAGGCTTGTAAGACCAACCTTCTTCATCCACTCACCCTTGAAGTTATAGCCGAGAGTGATAGTACGGAACTTGAGGTAAGAACCTGAGAAGAGTGCGAGAGAGTTGCCATACTTAGGGTTATCACCACTAAGGATACCACCAGGGAAAGGATAATCGTTAGTTGGGTTATTCTCTGTCCAATAGTTTACGTCAACATTGTTACGACGACCTGTAAGCATATTGAGGTAGCCAGATGCACCATAGAGAGTAGAGATGAGTTTACCACCATGACGGAAGCTTGCTACCATTGAGAGATCCCAGTTTTTGTAAGCAACACGAGTGTTGAAACCACCTTCCCATGATGGGTCGAGTTCAATAATCTGGCGGTCAGAGGCATTGATTGCACGTGGATTGCCATTCTCGTCATATCCACCCTTAACCTTAATCATACCAGCGTTACCACCTGGCTCCAAAATCTTGCGGAGCTCTTCCTCGTCAGACTGCCATATTCCAATCTTCTCGTAGTCGTAGAGTACGTTGATAGGATGACCTACAAACCAACCGTTACCCTCGTCACGTGTAGAACCGTCAGCAAGCTCTGTGATTTCGTTCTTGTTAGAATAGAAGTTGAGACCTGCCTCCCAAGTCCAGTCCTTGTTCTCGATGATTATGCCGTTAAGAGAAAGCTCAAAACCTCTATTTTGAGTCTTACCTACGTTAGCCATCTGAGACTTGAGACCTGATGTACTTGGAAGATTAAGTGACAGGAGCAAGTCGTGTGTATTCTGGATATAGTATTCAGCAGTACCAGAAAGACGACCTCCAAAGAGAGAGAAGTCAACACCAACGTTGTATGTGTTAGAATACTCCCAGCCGAGATCATCGTTCTTAGCTTCCTTGAGATAGAAGCCTGTAGCATACTTTGATCCGAAGTTATAAGCAACAGGAGCGAGCAGACCGAGAGTCTTGAAAGGATCTACTGCCTGGTTAGATGTCTCACCATAACCAGCACGGAGTTTCAAGTTGTTAACCCATGATATATTTTGCATGAACTCTTCCTTACTGATGTTCCAACCAAGGCTGATAGCAGGATATGTATGGCTTCTCTTTGCTATGGCAAGTCGACTGGATTTGTCATTACGTACAGTTACACTAAGCATATATTTATCAGCGTAGTTGTACATGATACGTCCCATGACAGAAGTAAGACCTGGGTCTTCATATTTCTGATCGTTTGGACCAACTGACTGAGTTGTAGCATAACCAGGGTTATACCAAAGCTGATAATCAGAGAACACATCTTGTGCACCCAGTACGGTTTTATGTAAATATGCTTTTTCTGCAGCAAAAAGTCCTACGAAATTGATAGTGTGTTTGCCAAAAGTCCTATCGAATGTGAGGAGGTGCTCAATAGCCCAGTTCCACTTAGCCTCAGTATTTGAGTTTTCACCAGGAGTTGTGGCATCTGCACTGAATACGCCTGAACCTGTGTATGTTCCGTAATCACTGTAACGGAAGTTAAGACCAAGGTTTATGCGATACTTAAGACCTTCAACCCAGGGGCACTTAAGCTCGCCATAGAAACTGTTGTAAGTAGCCATTGTGTTGCTTTCATCTGCATAGGTATCACCAAGGGATTTATAACGGTCACCTGTTACAACCCATGTCTTATCCTGTGGCATCTGTGCAATTTCACGTGGAGAACCATCCTCATTATATGGGCTGATAAGTGGAGAACAGCTCAATGAAGAATATAGGCCAAGATTTGAATTGTGTGAAACAGAGAAATTGGAGTTAGAACTTACACCAACCTTTACATAACGTCCAACTTCCTGATCTAAAGCACCATGCATAGCGTAACGCTTGAAATTCTGTGTTGGGATAATAGATTCATCACGGAAGTATGAAATACCTGCGTTATAGCTGTTTGTTGCAGAACCGCCAGATACAGAAATATCGTGATTTGTAGTAAAGGCATTCTCATAGAGAAGATCCTGCCAATTGGTGTTTGTGCCATCTATCTCGTCAAGAGAGTTCTTGTATTTTCCTGAAACTTTACGAAGCTGAGAAAGCTGATCACCATTCATCATAGGAACCTCAGCAAAGTTGGTTTTCAGACCCACGTACATGTTGTACTTAATCTGAGCATTGCTACCCTTACTACCCTTGTTAGTTGTAACCATGATTACACCGTTAGCACCACGAGAGCCGTAGATTGCTGTAGCTGAAGCATCCTTGAGGATATCCATAGACTTGATGCTGCTTGGGTCGATGTCGTTAATTGTACCAGCGAATGGAATACCGTCGAGCACAATCAAAGGATCGTTGTCTGCTGTGAGTGAACGAGTACCACGTACACGAATCTGCATTGAAGCACCTGGCTTAGAAGAAGTCTGCATCATCTGTACACCAGCTATACGTCCCTGCATTGCCTGTGTGATGTCTGCACCAGGAACTTCACGCATAATGTCACCCTTCATTGAAGCCACAGAACCAGTTACAGACTCCTTACGCTGAGTACCATAACCGATAACGACAACCTCGTTGAGGTTATGACCATCTTCCTTAAGTTTGAAATTAACGACGCTCATGCCAGTAATAGCAAGCTCCTCCGTGAGGTAGCCTACATATTTTACTTCGAGAACAGCGTCTGGATTTGATACCTTGAGAGAATAGTTACCATCGAAATCAGTAACTGTACCATTGTTCGTACCCTTCTCCATTACGGTTGCACCGATCAGTGGTCCTTGCGAATCAACTACGGTACCTCTAACAACCTTACCGGTTTTTGCAGGAGCAGTAGGCATAGAGCCCGCTGTCTCCGCTGCTACAGTTAGTGGCGTCAAGCCCATCATAACGGTGGACATGGTAACCACTAATGTCGCCTTCTTTAAGTTTAGGTTCATTTACAAAAATGTTTTTTGAGTTAAAATTAGTTTCAATAATTCCAAACGTCACACTCTTAAAGTTAGTTTTACACGCAAAAAATCAGTTTTACACTTCCAAGTTAGTTTTTTACTTCCAAGTTAGTTTCTTTTTGTCGAGTTAGTTTTTCTTTGTTGAGTTAGTTGGAATTTTCGGCGGCAAAGGTATGGAATAATATCGACATACACCTTGTCTTTTGTTTCTTATACTTTTCTTTGTGTACCAAATTGGTAAAATTGTACGGGATAAATGTGGCTTTAAGGATATCTCCTGCCTATTTAATGCAGATTTGGTAAATTTGTACGCGTTTTGTCATTTTTATGGAACAGATCTTTTATGAAGAAAATAAAACGTGGCAAAAGTATTGATTTATCCCTATAAGTACAGCTTTGATTCCACTATCCTTTCTTTGTAAATTTCCCTTATCGCCTATCTACCCTTCGATCTGAAGCGAAGAGAGAACGAAGGCAAAGCGAAGGTGAAACGAAGGTGGAACGAAACAGGAACGAAAGAGGAACGAAGGCAAGCGAGGAGAGACAAGGAATAATACGTCGGAAAAGTCCTATTAAGAGAGAATAATTGTCGATTTTACACTATTTCGTCCTTTGCTATAAGCAATGACAGAAGATTTTCCAAAATTTATGTATCATATTCTTTGGTGTTTCTACGTTTTTTTATTATCTTTGCACTCAAATATTCAATAACCAAAGGCTAAAGGGTAATATCTTTTGTAATTTGCCTTTCGAATAGTCTAACCTCTAATCTTAACAATAAATGAGACGTATATTATCAATTTTACTCTTAAACATTCTTTCAATAGGAACATTTAGCCTGTATTGTCAGGCTGAGGAAGAAAACAATGCAGATAACAACCATTGCATCTGCTACAAGGCTACAGGCGGTAAGGATGCCTGGGACAATCAGGCAAACTACACTTTGAACTCTGCTCTCGAAAAGGGTAGGGCTTACACCCTAACTCTGAAAGCCAAGGCTTCTGTGGCTTGCGATATGGCTTTCTGGCCTATTGACACAAAAAGCTCAAATAAGAATAAGTGGGGCAACTCAGACGATGTGCAGTATCTTGACAACTTTAAGATAACGACTAACTGGGTTACCTACACATGGAAATTTACGGCAGAATATCCAATTGACAGACTTGATTTCGACTTTGGCACCTTAAATGGTTCTCTCTATATCGACGATGTTAAGCTCTCAGATGACGAGTATGGCGTGGATGTTGTGCAGAACGGTGACTTTGAGGCTGGCAATACAAATGGTTGGTCAACTGTAACAGGATATAATGGAACAACCTTCTCTCTCGTAAATTCTGATGGTAAAATAGAAGAGCCTAAGGCTCCAGAGATTCCTGACACATGGGAGTTTGCAGAACAGGGAGATGCTAACTTCCATATCTACCTCTGCTTTGGTCAGTCAAACATGGAAGGAAATGCAGCAGTAGAGGCTATTGACAAGCAGAATGTTCCAGAGCGTTTTCTGATGTTGCCTGCCGTTGATTTCGATTCAACCAAGAAAATGGGAGTCTGGTGCACAGCCGTTCCACCTCTCTGCCGTCCAGGTACAGGTCTAACTCCTGTTGACTACTTCGGTCGTACACTTGTGGAGAATCTGCCAGAGAATATCAGCGTTGGTGTGATTAATGTTGCTGTAGGTGGTGCGAAGATTGAGCTTTTCATGCAGGAATATAAGGATGCGTATATCGCAAGTGAGAAGGATTGGTTCCGGGCCTATTGTGCTCAGTACGATAACGATCCTCTCGGAAGATTAATCGAGATGGGTAGGATTGCCCAGAAGAAAGGTACTATCAAGGGTATTCTCCTGCATCAGGGTGAGTCCAACAATGGCGCTTCTGATTGGTGTGACAAGGTGGCTGAGATTTACAAGCGCATATGCTATTATCTCGGTCTTGACCCAGAACAGACTCCACTTCTCGCTGGTGAGACTCTCTACAAGGATCAGGGTGGTGCTTGTTATTGGCATAATCAGGCTGCTTTACCTAAACTCAAGAAGGCCGTTCCTAACTCTTACGTGATTTCAGCAAAGGATATCCCTGGAAACGGAAAGGATGCTTGGCACTTCTCAGCAGAAGGCTATCGCATGTTCGGTAAGCGTTACGCAGAGCAGATGCTGAAGCTTCTTCCACAGGCTACAGGCATTGAGGAAGTTGAGGCTACAAAGGAAAGTGCAAAGAACGCTATCTATTACAACCTTCAGGGACAAAGAGTAAACAAAAATGAGTTGGAAAAAGGAAAAATCTATATTGTAAATAACAAGAAAATAATAAAGTGACCTAACCCGTCCTTCCCAAAGGGAAGGCTCCACCCTCCTCACCCCCTCCAGGGGGAGTAGATACATTTCATCGCTATGGGGGGAAATCGTAAAAGGCAAATTATAAAATTTATGTTTAAGAAAATATTTTCATTGGCATTACTATCTACATTACTCCCCCTTGGGGGGATGGGGGGCTTTTCCTATGCCCAAAACCCAATCGCTCAAACTTGCTTCTCCACTGACCCTGCTCCTATGGTGAGTGGAGATCGACTGTATGTATTCACTGGACATGATGAGGAGAATGCTGACTTCTTCTGGATGAACGAGTGGCGTTTGTTCTCAACAGCTGATATGGTGAACTGGACTGATCACGGATGTCCTTTGAGCCAATGCGACTTCAAATGGGCTGATGACCGTTCATGGGCTCCACAATGTATTGAACGTAATGGAAAGTTCTACCTCTATGTGCCTATCCACTCAAAGATCAGCGGTGGTATGGCTATCGGTGTAGGAGTTGCTGACAAGGTAGAAGGTCCTTATCACGATGCTCTCGGCAAGCCACTCTTTGAAAACGGTAAATGGGATCACATCGATCCTACCGTATGGATTGATGAGAATAATCAGGCATATATAGGATGGGGAAACCCACGTTTCTATAGTGCGAAGCTATCAGAGGACATGATTCATCTGGATTCAGAGTTGAAATGCGACTCTACTATCCAGCGATATGTTGAAGGTCCTTGGCTTCACAAGCAACGTTCTCTCTCAAAGGACGAGATTAAGAAGTTAGGTTTGACAAAGAAGGAACTTGCTGCCTCTGCTTGGGGAAAGTATTTCCTTATCTATGCTGCTGGCGGTATTCCTGAGTGCATAGCATATTCTGAGGGTCCTACGGCTCAGGGACCTTGGACTTACGTTGGTGAGGTTATGCCACAGACAAACGAAACAAACTCGTTTACAAACCATAGCGGTATCATTGAGTTCAAGGGACATAATTATTTCTTCTACCATACAGGCTGGCTTCCTAAGGGTGGAGGCTTCGCAAGAAGTGCATGTGTAGAGGAGTTTGAATGGCAGAAGGACGGTCGATTGCCTGTCATCAAACCAACACATGAAGGTCCTGCTCCTATCGGCAAGCTCAATCCGTTTGAGATTGTTCAGGGTGAGACAATGGCTTTCTCCGAAGGCATCAAGTCAGAATGGAACAAGAAGCAGAACCGCGTTTGGGTAAGCGATATACACAATGGTGACTGGATAAAGCTTCGTGAGGTGGATTTCACAAAGGTTCCTTCTACCATAACAGTAACGGCAGCAAGTGCACTTCAGGGCGGACAGATTGAGGTGCATCTTGACTCTATTCAGGGTGAGAAGATAGCAACCGTGGATATTGCACCAACCGGAGGTTGGGAGGAATGGGAGGATTTCTCTGCTCCTGTCTCAAAAATACAAGGCACCCGCGATGTGTTCTTCCTGTTCAAAGGATTAAAAGGCTGTAAGCTGTTTAATCTTGATAAGTGGTTCTGTAAAGAATAAACAGCCTCTCCCCCTCCGCCCTTCCACGTAGGGAGGAAGCTATCCCCCTACCCCCACAGGGGGAGTAGATACATTTTATCGCTATAGGGGAATATATAGTAAATATAAAAATTACAGAATAAATTGTAAATAGTAAATAGCTAAATAGTAAATAATATTATGTTTAAAAGACTACTTTTATTGGCATTAGTATCTAACATCCTTCCCTTTGGGAAGACTTGGTTAGGCAGTTACGCACAGGTATCTCCTGACGGTAAACTGAAAGTGACCGTAACATGTGAAGACGGTAAGCCTTCATACGTTGTGACTTATAATAACACCACTTGTATAGGAAAGTCAGACCTCGGTCTGAATACGAATATAGGTGACTTCACAAAGGATCTCACCCTAAAAAGCACTTCTGAGGTAAAGGCTATTGTAGCTGACTACACCTTATATAATATAAAGCGTAAGAATAATCATTACGAGGCAAATCAGCAGGTTTATACCTTCGCTAATAAGGAAGGTAAGGATGTTATGAAGGTTACATTCAATGTAAGTAATAATAACATCGCTTTCCAGTATGAGTTGCTGAAATCAAAAAAAGAGGCTATGTGCGTTGTTGTGAACAGCGAGGCTACATCTTTCTCTATGGTTGACGGTACAACAACCTTCATGTGCCCACAGATGGGTGAGATGACAGGTTTCGCACGTACAGCACCAAGCTATGAAACTCATTATGACGCTGATCAGGAGATGGGCAAGAATGGTTGGGGACTAGGTTATACCTTCCCATGTCTTTTCAAGACTCATGGTGCTGCGGAACAGAATATCTGGATTCTCGTTTCTGAGACAGGTTCTGCAGGTAACTATCCTGGCTGCAAACTTGAGAACAAGGGAGCAGGAAACTATCAGATTTCTTTCCCAAGCCAGAAGGAGAACAACGGATATGGCTCAACAGGTGCTCAGATGGCTTTGCCAGACACTACACCTTGGCGTACTATCACTATCTCTGACAACCTCAAGAATATTGTAGAGTCAACAATTACATGGGATGTGCTCGCTGCACAGAATTCTGCACAGGTAGATGCAAATACTATTGCTACGCTTCGTGACAAGGTGAAGGAGTCATACGGTCGTGGTGCATGGTCATGGATTATTGCTAACGACGAGAGCTGTAACTTCGACACACAGAAGCAGTATATAGACTTTGCCGCTGCTATGGGATGGGAGTCACTTCTCATTGATGCACAGTGGGATACACAGATTGGTCGTGATCGTATTGCAGAACTTGCAAAATATGGTAAGGAGAAGGGCGTATATCTCTATCTCTGGTACAACTCAAACGGTATCTGGAATGATGCTCCACAGACTCCACGCAACTGCATGAGCACAGCTTATCGTCGTCAGCAGGAGATGGAATGGATGCAGAGCATAGGAATCCGCGGTATCAAGGTTGACTTCTTCGGAGGTGACAAGCAATGCACCATGGAGCTTTACCGTGATATCCTCATGGATGCTATGAAGCATAACATCCTCGTTATCTTCCACGGCTGTACACTTCCACGCGGATGGGAATATCTCTTCCCTAACTATGTGGCAAGTGAGGCTGTACGTGCTTCTGAGAATCTGCACTTTGGTCAGAACGAGTGCGACCGTGAGGCAATGGATGCTACATTCCTTCCATTCATCCGTAATGTAGTGGGTAGCATGGACTTCGGAGGCTCAACGCTCAACTGGTACTATAATCCTAAGAACTCAAGTGAGATGTGGGGTGGTCATCGTGTAACTTCTGATGTATTCGCCCTAGCAACAGCAATATTGTTCCAGAGTCCTGTTCAGCATTTTGCTATGGCTCCTAACAATCTCAATGATGCTCCTGCATGGGCTGTTGATTTCATGAAGAATGTTCCAACAAAATGGGAGGACATCCGCTATATCGATGGTTATCCTGGCAAGTATATCGTTCTTGCTCGTAAGAGTCAGGATGGTAAGTGGTATGTAACAGCAGTAAATGGTCAGAAGCAGCCATTGAAGGTGACTATTCCAATGGATATGTTCGAGGTAGGAAGCACGGTAAGTGTTTATAGCGATAGCGACAAGGGCATTAAAGGTGTAACTCCTAATGGCTCTGTTAAGGACATGAAGGTGACAAAGAAGGCTTTCTCTGCCACGATTCCTGTGAATGGTGCACTTGTAATTAAATAAAAAGACTAAGGACGAAGGTCTAAGGACATTGATCTCAACCTTAGTAAAGGTACAATTAAAATGAAGAAAAAACTATTTATCCTACTATTCTCTGGATTACTGCCTTCAGGAAAGGTGGTAATGAGCTGTTATGCTCAACAATACCCTTATCAGAATACATCACTCTCAGCTCATGAGCGTGCTGTGGATTTGTGTTCACGTCTCACACTTGAGGAGAAGGCATCTCTTATGCTCGATGACTCTCCTGCAATTCCACGTTTCGGCATTAAGCACTGGCAGTGGTGGAGCGAGGCTCTTCATGGCTATGCCAATATGGGAAATGTGACCAACTTCCCTGAGCCTATCGGTATGGCTGCTTCTTTTAATAATGATTTGGTATATAAGGTGTTCGACGCTGTCAGCACTGAGGCACGTGCAAAGTGGAATGAGTTGCAGAAGTCAGGTGATGATGTTCTGCGTTTCCATGCACTTTCTGTCTGGACACCTAACGTAAACATATTCCGTGACCCACGTTGGGGACGCGGTCAGGAGACATACGGTGAGGATCCATACCTCAGCTCACTCATGGGTGATGCCGTTGTACGTGGTCTTCAGGGACCTGAGAATTCCAAGTATCGCAAGCTTTGGGCTTGTGCAAAGCACTATGCCGTTCACTCAGGACCAGAGTGGAGCCGTCATACAGCAGATATCAATAACATCTCTGCCCGTGACCTTTGGGAAACATATCTCCCAGCCTTCAAGTATCTTGTTGAGGAGTCAAAGGTTCGTGAGGTGATGTGTGCATACCAGCGCTATGACAATGAGCCTTGCTGTTCAAGCACACGTCTGCTTCAGGATATTCTCCGTAATGAGTGGGGCTTCAAGTATCTCGTAGTAAGTGACTGTGGAGCTGTTTCTGATATCCACGAGAATCATAAGGTGGCAAGCGATGCCGTTCACTCTTCAGCCCGTGCAACACTTGCAGGTACTGATGTAGAGTGCGGATTCAACTATGCCTACAAGAGTATTCCAGAGGCAGTTAAGCGTGATCTTATCAAGGAATCAGAGGTTGACAAGCACGTTATCCGTCTGCTGGAGGGCCGTTTTGACCTCGGTGAAATGGATGATCCTTCACTCGTAGAGTGGAGCAAGATCCCATCTTCTGTACTTGAGAGCAAGGAGCATCTTCAGATAGCACTTGACATCGCTCGTCAGTCTATCGTACTTCTTCAGAACAATAACAACGTACTTCCTCTTGCTAAGAATGAGAAGGTGGCTGTCATTGGTCCTAACGCAAACGACAAGGTGATGATGTGGGGTAACTATAACGGTACTCCTACAACTACATCAACCGTTCTTGACGGCGTTCGTCTCTACAACAAGAAGGCAAAGTATATGCAGGGATGCGACCTCACAGATAATAAGATTGTCACAGATGTATTCGACCAGCTCTCATTCGAGGGAAAGAAGGGATTCAAGGGTACTTTCTGGAATAATGCAAAGCGTGAGGGTGCTCCTGTCGCAACACTTTGGCACGGCTCTCCTTTCTTCAAGACAACAGCAGGTAACTATCAGTGGGCCCCTGGAGTAAATCTTACAGATTTCAGCGCTCAGTATGAGACTGTTTTCCGTCCTAAGAAGTCAGGCGAAGTTGTTATCAACGTAGAGTCTGTTTCTGACTTTGACGTTATCGTTAATGGTGAGGTTAAGCAGAAGTTCAATACATGGCGCGTAACCCCTACCCGCACACCTATTCAGGTAGAGGCAGGCAAGGAATACAAGATTGAGATTCACTTTGCACATGTTCCTACATGGGGTGCAAGTATCCGCGTAAATGTAGGTACAGAGTCTATCATCAACTATGACGACATCATCAAGAAGCTTGCAGGATATGACAAGATTATCTTTGTAGGTGGTATTGCTGCTTCACTCGAGGGTGAGGAAATGCCTGTTACCATAGAAGGCTTCAAGGGAGGAGACCGCACAAACATCGAGCTTCCTGCTGTTCAGCGTAACTTCCTCAAGGCACTCAAGGCTGCCGGCAAGAAGGTTATCTATGTAAACTGCTCAGGTTCAGCAATCGGTCTTCAGCCAGAGACAGAGTCATGTGACGCTATCGTACAGGCTTGGTACCCAGGCATGAAGGGTGGTGAGGCTGTAGCTGATGTGCTCTATGGCAAGGTGAATCCAAGCGGTAAGCTCCCTATCACATTCTATAAGAACTCAGAGCAACTCGGTGATTTCGAGGACTATAACATGGCTGGTCGCACATATCGCTATATGAAGAACGACAAGCCACTCTATCCATTCGGCTATGGTCTTTCATATACCGACTTCGAGATTGGCAATGCCACTCTCTCTGCTGATAAAATAACTAAGGGACAGACCGTTACAATGACCATCCCTGTAACAAACAAAGGCAAGAAGGATGGCACAGAAGTTGTTCAGGTATATGTTAAGAACCCAAGCGACCCTAATGGTCCTATAAAGCAGTTGCGTGCCTATAAGCGTGTGGATGTAAAGGCTGGTCAGACAGTCAATGCCACTATCACCATCAACGACAAGAGTCTTGAGTGGTTTGATGAGGGCACAAACACCATACACACAAAGGAAGGCTCTTACGAGCTTGTATATGGCAACTCTTCCGATGCAACAAAGGCCATCGGAATAAAGGTAGAGTAAGTCCGTTGTGAATCCGTTGTAAGTCCGTTGTAAGTCCCATCTGACTCCAATTCAGAATAGGCGTTGGATTGGACTTACATTGGACCTGGATTGGAGCTGAATTGGACTTGCTTCCTTCTTATGACATTTTCGTTTAAAAACTACCATTAATTAAAAAAAAATTTACAATCATGCTTAAAACTAAAACACTATCCAAGGCAATAATGACAGCAGCTATGCTTTGCTCTACTTCAGCTTTTGCACAGCTCAACATGCCTATTATCCAGACAAAGTACGTGGCTGACCCTGCACCTTACGTGCATGGCGATACTGTCTATCTCTTCACCACTCACGATGAAGATGGAGCGGGGGGCTTCATGATGAAGGACTGGCTTCTCTATACCTCTACTGATATGGTGAACTGGGAGGATCACGGAGCTGTGGCTTCTCTCAGGAATTTTGAGTGGTACAAAGGCAACAACGGCGCATGGGCAGAACAGGTCATTGAACGTAATGGAAAATGGTACATGTATTGTCCTATTCATGGTAATGGCATAGGCGTGCTCGTAGCAGACTCGCCTTTCGGTCCTTACAAGGATCCTCTCGGAAAGCCACTTGTTTGGCAGAAAGAACATTGGTATGATATAGACCCTACCGTATGGATTGATGATGACGGTCAGGCATATATGTATTGGGGTAATCCAAATCTCTATATGGTTAAGCTCAACGAGGATATGATCTCTTATTCTGGTGAGATTATTGAGCATCCGAAGATTAAGGATTATCAGGAAGGACCTTGGTTCTGGGGACGCAAGAACAGTAAGGGCGAGAAATGCTACTATATGGCATTTGCCTCAACTTGCTGTCCAGAAGGTATTGGCTATGCCATGAGCAAGAGCGCAACTGGTCCTTGGGAGTATAAGGGACATATCATGGATCATACTCCACGTACTCGTGGCAATCATCCTGGTATCATCGACTATAAGGGCAAGTCATATTGCTTTGGCTTGAACTATGACGTATTCCGCATGGAGACAAGCCGTCATGCAGAGCAGCGTTCTGTTTCTGCTGCCGAGATGACATATAATGCAGACGGCACTATACAGGAACTTCCATACTTCCAGGATTGCAAGCTCGAACAAATAGGTTCGTTCAATCCTTTCCGTCGTGTAGAGGCAGAGACAATGGCATGGGGATATGGCTTGAAAACAACACGCGAGAATCCATCCGGTCCTTGGAATCCTACTCTATTCGTAACTGATATTGATGATGGTGAGTATATCTTGCTAAAGGGTGTTGACTTTGGCAAAGGTGCAAAGAAGTTCACGGCTTCTTGTTCTGCACACCTCTATGGTGGTGAGATGGAAATCCGTATTGACGATGTTGACGGTCCTATGATTGGTAAAATCACAGTTCCTAATACAAAGTTCAAGTATCAGGATTTTACCACAAACCTCACTAACGCAAGTGGCAAGCATGACCTCTATTTCGTATTCAAGGGAGGGAAAAAGCAGAAACGTAATCTCTTCAACTTTGATTGGTGGAAAATGGAGTAAAAAAGTCATTTTATTTAATAACAACAATAACTCAAACTAAAAAAGAATGAAATCTTTACTTTCATTAATTATTCTCATGTCTGCTTGCTTGATGCCTGTAAAGGCACAGCAGCCTGGACCTTTCGGATTTGGCGGCCAGCAGTTGAAAAACAATCGTGCTGACAGCCTTTGTAGCAAGATTTATCGTGACATCAACTATGTAGGTGATGGTGAGGAGTATCACAACCTCGACATCTACATCCCAAAGAAAGAGGGCGTGGAAAAGTTCCCTGTAGTGGTGCATATCTATGGTAGCGCATGGTTCAGCAATAGCTCTAAGGGTATGGCAGATATCAACACTATCTGTGCTGCTCTCCTTGAGGCTGGCTATGCTGTAGTAACACCTAACCACCGCTCAAGTATGGATGCTAAATGGCCTGCACAGATCAACGACATCAAGGCTGTAGTTCGCTTCCTCCGTGCAAAGGCTAAGAAGTTCAAGCTCGACCCATCATTCATCGCTACATCAGGTTTCTCATCTGGTGCTCACCTTGCTTCTGTCATGGCTACATCAAATGGCGTGAAGGTGGCAAAATGCGGTACTCAAGAGTATGACATCGAGGGTAAGCTCGGTATCTTTACCGACTATGAAAGTAATGTGAACGCTTGTTGTGAGTGGTCTGGTCCTGTTGATCTCCTCCACATGGATTGTGACGGAGTAGCAAAGGATCCTAAGAGCCCGGAAGTTGCCGTAATGGGTATGGACAAGGAAGGACATACAGATAACTACGAAATGCTTTCTGCACTCTACTATGTTGACCCACAGGATGTTCCAGTAGGAATCTTCCACGGTATCAAGGATAATGTAGTTCCTCATTGCCAGGGTTCTTTGTTCTATGACAAGCTTCAGGCTAATGGCGTGAAGTCATTCCTCGTAGAGGTACCAGAAGGTGGTCACGGCTTTAACATGTACACTCCTGAGAACCTGAAGAAAATGGTTGAGTGGTTCAATTCTGCTCGTCTTGACCCTAAGTCAAGTATTCTTGAGAAGGGCGGTACAGGCGCATATCCAGCAATCATGAAGGAAGAGGCAAGTCTGAAGGCACACACAATCTTCTGCCCACAGGATTTGTCAAAGTTCAATAAGAAGAATCCTCTCCCTGTACTCGTATGGGGTAACGGAGCTTGCAACAATTCTCCTTTCGAGCACATGAATTTCCTTAACGAGATAGCATCTCACGGCTATATGGTAATAGCAACAGGCTATTATCCAGCACCAGGTGTGAATGGCTGGAAATATGAGCGTTCAGTTTCTGAGCAGCAGCTGGAGTCAATTGACTGGATTATTGCTCAGAATAATGATAAGAATTCTCCTTACTTCGGTAAGATCAACGTGAAGAAGATTTGTGTGGCAGGTATGTCATGCGGTGGTCTTCAGACTCTCTCTAACTCTGCCGATCCACGTATCTCTCTTCTCATGATTATGAATAGCGGTCTGTTCAACAACAGTAATGCCGGTTCTGCCGTTCCTGGTATGCCAATGCCTTCAAAGGATAAGCTTAATGAGATCAAGGTGCCAATCATGTATGTACTTGGTGGTAAGGATGACATAGCATACGAGAACGGTATGGATGATTTCAGGAGAATCAAGCACGTTCCTGCTATCGCAGTTAACTATCCTGTTGGTCATGGCGGCACATACAGCCAGCCTTATGGTGGCGAGTTCTCTATTCCTGCTCTCGCATGGCTTAACTGGAATCTCAAGGGTGACAAGAATGCGGCTAAGATGTTCCTCGGTAATGATAACGGAATGTCACAGCGCAAGGATTGGACTATTGAGAAGAATGAACTTGTAGATCAGCCAAAGAAAAAATAATTAACCATATTACATTTTTATGAAAAAAACATTTCTCTCGCTTCTCGCGGCAGTCTCTATGACTGCAAATGCGCAGAACCCTTACCTCCCACTCTGGGAACATCTCCCAGATGGTGAGCCACGTGTATTCGAGGATCCTGATAACCCAGGAAAACTCCGTGCCTATATCATAGGTTCACATGATACGAGCTATGACAAATACTGCGGACTTGATATCCGCATGTGGTCTGCTCCTGTTGAGGATCTCTCACAATGGCGTGACGAGGGTCCTTTATTCTCACACTATGTTAATGGTCAGTGGGATATCATGTATGCTCCTGACCTCGTAGAGACAACAGACAAGGAAACAGGCAAGAAAACATACTGGCTATATCCTCATTCTCGCGGATGGCGCAGAACAGCTATGGTTTGTAAGGGTGACCGTCCAAACGGGCCTTTCACTCCTGTAAACCTTAATGCTGATGGTACAGCTTGTGTTGAAGGCAGTAAGATTGATTTCGACCCATCTGTATTCGTTGAGCCTGTAACGAACAAGAAGGATAAGGATTTCAAGAAGGGCTATCGTGCATATGTATTCTACGGTTTCCAGCACTCTACAGCCTTCGAGCTTGATCCTGATAATATGTGGGCCGTTCGTCCTGGAACAGAGATTCACGATTACTTCATCCCTGCAAGTCATCGCTATGGCGAGGTTCGTGATCCGGAAGGAACACAGTATCCTTCTCTCTACAAGGGACAGAAGCCTGGCGACTTCAACTTCTTCGAGGCTTCTTCTATTCGTCAGGTAGGCAACAAGTATGTTATGGTATTCTCAGGACATAGTGGTCCTGACTACGGATTAGGTTCAAGCAACTCTACCCTCCGTTATGCTTATGGTGACTCTCCACTCGGCCCTTGGCGTTCAGGTGGTGTGCTCGTTGACTCTCGTGGTGTGGAAATCAATGCTGACGGTTCTGCACTCACCACAACAAACTCTGCACATAACACTCACGGCTCTCTTCAGCAGATCAACGGTCAGTGGTATGTGTTCTATCATCGTCCACCACGCGGTTTCGGCAATGCACGTCAGGCAATGGTAGCTCCTGTAAAGATTGAGTGGGATAAGAAGTCTGTTGCTCAGGGCGGTAAAGTCCGTATCACAGGATATGACCCATACGCACCAAACAATGAGTGGACAGCAAAGGCATCCAACGGCAATGAATATACAGGTGCTGAGGTAACAAGTGAGGGTTTCCAAATCTTCGGTCTCAACCCTTACAACTACTATTCAGCAGGTATCGCTTGCTATATGAGCGACCAGAACTGGATGCAGGATAACCATGATATGTGGAAGAACGAGATGGAGCTTCAGGGCATCAAGAACGGTGGTATTATCGGCTTTAAGTACTTCGGTTTCGGAGGTCTTGCTCAGAACACTAAGGGATGCAATGCATTTGCCGGCACAAAGGCTGGCGATGGCACAACTCTCAATCTGTTCATCACTCCACGCACAGACGAGGCATTCAAGATTCATGTAATGCTCGACGGCCCTTATGCAAACTCTGCATGGAACGGCAAGGAAATTGCAGTTATCAATGTTGACGGCAAGCAGAGAAATAAGGCTCTCAAGCTCACAACAGCAGTACCAGCAGTTGAAGGCCTTCAGGGGAAGCATGCTATTTACTTCGTAGTAGAAGGTCCTGAGGTTCAGGCTCCTGCACAACGTCCTTTCCAGCGTCCGAATAACAACCGTCCTTTCGGTCTCTTCGACATGAGAGGTATGGGCTTCTCAAAGCCAGGGCTTGATTGTAATATCCCTGTAGTTCCTACTGTTGATATCTATGCTGATGGCGTTAAGCTTATTGTTCCTGAAAGTCCAATCTTCACTTCTCAGACAAACGCCTATATGGAGTGCAACCGCTATCAGGTTTATGGAAAACTGACTGATACCTCAAAGCTTGAGGTCAAGGCTTCTGATCCTTCAGTACAGGTAAAGATAGGTAAGATTAATGACGGTCGTGCAACTATCACCTGTACCTACAAAGGTGTAAATAAGATTTTCCTCATAAACTAATGTAATAATGCGTATTTTAAAGACCATTATATTATCTGTTTTTCTTGGTATTGGATTGGCAGCTTTTGCTGATCCAGTACTAAGAATAAACTTTATCACCCCTTCTATTGTACGTGTTCAGTGGAGTAATGACGGTTCATTACAAGAAAATAACACAGGGGCATGCGTTTATACTAACCAGAGTGTAAAAGTAGAAAAGACGGAAAATGGCGACGAAATCATTTTCCAAAGTTCAGAACTAACCATAAAATATTCAAAGACAAATAACGGAATCATTTTTGAGGATAAGGATAAAAATATAATCCTTAATCAAATACCAAATTCGCTAAAAGCAGAACCTTCTGTACAGGAGAAGATTATCTACGATGAGAAATCTGCTCATGTAGAGGAAACTGCTAACGGCAAAGTGACGGTGAAGGATATCATCCGTCGAGACACCATAGGCAGGAGCACACGCTACTATGTGTCATTCTCTTCTCAAAACGAGAAGGCTATCTATGGTCTCGGCTCTCACATGGAGGACTATCTCAACCTTGTGGGTAAGACACTCTATCTTACTCAGCACAACCTAAAGGCTATGCTGCCTATGCTATGCTCAACCAATGGCTATGGTCTGTTGTTCGACGCTGGCTGTGCCATGAAGTTCAAGAATGATGGTAGCATCACCACTATGCAACTTGAGGGTGCAAAGACACTCGACTATTACTTCATCAAGGGTGCTCGTCTTGATGATGTAGTGGCAGGCTATCGCTATCTCACAGGCGAAGTATCACTAATGCCTCGTTATTTATTTGGATATACTCAGTCAAAGGAGCGCTATGTCTCTTCTGACGATATTATAAACACATTGAAGGAGTACCGCCGTCGTCATGTGCCTATTGATATGATTGTACAGGATTGGAACTACTGGCCAGAGGGCTGGGGTTATATGAAGATGAACCCTAAGTTCTATCCGTCACCAAAGGCTCTTGCCGACTCTGTTCACTCTCTCAATGCGAAACTCATGGTTAGCATCTGGCCTAATCCTCAGTGGTGCCCAGAGGCTGAAGACTTCAAGAAACGCGGTATGATGCTTGAGCATGACGTGTATGACGTGTTCAACCCTGAAGCCCGTAAACATTACTGGTCTTATGCAAAGAATGAGTTCTATTCTCAGGGCTTCGATGCCTGGTGGTGCGACTCAAGCGAACCTCTCGACGGCGACTGGAACCGCATTCCTTCACATTCCCTGAAGGATGAGAACAAACCTTACGGGTGGGATGATCATGAATACCGCTGGCAGTTGAATAAGGATGTGCTCAGCGAGGCTCTTGGAGTAGAGCGAAGCAGTCTGTACTCTCTATATCACTCTATGGGTATCTACGAGAATCAGCGTGCAGAACCTAACAATACAAAACGTGTGGTAAACCTCACCCGTTCTACATACGCTGGTCAGCAGAGATACGGCACCGTGGTATGGAATGGTGATACCCACGCTTCATGGAAGTCGTTCCGTCAGCAGATTCCTTCTGGTCTCAACTATATGGCAACAGGAAACCCATACTGGACTGTCGATGTCGGTTCTTTCTTCACAAGAGGCGACGGACGCAGATGGTTCTACAAGGGTGAGTTCCCTGAAGGTGTGAAAGATGAGAATTACAGGGAATACTATGTGCGTATGTTCCAATGGGGCACATTCCTTCCAATGCTCCGTAGCCACGGAAGTGATACTCCACGCGAGATATGGCGATTCGGAGAGCCTGGCACTCAGTATTACGATGCTATTCTCAGAATGATTAACCTCCGTTATGAGCATATACCTTACCTATATAGCCTTGCAGCTATGCAGTCAAAGGGCTCTTACACTATGGCACGACTCCTTGCCTTCGATTTCCCTGAAGACGACAATGTGCTCGACATGAAGGATGAGTATATGTTTGGCGATTTCCTCGTATGTCCTGTAACACAGCCTATCAAGGAATCTGCTACACGTAAGGTATATCTTCCAAAGGGCGCACAATGGATTGACTATTGGACTGGCAAGACGGAAGAAGGCGGTAAATGGATTGAATGCAAGTCTGAAATATCAACCTTGCCACTCTATGTAAAGGCTGGCTCTATCATTCCTACTACTGAGGTGGCAGAATACACCGCTGCACAGATAGGTAAGCCTATTACTATCAATATCTATCCAGGTGCAGATTGTGAGTTTTCTATCTATGAGGATGAGGGCGATAACTATAACTACGAGAAGGGTGCTTCCTCTACAATTCCTATGACTTGGAATGACAAGAAGAACACTCTTACTATTGGTCAGCGTCAAGGTTCATTTGACGGAATGCTCAATACTCGCACGTTCATTGTCAAAACTCCGAAGGGGGAAAAGACAGTAACATATAAAGGACAAAAAACAACCATAAAACTTTAACTGATTAATTATTAAAATTATGAAAAGATGCCTATTAACGACAACCGTACTCTTTGCGCTGCCTTTGTCAGCGCTTATGTCGGCACAGACCATTGAGTTCTTCACTCCACAAACCGTGCGAGTGCTCAGAGACAATGGAAAGACTGCCGACCAGAAATCACTTGTCGTCATCTCTACACCCGAAAAGGTTAAGGTGACGAAAAAAACAGTCGGCAATGCCACCATCTACAAGTCGTCTGCCCTTACCGTCACGGTAAAGGATGGCAAGGTTTCCTTTGCCGATGCCAAGGGCAAAACGCTCATGACTGAGGGCGAATCAAAGTTTACGCCTATCACTTCTGGGCCTAATGCTGATGCCTTCAAGGTTAAGCAGACCTTCTCGCTCGACAAGGATGAGGAAATATATGGTGTCGGACTTCTCCAGAACGGCAAGATGAGTCAGCGTGACGAGAACCGCCGTATGGAGCAGAGCAACCTTGAGGACTTTGCTCATTTCTATCAGAGTATCAAGGGCTATGGAATCTACTGGGATAATTACTCTCCTACCCATCTCGCAACTCCAAAGCAAGGCGAGGCAGGAGAGGTCGTACTTGAGAGTGAAGTTGGCAAGAAATCTGACTATTACTTCATGTATGGCAAGGATGCTGACGGCGTTATCCGCGAGATGCGCCACCTCACAGGTAAGGCTCCTATGCTTCCTCTCTGGACTTACGGTTTCCACCAGAGTCGTGAGCGTTACAAGACTCAGGACGAGACCATAGAGGTAGTTCGCAAGTACCGTGAACTCGGTATTCCGTTCGATGGTATCATTCAGGACTGGCAATACTGGGGCAGCAACTACACATGGAATGCTATGGAGTTCCTTAACGAGGACTTCGGTCGTGCACAGGATCTGATCAATGAGGTTCACGAGAAGAATGCCCACATGAGCATCTCTATCTGGTCAAGTTTCGGTCCTGAGACAAAGGCTTTCAAGGAACTGAAATCGAAGAATCTGCTCTTCGACTTTGAGACATGGCCTCAGAGCGGACTTAGTTTCTGGCCTCCTCGCAAGGACTACCCATCAGGAGTTCGAGTTTATGACTGCTATTCTTCAGAGGCTCGCGATATATACTGGAAATATCTCAGCAACCTCCACAAGATGGGTATAGACGCATGGTGGATGGATTCTACCGACCCTGACCAGATGGATTTCAAGGATTCTCAGCTCGACCAGAAATGCTCTATGGGTACATACCGCTCTGTACGCAATATCTTCCCATTCATGTGCGTGAATGGAGTATATGACCATCAGCGTGAGGCTGAGAAGAATATGGATCCTTCAAAGAAGAAGCGCCCATTCATCCTCACACGCTCTTACTTTGCAGGTCAGCAGCGTACTGGTGCGAATACATGGAGCGGTGATATCAACTCTTCATGGGATAGTTTCCGCAAGCAGATTCCTATCTGCCTCAACTATACCCTTACCGCTAACCCACAAGTGAATACTGATATAGGCGGTTTCTTCGCAGGAAGCTATAACACCCAAGGCAGAAACAGCGGTGTTCGCAATCCTCAGTATCAGGAGCTGTATGTGCGTTGGATGCAGTTCGGTGCTTTCTGTCCAATGATGCGTAGTCATGGCACAGATGTATATCGTGAACTCTATTACTTCGGAAAGCAAGGCGAACCTGTATATGATGCCCTTGTAGATGCCGTGAAGCTCCGTTATAAGTTCCTTCCTTACATCTACAGCCAGTCATGGCAGGTATCAAAGAATGACGATTCATTCATGCGTGCCCTCTTCATGGATTTCAAGGCTGACAAGAAAACATGGAACAATAACCGCGAGTATATGTTCGGCAGAAACATCCTTGTATGTCCTGTTGTCGATCCTCTCTATACTCCAGAGAAGAAGATTCAGACTGATGCTATGACCGGTTGGGATAATAACGCAAAGCTTGAGAAGAAGAACGGCTATCTCGTTCCTGACTGGAAGGCAGAGCGTCAGTTTGAGGTTTATCTGCCAGCAGGTGCTAAGTGGTATGACTACTGGACAAACAAGGTTCTCGAAGGCGGACAGAGCATAAAGGCTTCTGCTCCTCTTGCTCATTCTCCTCTCTATATCAAGGCTGGCACAATCCTTCCACAAGGTCCTGATGTGCAATATACTTCCGAGAAGAAATGGGATAATCTTGAGCTTCTCATCTACCCTGGAGCCAACGGCGAGTTCACTCTCTACGAGGACGAGGGCGATAACCTCAACTACGAGAACGGTGCCTACTCTACCATCAAGATGACATGGAACGATAAATCCAAGACCCTCACTATCGGTCAGCGTCAAGGCTCATTCGATGGAATGCTCACCACCCGTACCTTCATCATCAAGACTCCTGGAGGAGAGAAGAAGGTGGTATATGATGGGAAGAAGAAGACCGTAACCATCTAGCGGCCTCTCCCCCCGCCCTCCCCCGTAGGGAGGGAGCTGCCCCCCTCACCCCCACAGGGGGAGTAGTTACCTTTTATCGGTATGGGGAAAGTTTAAATATAAATAAGAACTTAAAACACGTAATTATGAATAAAATATCTCGTAAAATAGCGAATTTCTTTAGCACTCCGGCTCCCTCCCTACGGGGGAGGGCGGGGGGAGAGGCCGTTGGTCTCGCTCTTTTGTTGCTTGCTTGCTCAGGCTCCTACGCCCAGACCGCCCTCTACCCTGACGCCTTTCCTCTTGGCGACGTCACCCTTCTCGACGGTCCTCTGAAGCATGCTCGCGACCTTAACGTCAACGTGCTCCTTCAGTATGATGTTGACCGTATCCTGGCTCCTTACCGCAAGGAGGCTGGTCTTCCTGAAAAGGCAAAGGGATTCCCTAACTGGGACGGTCTTGACGGCCACATAGGCGGTCACTATCTCACAGCCCTTGCCTTCAATGCTGCTACAGGCGACAAGAAGTGCGAAGAGCGTATGCTGTATATAATCAAGGAACTGAAGGAGTGTGCTGCTGCCTGTGCCCAGAACCACCCTGCATGGGGCAAGGGATATGTTGGCGGTGTGCCTAACAGCGATAAGATATGGTCAACATTCAAGGAGGGTGATTTCCGTACTTTCAACGCCACATGGGTTCCTCTCTACAATATCCATAAGATGTATGCCGGTTTGCGCGACGCATGGCTCTACTGCGGCAACGAAGATGCAAAACAACTCTTCCTCGGCTTCTGCGACTGGGCTATCGACATCACATCCAAGCTCTCCGACCAGCAGATGGAGAGTATGCTCGGTATGGAGCATGGCGGCATAAATGAGGTCATTGCCGATGCTTACGCCATTACTGGTGATAAGAAGTACCTTGACTGCGCACGTCGTTTCTCTCATAAGTGGATTCTCACCCCAATGAAGGACCACAACGCCTTATTCCTCGACAATAAGCACGCCAATACTCAGGTGCCTAAGATTGTAGGTTTCGCACGTATAGCTGAGCTTTCTGGCGACAAGAAATACCTTGAGGCAAGCCGTTTCTTCTGGGAAGAGGTAACTCATAACCGCAGCCTCTCTGTAGGCGGAAACAGCCGTCGTGAGCACTTCCCAAGCAAGGAGGCATGTATTGACTTCACACAGGATATCGACGGACTTGAGTCATGTAACACAAACAACATGCTCAAGCTCACCGAAGACCTCCACCGCATGGACCCTGAAAATGCAGAATATGCCGATTTCATCGAGCGTGCCACCTTCAACCATATCCTCTCTACCCAGCATCCTGAGCATGGCGGATATGTATATTTCACCTCTGCACGCCCACGCCACTACCGCAACTACTCCGTGCCTAACGAGGCTATGTGGTGCTGCGTAGGTACTGGTATGGAGAACCACGGCAAGTACGGTGAGTTCATCTATACTCATTCTGATCCGAAGGTTTCAACTCCTACTACCCTCTTTGTAAACCTCTATGCTGCTTCCGAGCTTAACTGGAAGGCACAGGGTATGGAGCTTCGTCAGGAGACCGCTTTCCCTTATGGTGAGACAAGTAAGATTACCGTGAATAAGGGAGCTGGCGAGTTTGTTATGAAGCTCCGCAAGCCAGCATGGTGTAACGATTTCTCAGTAAAGGTCAATGGTAAGGTTGTAGCAACCGACAAGTCTTCTGTTGCCAAGTACGTAGCTCTCGACCGCAAGTGGAAGAAGGGTGATGTTGTTGAAATCTCATTCCCTATGCACAACAGCGTGGAATATATGCCTAACGTACCACAGTATGTTGCCATTCTCCACGGTCCTATCACCCTCGGCATGAAGACAGGCACAGAAGATCTTGCCCATCTCAAGGCTGACGACAGCCGTTTCGGTCAGATGGCATCTGGCAAGAAACTCCCTATCGACAAGGCTCCTTACCTCATAGCAAAGGAGGTTGACGACATCGCCAAGAACCTCACACCTATTGAGGGCAAGCCTCTCCACTTCAAGCTCAACTGCCGTATGGAGAACAAGATTGAGGGTGAGCTTCAGCCATTCTTCGAGATTCACGACTCACGTTATATGCTCTACTGGCTCGCACTCAGCGAGAACGACTATAAGGACTATATGGACCGTCTTGCCAAGGAAGAGGCTGAGCGTCAGGCTCTCGATGCACGTACCGTGGATAAGGTACAGCCAGGAGAGCAGCAGCCAGAAAGCGACCACTTCATGGAGACCGACGAGTCAAACAAGGGCGTTACCAACGATGTTCCTTTCCGCGATGCCCGCAACGGCCATTATTTCTCATACCTCATGCAGACAAAGGGCGAGAAAGACCTCAGCATCCGCATACGCTATTGGGGACAGGATGAATGGCGCACCTGCGAGTACGACCTCTATGTAGATGACGTTCTCGTTCAGAGCATCAACAACTCAAAGAAATGGCGCTCTTCACAATGGAAGTACGAGACCTACAAGATTCCTGCATCAGCCCTTGAAGGCAAGAAGCAGGTACGAGTAAAGTTCGTTGCCAAGCCACATCGTCAGGTAGGCGAACTCTACGAAGTACGACTCGTGAAGTAAAGCAGATTAAGATATAAAGGGGGTTCTTCCCAAATTCTTTCCGACCACGGAACTCACGGAACAAACGAGGATTTTCGTTCTTTCGTGTTTCCGTGGTCGAATTGTATAGCAAGGTGCATCTTTTCATTCTCCCTTTTGGTACCTATCTAAGAATGGGAGTTAGAACGGTTTTGAAACGGATTTAAAGCGAAGGAGAAACGGAATCACTTTCTGAGAGCAGCCTTCACTATAATTATACCCACGCCCTCTGTTTTTTGGGTTAACTATTTGTATCCCCAATATACCCCAAATTTCAATTTCAATAATTTCAATAAAAATGAACACACATTTTGCCCTGAAGAAAAACATGGACATTAAGTACTACTATCTATATATATTTATATAAATATATATAGATAGTAGAGGTAAATCGCATGATGGGGTGTGCCCAAATTTAATTGAAATTATTGAAATAATTGAAATCGGCGGGGGCTATCTTCTCCTGAAATGGTTGACTCTGCCACCTGAGAAAGCATGACTGTTTTCCGCTGAGTTGGTTGACCCTTTTCCTAGGAACGTTGACTTTCTTAGCCTTTAATTAAACATATAAGGCATTTTTTGAGTCAACTTATTTCAGTACAAGACAAACGAAAAGTAAAAAAAATTGCGAAAATATTTGGTAATATGAATATTAATCCATATATTTGCACTCAGCAAATCAAAGAACGTGCACCAGCCCTTCGAGGCTGACATACACTTTTGCTATCGTGCGAAGAAGCACTCAGCAAATCGAAAAAAAAAGCTAGACTATTATTTTTTTTACTAATAACTTAAAAACAAAATCATTATGAAAAAGTATGTATGCGACACATGTGGTTGGGAATATGATCCAGAAGTAGGTGATCCAGATAATGGTATAGAGCCAGGTACAGCTTTCGAGGATCTGCCCGAGGACTTTGTATGTCCTGTATGCGGTGTCGGAAAAGATGAATTTTCTGAGGCATAAACATTAGCCCCTAATCCCAACCCTTCCCCCGCTCGGGGGAAGGGAGCATGATACCAATGAAACATCAAAGCCATATCGATAGAAAGGTAACTATTCCCTTCCCCCGAGCGGATGAAGGGACAGAGGTTAGGGGCTATGTTTCCCAAGGAAACATATTATGGCGTATCTGGCGGTTTTACTATGAAGGATTTCGTAGTATGACCGTCGGTCGCGTTTTATGGGCTATAATTTTCATCAAGTTATTTATCATTTTCGCCATCCTCCGCGTATTTTTCTTTCAGCCAACCCTTACTGGTACTGACGAGGAAAAAGCGGAGAAGGTGAGGCAAAGCCTAATAAAAGGACCCACCCCCTCACCCCTCCCATAAAGGAGGGGAGTGGATAGCATTCCACTTGAGGTGTATCGGGTATTTTATAGTTAATATTATAACCACCTCTATGAGAATATATATAACTGCTCCCCTCCCTTTATGGGAGGGGTGAGGGGGTGGGTCTTTTTCATTTAATACTATGGATCTAATCAATGTTGTGGAATGGTCGAGAGCACAGTTTGCTCTTACCGCCTTTTATCATTGGCTATTCGTTCCTCTCACTCTCGGACTTGGTATCGTCGTCGCTATTCTTGAAACGACATACTACCGAACAAAAAGTGAGGAATGGCTGAGGATATGTAAGTTTTGGATGACGCTCTTCGGAATCAACTTTGCCATCGGAGTAGCTACGGGCATAATCCTTGAGTTTGAGTTTGGCACTAACTGGTCAAACTATTCATGGTTCGTGGGCGATATCTTCGGAGCACCTCTTGCCGTGGAGGGTATCTTTGCCTTCTTCATGGAGTCAACGTTCTTTGCCGTGATGTTCTTCGGCTGGAAAAAATTCTCCCCAGGTCAGCATCTTACAGCCACATGGCTCACAGCCTTTGGCGCTACAGTATCTGCATGGTGGATTCTCGTAGCCAATAGTTGGATGCAATACCCTGTGGGAATGGAATTTAATGCCGAACAGATGCGCAACGTGATGGTGAGCTTCAGCGAAGTGGCACTATCACCTGTGGCGGTCAATAAATTCTTCCATACAGTTCTGGCATCGTGGTGCCTTGGTGGTATCTTCGTTGTTGCCGTAAGCGCATGGTATCTGCTCAAGGGACGTGATATGGACTTTGCTGTGAAATCTATCAAAGTCGGTGGTATCGTAGGCCTTGTAGGCATCGTTATGGCTATGCTCACGGGCGATGGAAGTGCCGTAGAGGTGACACGTACCCAACCTATGAAACTTGCAGCCATGGAAGGTCTCTATGAAGGTCAGCAGGGCACTCCACTCATCGGTTTTGGCTTCATCAACACAGACAAACAGTATGATAATGATGAAGCTCCGATGCTATTCGATATCAGCATACCTAAGGGACTGTCAATCCTCGGCCGTCATGCCCCAGATGCCTTTATTCCTGGCATAAAAGACATCATAGAAGGAAAGGATATGATAGACGGGAAAACTATCAATACCGTACCTTATGCAGAGCGTATCAAGCGCGGAAAGAAGGCTCACGAGGCTCTCGCCTGCTTCAACGAGGCCAAGGAAAATGGTGACGAGGCTACTATGGTAGAGGCAGAAGAAGAGTTGAAAGAATACTATCCATTCTTCGGCTATGGATACTTCAATGACGTTAAGGAGGCTATACCTAACGTGCCTGTTATCTTCTATGCCTTCCACTTTATGGTGATGATTGGCGGTTTCCTGCTTGTCTATCTCCTTGCTACCTTGTTTATGGCTTACAAGCGTGAGGAGTGGCTGTATTTCCGTTGGAAGAACATCGCTGTTTTCCCTGTCATTGCCTTTACCGCCCTACCATTGGTATATATCTGCCATCAATGTGGCTGGATAGTTGCAGAAATGGGTCGTCAGCCGTGGACAATTCAAGATATTCTCCCTGTTCAGGCTGCCATATCAAGCTTGTCCGCTTCACAAGTAATCACCACTTTCTGCATCTTCGCCGTACTCTTCACCATCCTGCTCTGTGCAGAGGTTGGGATCATGGTAAGGCAAATTAGGAAAGGAATAGAAGAAAAACTTTAAATAGTAAATAGTACATGGGAACTTGCTTTAGCTTGATGAGCTTCAGCGAATAAATTGTAAATGATATTATGGACTACACATTCTTTCAAGAATACTGGTGGCTCCTTATCAGCATATTAGGAGCACTTCTCGTCTTCATGCTCTTTGTTCAGGGCGGTCAGTCTATGCTATTGCAAGAAATTCCTAATGAACAGCGTGAGAAGATGATATATGCCATTGCACATAGGTGGGAACTGACTTTCACCATGCTCGTTGTGTTCGGAGGTGCATTCTTTGCCTCCTTCCCACTCTTCTATTCCACTAGTTTCGGAGGCGCCTACTGGCTATGGATGCTCATACTCTTAGGTTTCGTGGTGCAGGCTGTAAGCTATAAGTATCGTTCGGCAGAGGGTAATATCCTTGGACGTAAGACCTATGATGTATTCCTCTTCCTCAACGGCATCTTTGCACCTGTACTTCTCGGTGGAGCCGTAGGCACTTTCTTCTTCGGAAGTGACTTTACAATCACCAAGACAAACCTAACAGACTCGGCATCGCCTATCATCTCGCAATGGGGACCTCTCCACGGTCTTGAAGCACTTGCCGACTGGCGTGTAGTGGCATTCGGACTTATGGTGCTCTTCCTCGTCCGCGTACTTGCCAACCTGTGGTTCATCAACCAAATTGACGATGAACAGACCACCTTATGGAACAGGAAACAGCTTCGTATTAATGCCGTTATCTTCTTGGCATTCTATCTTATTGTTGTTGGAGTAATACTGACCTCAAGCGGCTACGAGGCAATAGGCGAACATGAGTTTCTTGTGGTAGAATATAAGTACTTCCACAATCTTTTCGGAAACATGATATGTCTTCTTTTCTTCCTTCTCGGCACAGCCTTTGTGCTCTATGCCATACGCCTTGCATTGTATAGGAAAACCAGACATGGCATCTGGTTTGGCGGTATTGGTACAGTATTTGTCTTCCTTGTACTATTCTGGCTTGCAGGCTATTTCAACACTTCATTCTATCCTTCCTCTTCCGACATAGCCTCATCTCTCACTATCTACAACAGTTCTTCGTCAGAGTTCACACTCCGCACAATGAGCTATGTGAGTATCGCCATACCATTCGTATTTGCGTATATAGCATGGGTATGGTATAAACTATCCAAACCACAGGAAAAGAATGATTCTGTTGAAATTGAATAATAGGTGTTTCTCATTTCGCACCTCGAAGGCTCGCATTCGTGTGAGCCTTCTTTTTTCGTCCATTATATAAAATAAAGTGTCAATATTGAAAAGTTTTTTTAACAATTAAATTGTGATTTTTTCGTTATAATTCCGACTAACCAAACAAAAGCTATAGCGAAAACAACTTTAGTCAAACTCAAAAAATGAATATAAATGAACAGAATGATTTTCTTTCAATAATAGATGAGAATCAAAAGATAATATCAAGATATTGTCTTATGTACACAAACGAGTTGATGTCTTTCGAGGATTTGTATCAAGAGACGATATACAATCTCTGGAAGAGTTACCAGTCGTTTAAGGGCAACTGCAAGTCGAGTACTTGGGTTTACCGAGTCACGATCAATACTTGCATCACCTATATCCGCCTGAAATACAAGCGAGGGCATCAGTTGGAGCTTACTAAGGCTATCAACATGCCAGCGGAGATTGCAGCTGACGACAACAAGAAGGAGTTGTACAGCATGATTTCAAGGCTCTCTCTGATGGACAGGTCAATCATAATGCTTTGGCTCGACGAGAAGAGCTATACCGAGATTGCCGAGACCTTGGGTATATCAGAAACGAATGTAGGTAGCAGATTGAATCGTGCAAAGGAAAAACTAAAACAGATGTTTAACCATACTAAAAATTAAACAGTTATGGAAGATTTTGAAGAAATGAAGCTATACTGGAATCAGTTGGCAGAAAAGAATAGCATAGATAACGAGACAAACAAGAAAATACTCGAATCAATAAGGAAGAATAGATATGAGTCATATTTAAGTAAAAGAATGAAAGAAACGATAATAGGTATGATAGTTATCGTTGCTATTATGATTTTTCTCGTACTTGACAGAGTACATCACTTTTTAGCAAATCCATTTCAAATCGTGACATTTACAACAATGGAAATTGGAGCATTAATCGCTTTCATTCTTTGTTTCTTTGAGGTACTTATCCTTCAAAGACTCGATTTCTCAGCAGGTGTGGCGATTGTGAAGGAAAAGATAAGGTTTTATAAGAAGTTCTGCTTATTTAATTTATGGCTTGGATATTTTATGGTAATAGTGGGAGTTGCAGTATTAGCATATTTTGAAGAATGGAATAATCCACCTACGATAGCAATATTTGTTGGAATATTTGTTATTATCATATCAGGATGTTTCCTGTATTTGAATCATAGGCAAGAGATTAAACATATCAGACGACTTGAGGATTTTATTGATGAAGAGTAGAAATAATGCCCGCCACTATGTGACGGGCATTATTTATGTATCATAAAAATTATTTATAAGTTATCCAAACCACAGGACAAGGATGAAAGAGATTAGAGTTTGTTTACTGGGCAAATGGGAAATACTTCTTAAATTCCTCGTTCAACTGGTCAGAATCGCATTTACCTAAAATCTTACCCTCTGGCGAGATAAAGATAAAACGCTCTTCCCATGGGAAATATGTTTCTTGCATCTCTACAAAAAGAGAAGCTTTACTTGTATCTAAGTTAAGCTCTAACCACTCTTCACGTGGAAATTCCTTCATGTCAAATATTCCTTTCGCACAAACAGCAAGGGTAACAATATCAAACTTGTCTGAATATTTAGAAACTAATTGCTTGAGCTCGTCTTTAGGCCGACATGCTTTTTCACCCTCACAAGCCTTCCAAGCTGTCTCAATCAGTAGATACTTACCCTTGCCTAGAGTTTCCAAAATGCTATGTGACTTTCCGTCATGGTCGTTGAGCAGATAGTCCTTTGCCTGATCTCCTTGCTCAAGAGGCTTATATTGTGGCTTAAGCCATTTCTCAATGGAACGTGCATATCCGCTGTTATCATCAGGAAACTTGGCGAATAGTTCACGGCACTTATTCAGTTTGACCTCATCTTTTTTATAGTAAGCATACTGTGCCAGCACAGTAGTTCCCTTCTCATAAGAATGACCAAAAGGCCGATTCTTCATAAACTCAAACATTGTGTCGAAATATTTCCCTATTAATGAGTTTAATTGCGAATTATAGTCACGTGCCACTTCTGATGCAGACCTTTTATCTTCCTCGGTGGTACCTTCGTAGATTCCTGAGCTTGCCTTGCCTCTTTTGGCTCCAATTTCCAGATAATCAACCATTTTCTCTCTCATGAACTTCGCATAGATATTCGATTCTTTCTGGTCAGGATGGTCATTTTCGGCAGTCCATGAATATGCACACGTACCATCACCAGTTATTGTCGTTTTCATTCCAGGGGTCAGTTGCACATTTATACCCATACCCATGTTAAAGTTTCCGATTCGAACATAGCAGTCATGCCCTGGCTTCATTGCTTTTTCAAAATAGAATTTCCCATCTTTGACTGTGGTCATAGGAATAACGGTATATGTACCAAACCTTTCCGGAGTATTTGCAACAGCAAGGGAAATCTCAGTATCGTCAGGAACGTTAGTCACAGTTCCTTCAAACACACAGATAGAATCATTCTGTGCCCAACCACATATGGAGGTTAGCAAAAAGCACAATATTACAGAAGTTTGTTTTAGCATTTGTTTATTTTTTGTTTTTAATGTCCTCAATATAGTAATACACACAAAATCAGATTTCGTTCATTAAAATCTTATTTTTGTATGTATTTTTATATATGGTCTATATTAATAAGACGTAATACTCGAAAAATAGATTTAAATTTTCTGCATTTTTTACAAAAACTATATTATCGGAAACATTCAAAGCATTTTCGCCTTTTAGCTTGGTCGTGCAAAGATAACTATTATTTTCCGTAATTGCAAGAAAACGCAACTTTTTTTATAGTTTATTATTTTAACATCACTCTCGTTATTATTTCGCTAATCTTCCATTCTTCCTCCGTACCAAACTCGATGAAGGTCCGTTCTATAGCGAACAAAAAGCGAAGGTTCATCGAGTTTGGTTCGGAGGAAGAGCGAAGGCATAATGGATTATCTTCGTAAGCTCATAAAGCAATTCATAGAACTTACGTTTATTACCGATCTTTGAACAATTAAAACTACGCTTCCTTATAATTCTTTAGCGAATATAAGATGCTGAGGGCAATAAGAATTGCACCTACAAGCCAATAGCTCCAGCCTTTCAGAAGACAACAAAGAGAATAGGTTGCAAGCATAAACAGACAGCCGAAAATGATCATTGTCCTTGTCTTGGAAGGTAATGAGATATTGTATTTCCACTTGGAAATAACCATCGCCATCAGCACGTCAATAAGATTCTCGCCAAACATAGCAACGCCCATACCTATCAAGCCGCCAAGCTCATAGCCGAGGATTATCCAGAAAGTATTCAAGGCACCTATCAAATTGAGGGCAAAATACACCTTTGAATCGCCAGCTGCAAGTGGGAGATAGGCATTTGGCAGATAAATGGCACGGAAGATGAGACTTGCCGCAATAATCTGAGCCATAGGGATAATAGAACTGAATTCTCCACTTAGAAGTAACGGTACAATGATAGGCATCACGACAATGAATGCTACGAGCATAGGCGTGATTATCATCAGGGTTACATCCAACTGCTTGGTAAGTATGACGGTTCTATCAATTATATTCTTCACAACACCTGAAAGACGTGGGAAATAGTCTTGATCCATTGCCGAGAAAACCATTCCTGCATATGTTAAAGTCATGGTACGACAAGCGTTGTAAAGTCCCACCATTTCAAGAGAGGCGATGTTATTGAGATAGCTCTGAACGGAGAGTTTGGCGATATGGTCGATTATCTCACACACAACGAATGTGATACCTATGCCAAGTATAATGCTACTACCCTTCAACTGTCGGGATTTGGTAAAGAAACTGAAAGGATGAGCCTTGATACCGTATGCAAGGGCAGCCACAGCCCAAAGCAGAGTGCAGAGAACCAATGCCGGAAGGACTCCGCTCAAGCCCCAGAAATAGTAGATAGGAAGAGATACGACAATGGCGATAACAACATTGACTACAGACAATGAGGCTAGCGATTTCAACTGTCGCAAACCCTTGAGAACAGCCATTTCACCGCAAGTTATAGTGCTGAAAGCTACGGCTGGTGAGAGAAATACAAAATCCCACGTATGCGAGTTATCATTGAAGGTAAACCAAGAAAGAGGCTGGGCGATAAGAGAACATAGGAGCGTGCCGAACAATGCAAACAGCAATACCAGAGTACGGAGCAAGGTCACCTGACGGTCAATCTCCGCAGCGTCATTTTGCTCAAATGCCTGAGAGATACCACGAACTCCGCTGATGTCAAGACCGAGGTTCGTCGTGGTATGTATCAGCTCACGAGTCTCGTTGTAGATGCCATTAAGACCTACACCCGAAGGACCAAGCAATATAGCAATTGCCTTTGTGCGAAGGAGGTTGAGCAGAATGTTAATCATCTGGACACCACCCAAGAGACTTGTCGCCTTTAATATGCTGTTGTATTTATTGTTTTTTACCTTTATCACCCAATATATCTTTTGTTTTAGCGTACAAAGTTAATAAGAAAATCCCGAATTACGAAATAAGTAAGTGAAAAGTGAAGAGTGAAAAGTGAAAAATCGAAATAAGCACTTGAAAATATTTGCAAAATCAGAAATTTATACTTATATTTGCAAACAAAAATGCCCTAAACATATAATGGTGAAATTTCTTCTTAGGATTATATATCTGGCAATAATGCTATTAAACCCCGTTTTGTCTTGGTCGCAAAATCAAGGCAAGATGTCATCGTATGTGAGGAAAGCGGTAATGGCAAATAAAGCAAAAAGTCGATTTGCAGTAAGGAAGTCCCCCTTTAAGGGGGATTTAGAGGGTCTTACTGCCCTGGTCAAAACCTCCGACATTCAGCTCCTGAAAAAATACGGATGCAAGATATACGCAAACTGGGATGATATCTATATAGCGAGTATTCCTCTTGACAAAATATCTCAACTTTGCTCATATCCTTCCATTCAAAGGATAGAGGCAGGAAAGAGTTGCTCAATAACAAATGAAAACTCAGCCGCAATAGTGCGGGCGAAAGATGTATGGAACAGTCCTGCACCACTATCGGCCACAGGTAAAGGTGTCATTATCGGTGTTATGGATATCGGTTTTGACTTAACGCACCCTAACTGGTATTCAACAGATATGCAAGACTATCGCATCAAGCAAGTATGGGATATGCTTGACTATTCAGGAGAGGGGGAGCCCGTCATAGGACAAACCACTAATGAGAAAGGGCAAAAGAAAGACACAATATATGTAGGACGACAATACATAGGAGAAGAGGCTATTCTCAACAAGAGACATTCGGCAGACGGACTTACGCAAACTCATGGCACTCATACTATGGGAACTGCAACAGGCTCTGGTTGTGAAGGAGACGGCACAATAAGTCCGTATATTGGTATGGCTCCTGAAGCAGAGATGTGCGTAGTAGCAAACTATACCACGAACAATAAAGATATTGTACCAGAAGCAGACCTGTACAAATACACCATGGCAACTGATTTGCTTGGCTTTAAGTATATATTCGACTATGCTGAAAGCATTGGCAAACCATGTGTAATCAATCTTTCCGAAGGTGAGTATCTGAACCTGAATGACGGCATTCTATATCATGAGGTAATAAACAAAATGGTAGGAGCTGGCCGTATAATATGCGCCTCAGCAGGTAATGATGGTAAATGTGGCACCTACATACATAAGGCAAAGGGTGAGAGCAAGAAAGGGGCTTTCCTTTCGAGTGGTGAACGTGAGGCAGCCTATGTCATGCGTTCAAAAAAGCCTGTGAAGATGCAACTTTCATTTTATCAGGACCAAACGAAGGTTATGACATGGGAATATGATACGAAAACTCTCTCTGCGTTTCCTGATAGTGTTATGCAAGACACTATACATGTTGGCAATAAACGCTTTCCTGTAAGTCTGAGCGTATACCCTGATTGCTATGATAAAACACTCTATGCCACCGAGTTTCAAATAACAGACATAAATAATGATAAATATAACTTTGGAAAGAATACCGCCATGTCATTGGCAGTCCTCGACACAAACAACGACATAGAAGTATTTAGCGCAGGAGGAGGTTTCATAAGCGACGACATCGATAATAGTCTATGCGATTTCGAGTCATCACATAGTGTTATGTTCCCTGGATGTGCCGAAAGGGTAATAGGAGTAGGGGCAACAGCACACGTCACGGAGGTGCCACTTCATTATGGGGGAGCCTTTGGCGATAACCTTGGCACAAATGGTGTAAGGGCATCCTTTAGTAGTGTGGGACCAACTATAGACGACCACATAAAACCAGATGTTATGGCGCCTGGAGTAAATATTGTCTCCTCAACTAACAGTTACAAAACAGATCAGCATCTCCAGAACACATTCGGTTCACGCGTATTTGAATACGAGGGAAGAAAGCACTACTGGGCATTATCAAAGGGTACGTCAATGTCATGCCCGATAGTAACAGGCATCATCGCTCTCTGGCTTCAGGTCTGCCCAACCTTGACACCTGAACAGATAAAGGATGTCTTTGCCCATACTTGTACACATTACGACGAAGCATTATCATATCCTAACAACTATTATGGTTGGGGGGAGATAGATGCCCTTGCCGGTATTGAATATATCAATAGCGTTTATACGGGCATAGAAGAAAAGTCCCTCTTTAAGGGGGATTTAGAGGGTCGAATTATTTATGATATTAACGGAATGAAGATAAATGATATTAAACACCATGGCATTTATATCATTTCGGACGGGAAGAGCACAAAGAAAACAGTTAAGTAACCCTTTATTTCAGAAGTTCCTTCTGGGCAAAGAGATATGGGAGATATCTACGTAGTAATGCTATTAAGGGTATCTCTGCAAGGATTACTATTACAATCATTGGAAGACACAGCCATTGAGGATGCTCTATGCCAAACAGGGCATTAACACATTCACGAATTGCATTTATCAAGATAACATGTGTTGTCAAGACTATGATGCTGTATCTGCCAAAATATGATACGAGAGGAAGTCGCCCTATCTGTTTTGACAAGATAAGAATACCGATAGCACCTATTGCGCCCCCCAGTAAGGTGAGGGCAAATGGAATCTGATATATGTTCTTGTGATATGAAATATCCCCCCAGTCATACATCCACGAAATGAGAAACACAATAGCAATACATAGTATGGCAATAGCTATTTCTTTTAACTTCACACCTTGCTGAACAGATATCAGATTTGTAGAGTTACGAATTATATAACCTCCCATGAAGAATGGAAGTCCCATAAGAGCAGACTCACAAAAACGAACATGCTTTGATATTATCAACTGACTGATACTTTGGTCTATATGGCAATTGTAGCCTATGTATGCAATTGCTATGGATACTACTAAAAGCACGATGTATAGCATATTGCTTTTCTCCTTGAAAGCCAATTGCGTTAGCGACAGAATTCCATAGCCTATCAGATTGGTAATGAAGAGAGAGAACAAGAACCAGTTTGGGGCTGAGTATAATGCCACACACACATGTCCTATAATCAGAAGTGATATATACGGAAACAGCAGGTGATTGAATTTTTTCTTCAAGAATGGTATGATACCACTATATGTCTTGAAGAACAGTCCACTTAACATAAAATATAGAGGCATCCTGCATAATAGCGTAGGATCATATTCATGACCATTCTCCAGCCATATTATGAGTTCTGGAAAATGACCAAATACGACAAGAATCATGCAAATGCCCTTGGCAAGGTCTATCCATTCTATTCGATTATCAGTTCTTACGTCCATCGCTATTCATTACTATCTTATCCAAATACACCTTTATGCTCTTGTCTCTACTTACCTCCGGCATAAACATCATACGCTGGACAATTATATCATTATTCTCTATCGCCTTGCGTATTTTTGATAGCATAGGGCGACGTATTCCTGCATCTGTAATATCAGGTGCCGTATCTCTGTTGCAAAGAGAGAAATAAGTCTCTTCAAAGCGTTTCTGAGCCTCAGAAAGATAGGCTAAATCCTCTTTTGTCTGCATATCAATTCTGAAACCACCATACTCCTGTGTCTCTTTTATAAGAAATACATAAAAGGCCGATTCCTTCGGACCAAGATCCAAAGGCTGTTCTGTTTCCGACTCTAATGTCGTTGTACAAACAGACAGCACATTTCCATGACTATAAGGACGCACTACAAGCTCACATTTTGCACCCTTGCGATATGTGAGGAGGTCGAATAGTGTGCGGTAGAAACCATTATAGATAAATGCGTCTTGTCTTACGCTTATATTATTTATAGTCAACGTATTATCATTCTGCAATCTCTGGAGTTCAGATACAATTCCCTCCAACTGTACAAGCATATCACTATCTGTATTGATAAGCGCATAGTTTGCCATTCTCTGACCATTAACTACCGAAAATGATACTCGGAACAGCAAAGATGGATTAGCAACATCCATACGGAATCCCATCTTTCCGACAAGAAGTTCACGATATACAATAGAGGTCGTGACATTACACGTATTATCCGCTATACGCTTTGCTTCTTCTATCGTTGCTGTTGGCGAGAAATAGAAGAACAGGTCGCTTGCCATTGACTGTGAGGCAAATACCTTCGTGAGTCTTGGGATATACACAAAGTCGAAACCGCCAACCTTACAGGTGTTTACAATCGTGTTATAGCGTACTTCTATATACTCGTTTACAGCCTCGTCATACCCCTCTTCTATAAACAGAAGTTGAGAGTTATCCATCATTATCTCACCCCACGGAACGCTTACCACCTCGCATTTGCCGTCAATAGCTTTCATAATGGCAAATAGCAGTAGAGCCTCCTCGCGCGAACAGGCATCATCTGCCATAATCAATTGGCTGATATCCTTATGCAGTTCCTCCACCTGACCTATTGTAAGACTCTGTACCTCTTTCACGGCTTCTGCAAGCGACAGGTTCATAGACACCATTCTGTGCTTAGGCGTTATTCCGTATTTGTCACAAAGCAGTTTTATGGCATCTATCTCATGGCGAACAATAATGCTATCAGCCTTGATGATGTCATATATAATGCGGTATATACCTTGTCGGGCGAGATCTCTCATAATGAATTATCTGTTTAGAGTTTAGTGATTAGAGATTAGTGTTTAGTGCTATCTACATTACACTTTCTACTTTACACTTTACTCTAATTCTTTTTTTCGCAACAAAGTTACGAGTTTTTCCTCACTTTTCCAATATTTTGTCCAATTCATTGCGATAATTTCATGTTTTTCCTTTTATATCGTACCTTTGCAGTATCAAAAATCAACAAACATTATTAATCACATAAATTAAAAGAAAGGAAAATTATTATGTTACTCTCAACAACTCCAACAATCGAAGGTCGCCCAATTCAGCAGTATTTTGGCATAGTATCAGGCGAAGTAATCATAGGTGCTAACTTCTTCAAGGATTTCGCAGCTTCCATTCACGACATCTTTGGCGGACGTGCTTCAAGCTATGAAAACACGCTCGTAGAGGCTAAAGAAAAGGCTCTTAAGGAGATGCAACAGCGTGCTGAGAACATGGGTGCTAATGCTATCGTGGGAATCGACCTTGACTATGAGACAATAGGACAATCAGGCAGTATGCTGATGGTAAGTTGTAGCGGAACGGCAGTAAGGATATAATAGTGCATAGTTCATAATTCATAGTTGTTTAGTTTTAAGTTGTAAATAAAATTTTGAGTTAATTATTATGGCAAAGACTATTAAACCTGAGTTCAACATCTCAGTTTCGCAAGTGAAATGGGCTTTTATATCTGTAGCTGCCGCTCTAACTTTCACTATCCTGTTATCAAAATCCTGTACGGTAGTGGATTCTGGTGAGATTGGTATCAAGTTCCACAAGTGGGATTCCTCAAAGGAGAAATATGGTGGGGTAGAAGGTACTTGTAAGGGATGGGTGTTCTATAACCCTATAACAACAAAGGTATTCACCTACCCTACCTATCTCCAACGTAAGAACTACGAGCCATTCAACGTGAATGCAAAGGATGCTTCTACCTTCCAGATGGATCCTACTATCGCCTACAGAATTGATCCTGCTAAGGCTTGTGATATCTTCGTAAAGTATCGTGAGGGTGTTCACGAACTGGAGAACGGATATATCCGCACTTGTATTTACGAGGCTTACCGCACCTGTGCAAACCGCTATACAAGTGATTCTCTGATGTCAAGTCGTGCAAACTTCGAGAGTGACGTTCGCCGTCGTCTTGAGTCTTCACTTCAGAAGGAAGGCTTCATCGTAGAGGAGTTCACCTCGCAAATCACACCTCCTCAGTCACTTGCCCAGATGATCAACGAGAAGAATGCTGCTGTTCAGTCGGCTCTCAAGGCAAAGAACAAGGTTGCTGAGGCTGAGGCAGAAGCAAAGATCAAGATTGCAGAGGCGAAAGGTGCAGCTGAGGCTATGCAGATCAAGGCTGACGCTGAGGCATACTACAACTCAAAGATTGCTGCAAGTCTCTCTCAGTACATCGTTCAAGAAGACTGGATTGAGAAATGGGATGGTCATCTGCCAACTGTTGCAAGTGGTGGTGGTATGATTCTCGATCTCAAGGACCTGAAGAAGTAACTCCGAACTAGCTCCCAAGCAAGTCCCTTGTGACTCCCATGTAAGTCCCATTTTCCTCCCATTCTAAGGAACGGACCTAGAACGGTTTTGAAACGGATTTGAAGCGAAGGAGAAGCGGACCTGAAGTAAGTGAAAAGTGAAAAATAATTTTTAAACGCAGAGACACAAAGGCGCTAAGATTATTTGAACATAGAAAAAACTTTGCGACTCCACGTCTTAGCGTTCTAAAAATATTTTTTCGAGAAAGATTTTGAATAGGGGGGTTCACCCATACAGTTTTACAGGTGTAACCAATTGAAAATCAAGCAATAAAGAAAGGTGAAACCCCTATAAAAAATAAGATGTTTTTCAGAGGGGGTTTCACCCTATGTAAGTTATTGACAATCAATACGTAAAAATCTAAAAATCACAAGGGTGAAACCCCCTATCTCAAAAACTTTTGTAAAAAATTTTATACTAGATACCAAAACGTATAAAACAAAGCCTAAATTTGTTGGTTTCGCGAAAAATATTTACTTTTGCATTCAAGAATTATAAACGTGCACCAGACTATAAGGCTGATATGCACATTTATCTTCATGCGAAGAAGCAGAAAAATAAAGATGATGAGCAACCACAAATATCATTTCTTTGTAGAGAACGATAAATACGGGCTAAAAGATCCACAGAACCGCATCGTACTCCCTGCCATATATGACGATATCTATTTTACCGATAAGAAATCTCCTATCTGTATTCTCAAGGATGACAGATGGGGCTTAGCGGATATTAAGGGAAATACTATCGTTGAACCTATGTATTCGCAGCTGTACCCTCCATATAACGGTATAGTTGCTGTGGAAACCAATGGTAAATGGGGTTTCATCGACTACAAGGGCAAGGTTTTTATTCCATTGATCTACGATGATATAGAAGACTTTACCAAAACTGCGAAAAAGGATTTCTTTATATTAAATCCATTAGGCGAATTTTTAAACCAGTTAGAGGAATCATGGTCTAAAACACAAATCATGATATCAGATATATTTTTTGTAGTTCTTCTTGCAATACCATTCTTTGGGCTTCTCTTTGCAGGAGAAACCTTGATACCATTGCCATTAGAGTCGTTTTTGGCTATTGTTTACGTATCCGCAATTACTATAACAATAATGCTTCCTGTAATTATGCTCATAAAACTCATACGCTCAAAACATATATACTTAAATCTCAATTTAAAAGGTATATTTAACTTTATCAGAATATACTTTGGATGTGTATTAGGATGGGCTTATACATTGGCTATAATATTAGGAAGTGTACTTTTTCTTTTCTTCGGCACAAACAAGTATTTGGGTGACAAACATCAATACACTCATGGCATAATCAAAAAAATAAATGTATCTAATGATGAACACGGAAAAAATACCAATAATATGGATATAGAAATATCTGAACTTGATAGAATCTACAATACATGGATTCCTAACGACCATAACTACCATATAGGCTATGGCTGCACGATAGAATATCACAAAGGACTCTTTGGCCTCTACGTGATAGACGAGGTAAAGTGATTGGCAGAAATATCCCTATGTCCTTAACTCAAGAATTGTTTCAAAATCCTTGACAGATTCTGTTTATTGCGAGTCCCTTCACATACGAATAAGAAAAAGGTCAAGTCCAGCTTTTCGCCGGATCTCGACCTTTTCTTGTTACCTGAAATTAATACAATCTGAAATTTACCTTAGCTTAATACCTCGTCATTGTTCCCCTTAATCAAATAAATTAGTTTTTCCCCTTTAACATAATTATTACACTTATTTCCGAGTGCAAAGGTATGAAGTTTTTTTATTTTGTGCAAGAATTTTTGTTTCATAAAGTTTGCGAATTATACCATGCAACACTTTTTACAATTGCGCAATAGAGCAAAATATTGTTGCTATATAGTGCATTTTATGTTGCATATCTGCAAAATGTGCCCGCACACAATATTTAAACAGGGATTTCTATATCACAAGTCTAATTTCGTTTTTCTTAGAAAAAAGTTTTTCTACAATCTCAAAATTTTTCTAAAAACTGCTTAATTGTGTCAAGACTTTCCTCTCCAGCCTTTCTTCCCATATCATAAACATGCTGCATTTTCTTGGGGTTAAGGTCGGTTCTGCCTATAGGAAGCGTGTCAGAAGGGCAGATAACCAAACAATTGCCTGCCTCCTCCTGTTGGGTGATATATTCCAGCTCGTTATTATACATTATATGGCGCTTGCTCATACCCTCGATAATAGCGGGGTATTTGCGCATAGTTGCCTTGAAGACAGGCATAAGTTTTGTGAGTTTCTTCTTAAAGCCTTTAGGCTGAGTAAGGATGACGATATTCTTTGTAAAACCCTCATCCTCGAAATATTTCAGAGGAATACTATCACTTATGCCTCCGTCGAGCAATTGCAAATCACCAATAACAACAGGCTTAGAGATGATAGGCATACTGGCAGATGCACGAAGCCATTCCATACCTGTATAGTCAATTTTGTCAAGACGACGATATACCGGCTCTCCTGTCTTTACGTTTGTAGCAACTATATGAAACTCTGTAGGGTTCTTCTCAAAGGTTTCAAAGTCGAAGACATCAAGCTGGGTAGGCAGAATATGATACGAGTACTCTCCACCCACATAGTCGCCTGTCTTGATTAGCGACCTAATACCCATATACTTTGGATTCTTACGTTGAGACATGTTATATCGCAGGACACGCCCTATCTGATGTGATATGAAATTACATCCAAAAGTCGCACCAGCAGATACCCCTACAACGCCATCAAACGTGACATTGTTTTCCATAAGAACATCCAAAATACCAGCCGTGAAAAGTCCTCTCATTCCACCGCCTTCAAGTACCAGTCCAGTCTTGATCATGTACAATTTACCATTTATTCGCAAAGCTCATCAAGCTCTGCAAGTTCCAATTTACAATCTACAATTGCTCGCAAAATTACGAAAACTTTTTGATTATACAATATTCTTTTGTAAGAAAAAGCATGATAGTCCTATGTTTTTTCGCTTTTCCTCCCTAGATATTCCGTAGATACTCCGTAGATACTCCATCGATACTCCATCGATGGTCCATCGTTTCGATGGAGGATAGATGGAGAACTGATGGACAAACGATGGAGTATCTTAAGAGTTTCAAAGGAGGAATTTGCCTGTTTCTCACTATTTCTATGGAAAAATTGCTTGATTTGAAAAACTTTTAGTATTTTTGCCCTCAAAAATGAGCAATAATTATGAGATATTATAAATTAGAATATGGGTGTGATAATAAAGAAGTAGGATCACAATACCCACAAGTTTGGGATTTTATCAAAGGGTATTCACCAGAGAATGAAGATAATGGTGTTTATTCTTTGTATTATGCTTATAATCCTCTGTTTCCTCCTATAGATCCTGATTTATCAGGTTTTAAACTGGCTAGTGGCGCTAAATATACTGACTTTCTAAGTAATGGATTTGGAAATAGATTATTTTTACTTAGTGAAAATGCGAAGAGGTTTATGGAGAATAAAAATATTGATGTCCATCGTTTCTACAAAGGAAAGGTAACTAGTTTAAGGAAAAAGAAAGTAGAAGACTATTATGTAATGAAAATCGTATCAGAAAATTGGCAATATTTGGATTTCCCGAACTGTGAATTTTACATTTCGGATGCCGATACAGACGATATCATTCCTATAAAATTCAATTCACCCGAAGAGTTTATTAAAAAGGAGAATGAATTTCTGGCTGAAGAAGAGAAATCTTACACAATACGTGCTAGTACGATTAAAATGACAGATGCATTTTATAAGAAGAAACTAGATATGTTTATGATAGATGAATGCAATTTTGATTGGTATGTCAGTGAAAGATTCGTTGAGGAATATAATAACAGAAAGTTAACAGGACTTGAATTTGAACCTGTTGACATATAGATTTTTGTTTACTTTTTTTCAATCAGAATTAGTTTAACATAAAAGATATGAGAAAAAACAGTAAGATTATAATCGCTTTTTGCATGTTCTTTTGTCTACTAGTAATAAGTTGTAGAACAAAAGATTTCATGAAACAGATAGATAAAAATCATAAATACACCCAAAAGATTTATGATCGTTATCTGAAGGAACATGGAAATGTATCAACGATTGAGCCTGAGGGGAATTTCTCTGTTGTCTGGTATTATAAAGACAAAAAGATTTATATTACTCATATTTCTCGTGCAAAGATTTCATCAAAAGAAGAATATGATTGTGATTCTGTATTAGATATAAAAAAATATAAAAGCGGCTGTTTTCCTGAAAGTATAGATGCAGATGGATTTACATCTTCATTTTACGATAAAGAAGCCGATTCTCTCTATACAATATGGATAGGTTTAATGGTGGATGAATTAAAAACTAAAGGTAGTGATTGTCCTTTCATGAAGGATCTTAGAGAACATATTATCAAGTATAAAATAAAGTAGATAAAATTTTGAAAGTAGATCATTGGGAAGACATTCCTCAAGACTCTACAATTCATAAAGATTAGTTTTTATCACTTTTTCTTCATCATAAGAACGGTAACTGATACGAATATCAGAATCATTCCAATGGCAGGTGTTATGGTGAGGGTTTCGCCAAGAATGAGAATGCCGAGAATAACTGCTGTGAGAGGTTCGAGAGCTCCGAAGATGGCTGTTTCCGTACTTCCTATCAAGGCTATGGCGCGAGAGGTGAAGATGAGAGAGATAACGGTAGGGAAAAAGCCAAGTCCGATGGCATTAATCCATGCAGGTGTGGTTTTAGGAAGCATCAATCCACCATCAAGAAGACAATAAGGAATCATAACAAGAAAGCCTCCCAAGATTACATAGAAAGTAATGGTGGAGGTGTTGATTTTCTTCATCGGCCCTCGGTTGATATACACCAGATAAATGGCGTATGCAAGAGACGAGAACATAACAAGTGCCAAGCCCAAGAGACTTATGAAACCTCCATTATCGTCTTTGGAAAGAATAACAACACCAAGAAAGGCGGTTACAAGACAAGCCCACGACTTCTTCGTGAGGCGTTCTTTGTAGAATATCGCCATTATGATAGCCACCATTACAGGATAGAAGAAGAGCAAGGTAGAGGCAATTCCGGCAGAGAGGTATTTATAGCTGGCAAAAAGTCCGATAGAAGAGAGTACCATTAATATCCCCATAAAAGCAAGAACCCCGATATGCTTTGGCTTGATAACGAGGGACTTCGGGCTTTTTATCATAGTAAAGACAAACATAATAGCAACAGCCATAGCATATCTCATGAACAGAACAGACGAAACACTAATACCCTCGTGGTAGAGAGGTATAGCGAATATTGGGTTTGTTCCGTAGGAAGCAGCTGCTATTGCAGCAAATATATAGCCTTTGAGGTTATTCATTGGGATGGGGGTGATATGTTATATCTAGTTTGTCTGGTCTTTCTAGATTTCCTGTTTTTTCTGGAATATCTAGGGACTCCAGATAGTTCGCAAAATTACTAATAATATTCGTAAAAAGGGGAAAATGAAAAATATTTCTTATTTTTTTTCCTTTGAAATTTTGTAGTCAGGAGAATTATTAGTAATTTTGTAACCTCAATCCCGACCCTCCCCCTTTTAGGGGGATTTGGGGATTTTTAGGGGAAACAAAGCAAATAAGGTTTATTCATAACTCGTAATTCGTAATTATGATAGATAAATGGAAATCTCTTGGCTATATTGATGAGCCTGTTGATGATAATCTCGACCTGAAGGCTGAGATACGCAGGATGTGCGAGGAGAAAAAGGCTGTAGTGCTTGCTCACTACTATACCTTTGGTGAGATTCAGGAGGTTGCTGATTTCGTGGGCGACTCTCTTGCTCTTGCCCGTAAGGCTGCAGAGACAGATGCAAAAATCATCGTAATGTGTGGCGTTCATTTCATGGCAGAGACCTGTAAGCTCCTGTCTCCAGATAAGCTTGTGCTTTCACCAGACCTCAATGCAGGTTGTTCGTTGGCAGATTCCTGTTCTGCTGCCGATCTGAAGAAATGGAAGGAAGAGCATCCTGGGTATATGATTGTGCAGTATGTCAATACAACGGCTGCTACAAAAGCGCTTACTGATGTGGTGGTTACTTCTGGTAATGCCAAGAAGGTGATTGACCAGTTGCCAAAGGATGCAAAGATACTCTTCGGTCCTGACTATAACCTCGGCTCTTACATCAACTCGGTTACTGGTCGCGAGATGGAGCTATGGAATGGCGGTTGTCATGTTCATGAGCGTTTCTCTGTTGGCGAGATAGCACGTCTGAAGAAAGAGAACCCGGATGCTGTGGTTATGGCACACCTTGAGTGTAAAGGTCCTGTTCTTGCTCTTGCAGATGTAAAGGGAAGTACGGCGGATATGCTGAAATATGCCAAGGCAAATCCACAGAGCAAGTATATCGTTGCTACGGAGGCAGGTATCATGCACGAGTTACAGCGATGTTGCCCTGAGACGGAATTTATTCCTGTTTCGCCAGAGGTGACGGAAGGAAGTGCGGGCTGCTCTTGTAATGAGTGTAACTTTATGAAGATGAACACGCTTCGCAAGCTATACAACACGCTAAAGTATGAGTGGCCAACGGTAGAGGTGGATGCTGATATTGCAAAGGATGCAGTTAAGCCTATAAACCGCATGCTTGAATTAAGTTAATTAACCCCCAAAACGGAATTTCCGGATTATCTGGAATTTCCGGAAAAAGAAAAGAAAATGGAACAAACATTATTAATATACAATACTCTTACTCGTAAGAAGGAGGCTTTTAAGCCTATCAATCCCGGTCATGTAGGCATGTATGTCTGCGGTCCGACAGTTTATGGTGACGCGCATCTTGGTCATGCTCGTCCAGCTATCACTTTCGATATTCTTTTCCGTTATCTTCAGCATATCGGCTATAAGGTGCGCTATGTCCGTAACATCACGGATGTTGGTCACTTGGAGCATGATGCTGATGAGGGCGAAGATAAGATAGCAAAGAAGGCACGCTTAGAGCAGGTAGAGCCAATGGAGATAGCACAGTACTATACCCGTCGCTTCAACTCTGCTATGGAGAAGCTCAACGTATTGTCACCTTCTATTGAGCCACACGCAACAGGCCATATCATCGAACAGCAGCAGCTTGTTCAGGAGATTCTTGATAACGGCTATGCCTATATCTCAAACGGCTCTGTATATTTCGATATAGAGAAGTACAACAAAGATTATAAGTACGGCATTCTCTCTGGCAGAACGCTTGAGAACATCAAGGATGCCTCTCGTGATACCCTTGCAGGTGTTGGCGAGAAGAAGAATCAGGCAGACTTTGCCCTTTGGAAGAAGGCACAGCCAGAACACATCATGCGCTGGCCTTGGCTGATGTCTGCAAATGACAAGCAGGAGGCAGTACCAGAAGAAGGATTCCCTGGCTGGCATTGTGAATGTACAGCTATGGGTAGAAAGTACCTTGGTGAGGAATTTGATATTCACGGAGGTGGTATGGATCTTGTATTCCCACATCATGAATGTGAGATTGCTCAGGCACAGGCTTCAATGGGACATCCTGCTGTTCATTACTGGATGCACAACAATATGATAACCATCAACGGTCAGAAGATGGGTAAGTCATACAATAACTTCATCACCCTCGACCAGTTCTTCAAAGGAGAGCATGAGTTGCTTACACAGCCATTCTCTCCAATGACAATCCGCTTCTTCATCCTTTCAGCCCACTATCGTGGAACTGTGGATTTCTCTTCAGAGGCACTTGAGGCAGCAGAGAAGGGATATAACAAGTTGGTTACATCGCTCAAGGACATCAAGCGCATTCAGACAGCAAAGGGCTCACAGCCAGAGGTTGGTAAGTTCGTTGCAGAACTTGAGGGCAAACTCTATGATGCTATGAATGATGATCTCCAGACTCCAAACGTGATCTCTCAGCTCTTCGAGGCTTCAAAAGTTATCAATACCCTTGTTGACCGTAAGGCAAAGATAAGTGCTGCTGACCTTGAGACACTTGAGAAGATTCTCCGCACATGGATAGAGGATATTCTTGGTCTGAAGACAACGGCTGAGGCTGGTGATCCAAGTCGTGAACAGGCATTCGGTAAGGTTATGGATATGGTTCTTGATATGCGTGCTCAGGCAAAGGCAGACAAGGATTGGGCAAAGAGTGATGCTATCCGTGATGCCCTCAACGATGCAGGCTTCATTGTGAAGGATACTGCGGACGGGCAGGTGTGGACGCTTTAAGACCCACCCAGTCCCTCCCCAAGGGAGGGGTCCTCCCCCCCTTACCCCCTGAAGGGGGAGTAGATAGTCTTTCTAATCAAAATATTTGCGTAATAATTATACGCTCTCCCTATAAGGATATAGTACTATAAAACATCCTTCCCTTTGGGAAGGCTTGGTTAGGCTTTTATGACAAAAGAACTATACGAAATAATGGCGCCTGTTGGCTCTCGCGAGTCACTTGCTGCTGCAATCAATGCCGGAGCAGATTCAATCTACTTCGGCATTGAGAAGCTAAATATGCGTGCTCATTCGGCATCTACATTCACGATAGAAGACCTTCGAGAGATTGCTGCTACGTGTGATGCAAAGGGCATAAAGACATATCTCACCGTGAATACTATCATTTACGGCGAGGATATTGAGCAGATGCACGAGATAATAGATGCAGCCAAGGAGGCAGGTATTAGTGCCGTTATTGCGTCTGACGTGGCTGTGATGACCTATTGCCAAAAGGTTGGTCAGGAGGTTCACCTCTCAACACAGCTCAATATCTCCAATATAGAGGCTCTGCGTTTCTATGCCCAGTTTGCTGATGTGGTGGTACTTGCCCGTGAGCTCCGTATGGATCAGGTGAAGGTTATTTATGAGCAGGCTGTGAAGGAGAATATCTGTGGTCCTTCTGGTGAGCCTATACGCATAGAAATGTTCTGTCACGGAGCTTTGTGCATGGCTATCTCTGGCAAATGCTATCTCTCACTTCACAATGCAGGTCGTTCGGCTAATCGTGGAGAATGTGTTCAGATATGCCGTAGAAAGTATGATGTTACTGATGCCGAGACAGGCAACGAACTTCTTGTTGATAACAAGTATATCATGTCGCCAAAGGATCTGAAGACAATACGCTTCATTGACAAGATGATGGATGCTGGTGTGCGTGTGTTCAAGATAGAAGGACGTGCACGTGGTCCTGAGTATGTTGATACCGTGGTTCGTTGCTATCGTGAGGCTATCAATGCTGTTCTTCATGATGCTGATTCGTCAGATGAAGAGAAACTCTTTACCGAGGCAGCAAAGGATGCCTGGGACGAGCGTCTTGCTCGTGTCTTCAACCGTGGTTTCTGGGATGGCTACTATCAGGGACAGACACTTGGCGAATGGAATGACTCATACGGCTCAAAGGCTACAGAGAAGAAGGTGTATTGTGCAAAAACGATAAAATACTTCTCTAAGATTGGCGTTGCAGAGTTTCAGGTTGAGGCTCATGAGATAAAGGTTGGAGACAAGTTGCTTATCACAGGTCCTACGACTGGTGCTATGTATCTTGACTGCAATGAGATACGCTATGACTTAAAGCCTGTTCAGACGGCAAAGAAGGGTTGGAGAATTAGTATTGCCGTTCCTGACAAGGTACGACCAAGTGATAAGCTGTTTATCTTGGAGAGTGTAAAGTAGAAAGAGTAAAGAGTATAGTGTAAAGAAAATGACAATAAACGATATACAAGACGAGGTAATAGAAGAGTTCAGCGCATTTGACGACTGGATGGATAAGTATCAGTTGCTCATTGACTTAGGTAATGAGCAAGAGCCTCTTGACGAGAAATACAAGACAGAACAGAATCTTATTGATGGTTGTCAGTCTCGTGTATGGCTTCAGTGTGACCGTGATGCTGAGGGCAATCTCGTATTCTCTGCGGAGAGCGATGCCCTGATTGTGAAGGGTATCATTGCGCTTCTGATACGTGTTATCAGCGGACACAAGCCACAGGAGATTCTTGATGCTGACCTCTATTTCATAGAGGCAATAGGTCTGAAGGATCATCTTTCACCAACACGCTCAAATGGTCTTCTTGCAATGGTAAAACAGGTCAAGGCATACGCTCTGGCCTATACAATGAAATAAATGTTAGAGGGACTTTCTTATTCAGAAAAACTTTTACTCGGTTATTTTGCTACCCAAGATACGGATAGCATTCTGCCAACTGATATCGCGGCACGCATATTGAAGGTTGACAAGAATTTTGATGGAGGAAGCCTCCATCTTAAACTTGTCAATGACGGCTTTCTTGTGCGTGGCACGTATAACTTCACGTATCGTGAGCTGATGTATCGTATATCACCTAACGTGATGGTGAAGGTATTGGAGTGGCTCTATGATACCGATGAGGGAAACGGCATATTGGAGGTGCTGTGCAAGGTATTCCAATATTTCCAGATGAATCAGAAGCCCATACAAATAGCATTATGCGAGTATATCCGCAGTCATTATAGCAATACATCAGAGGCTTCAATTATATTCGGTAGCGACGTTGCATATCTTCAACCTATCATCAATGATGATAAATATATGGCCTTGCTATCGCATATCACAGAAACAAGCTTCGTGGAACTCATTAATGGTGTGCTCCAACTATGCTACAAGGGTGAGATGCTGATTGAAAGCAAACGTATAATAACACTTGCGGAGGCTCGCAACTATTCCACAGACCTGAGAAGAGATGAACTGCTATATTCAATCTATCTATATGCATATCTTGCAGAGGGAAAGAAACCAAAGACTATCACAGACAAACCTATATGTGATGCCCATCTGCTTTCTGCAATGGTTCTCACCTTCAAAGGTCATTATTCTGATGCCCTAAAGGAATTCCGAAAGGCACAGGTTATCTACAACACAAAGACATCAAAGACTATAGCAAGCACAAACCTGCCGACAAGCATAGCAAACTTCATATACATTATCTGCTGTAAGCGTGAGGGTACTGCCAACGGTGAGAGTATGATTGCCAACTTCATCAGACGTAATGAAAAGAAGATAAAGGAAGATGAAATAAAGGCTGCCTGGGCATTAGCTTGCGCATTTACCAACAGAAAAGGGTATGTTACAGACATACGTCTTCTATTCCCTACTGTTGACAATCTTTCTAAACAACTTTTCGTACTTCTGGTAAACTATCTCGGTAGGACGAATGTTCTTACAGAATATGGTATAGAGACATATTCACCTCAATGGCTCTGTATCAAATATGACTACGAGAAATTCAGTCCATTGAGCGAGAAAGAGCATAAACTTGCCGAGAAATCATACTACGAGAACCATCTGCTCACATCCATATATGTCAAGCAACAATGGGAATACGTGCTTGAATCTCTGTCTGCCAATAAGATGGAGCAGATAAAAGATGCAGAACAGTCAGAGCGTCTGGCATATTTCATGCACAGCATTGATGATAATGTTTGTGAGGTGCGTCAGCAACAGATTTTGAAGTCTGGTGGATGGAGTGCCGGTAAGGTGGTAGGCTATTCCAACTTCATGGCTATGCCTGACGAGAACATGGATCCTGAGGATTTGCGAATCCGTAATCGTGAACGCTATGGCAGTAAGAGTTCTCTTTATTATGTGAGTCTTGCCAATGTGCTTCCCGAGATGACCTCCCATTCCCGACTATATGTCGGTAGATGGGCACCCTACACTCTTGTTACCGTATCTGAGGAAATGCCATATCTGGTGATAGAACGTTCAGATACAGAATTTACCATCAAGAGTAATGTTCCGGAAGAACAGGTGGATAAGGATTACTTGATAGTTTCCCGTGGTGCTTCAAGCATTAACTATCTCCGTATGACACCGGAACTGCGCCCTTATTTCAGCCAATTACTCGACTTGGGTAAGTTCCCACTTGATGCAGAGGAAACGCTATCGCACTTCCTTGAAAGCCTTCGCGGAAAGGTAGAGGTACATTCTTCACTCATCAAAGGAGGCTCAACGCTTGATACTATTAAAGGAACATCAAACATTACCTTGCAAATGCGTCCTCAAGGCAAGGAGGCATATATTGTCAGCATCTTCTGCCGACCACTTGCCGATGGTCGAGCACAATGTGCACCTGGTGAAGGAAGTTCGGTGATATTCGATATTACGGGTGCTACACGTGTCTGTGTAGAGCGTGACTTGGAGAAAGAACGTTCCAACTATTATAATCTGGTGAATGGAGTAGAAGGAACTCTGCCACCAGAGAAGACATTCCAGGTTGATGCCTATGGACTACTTCCTATCCTTGATTTCATCCGTGAGAAGGGTGAAAACTCTCCGTATGTTCTGGAATGGCCGGAAGGACACAAACTAAGGCTCAACCACCGTTATACCGCTTCACAGTGGAATGCATCGCTGAAGAAGAACAAGAACGGATGGTTTGAGATGGAAGGTACTGTACAATTAGACGAGAATACTAAAATCTCTGTTGCCGACCTTCTCGACCTTATAGGTCAAAGTCGTAATAGGTTCATCCGTCTTGGTGAAAACGAGTATATAGCATTGAGTGAACGTCTGCATAGACAACTCATGTCATTGGATGCTCTTGCTTCACGCCAACGTGGTCATCTACAGATGTCGGCTTTCTCGGCTGCATTACTCGATACAAGTATGGTTGACGGTGAACTTCATCTGGAAGTTGACCCTGAACTAATTGAGATAAGACAACGAATCCTTGACTCAAGTGAATATAAGCCAGAAATCCCTACAACCCTTAATGCTACCCTACGTGGCTATCAGGTGGAGGGATATCAATGGATTGCTCGTCTTAACTCATGGGGGGCAGGAGCATTGCTTGCTGATGACATGGGACTTGGTAAGACAATACAGACTATCACATACCTGCTCTTTAAGGCAAACGAAGGACCAGCTCTTGTCGTTGCACCAGCCTCTGTAGCACCTAACTGGAAAACGGAAATTGAAAAGTTTGCTCCTTCACTTAATGTATCTATTCTCAACTTCACCAATAACCGCTCAACCTGTATTTCAGAAGCGAAGACTGGTGATGTGGTCATCTGTACATACGGCTTGCTCCTCTCTGTCAAGACAGAGATAACTCAAAAGGAATGGACTACAGCCGTACTTGATGAGGCTCATGTGATAAAGAATCGAGGTGCAAAGACTTCTGGTGTTGCCATGCAGCTAAAGAGTAAATACCGTGTCATGCTGACGGGTACTCCTGTACAGAACCATCTTGGGGAACTCTGGAATCTTTTCCAGTTCGTTAATCCTGGACTTCTCGGAAGCTATGAGGATTTCTCACGCCGTTTCATCGCCCCTATTGAGGTGGCAAAGGACAAGGAACGACAGGAACAGCTTGACCGTATAGTACATCCGTTTATGCTTCGCAGAACGAAGGAGAAGGTGCTTGACGAACTTCCAGAGAAGACAGAAATATACCAAACCGTAAACCTCTCTCCAGAGGAAATGGCTGTATATGAGATTATCCGTGAACGTGCTCAACACATGCTTGAATCAGAAGATTCTGATAAAGTGTCGGTTAATGCCCTTGCTGAAATTACACGTTTGCGCCAAGCTGCCTGCTCTCCACAACTTGTAGAGAAGAATTGGAAGGGAAAATCATCAAAGATTGAGGCTCTTATTGAAGCTCTTGAACCTATCATAGAGAGCGGTGATGGTGCACTTGTATTCAGCCAGTTCACATCTTTCCTTGCCATTGTATTGAAAGCGTTGGAAAAAGCCAACATCCCATATCTCTATATCGACGGTTCTATACCTGTAAAAGAGCGTCAGAAGCTTGTAGAACAGTTTCAGGCAGGCGAATGCCCAGTATTTGTCATTTCCCTCAAGGCTGGAGGTCTGGGACTCAATCTTACCCGTGCAAACTATGTTTTCCACCTTGACCCTTGGTGGAATCCTGCCATTGAACAGCAAGCCACCGACCGTGCACATCGTATTGGACAGCATAATGCCGTTACTGTATATCATTTCCTATCTTCTGGAACTATCGAGGAAAAGATTAAGCGATTACATGAGCAGAAGCGTGATCTTGCGGAGAACATCCTCGAAGGTACTGATATGAGTGGTAAGATAACAGGTAAAGATTTACTTGAGATGATAAAGTAAAAAAATATATGGTAAGATCCTTGTTTATAATATTAGTTGCATCTTTGCTTTTTACTTCCTGCACACGACGGGAAAAGAGCAAAGATACTACTTCTTTATCATTCCTAAGCAACTCCCTTCGAACAACCCCCATAAAAGATCAAGGGAAAGTGGAAGCTTGCTGGATATATGCATATCTTGCCTGTATAGAGACTGAGCGAATAGAGAACTATGGTGACTCAATGAACCTGTCACCTATATGGTTGGTTCGTAATTTACTTCAGGAACAGGCATCAGAAAGTTATCTGTCACAAGGCACTATGCCTGTAAGCGTAAGAGGAATAGGACCTGATGCAGAGCGATTGCTAAAGGAATATGGTATGGTACAATGGAGTACATACTGTCCTGATGATCTCAACAGTAGGGCTTTAGCAAGACTTGTCAAACAAAAGGTTGGAATTGCCATAAAACACCGTAAGGGATTAAATACTCTCAACAAAGAAGTAGATAAGGCTCTGCCATTCATTCCACACAACCTAAGACAAGGGTTTTATCTTTATAGTGCTCACTACACTCCGAAGCAGTTTGGAGGTAGTCTTCTGTATGGCATTAAAATGACTTGGTTAACATCCTACAAACATCATCCATACGGCAAACGTTTCGTGCTCGAAGTGCCTGACAACCACCGTCGTCATGCCATCATGAACGAGCCTATTAACGATATATATTCTAAGGTTATAGAGGCATTGCAAAACCATCATCCCGTATATTGGGAAGGACAAATGCCACGCAAAAAGAAACCATCTATTGACGGAGACATCACTTCGCTTCGTCAAAAGGCCTTAGAACGCTTTATAACGACCGATCAGCATGCAATGGCTATAGTAGGCCTAACCAAGAACAAACAAGGCGACACGCTCTTTATTTGCAAGAATTCTTGGGGTAAACAGTGGGGTATGAATGGCTACTGCCTGATGTCTAAGGAAGATTTCCTTATAAACACTATTCTCGTTGGAGTGGTGGGTAAAAATTGATATCTTACTCCAATGTAATACTTGGTGTAATACTTTTTTCAAAAAGTTTTCAACGCAGAGTATTACACCTTTGATGTTCTGAGCATACTAAAAGACTAAAAATCAATTTGTTTGCCTTGGTGTAATACTCTCTGAAGTATTACACCACTATTACACAAAATCGCCCGAAATGGTGTAATACTTTCAAGGGTATTACACCACATATAACATACTGATAATCAACAAAAATATTACACACAACAACAAAAGGTGTAATACTCTGTATAAAAACTTTTTGTTTTTTTTCTTTTCAAGAGTATTACACCTGATTTAATTAACAATTAATAATTAACATGCCTATCCTTTATGGATTTTTGTAGGAGCCTATGTTAATTATTAATTGTTAATTGTTATTTTTTAGCCTTCGCTTCACCTTCGTTCTTCCTTCGCTTCAAATCCGTTTCAAATCCGTTCCTATGAATGGGAGGAAAATGGGACTTACAAGGGAGGAACATAGGACTCATGAAAGAAGTATGGTAATATATTTAGTGTCACAAAAAAGTATGTCCTTCGCTAATCCTTATGAAAAGGAAAATCGAAGAACATACAAAAAAGATATGTAATTTTCAAGTAAAGAGAGATATTCTCTTTAGGCGTTATCGCAACGCCGCCATCGGTGTATATTAATCGAATATAGTGTTATTCCAAATCATGCCTCCTTTGGCAAAGTCCCCTGATCCGATATCAGTACCTCCACCATTATCTACAGGAATATTAGGGTCAATAGGAAGTAAACCGCCTGGGTCTCCTGAACCAATATATGCAGATGTTATCTGGAGTGTAGCCTCCGAGTCTGTGAGAAAATACTCACAGACCGGAGAGATATAAAATTTCTTCATAAAAATGTATCCTAATACAATGTTATTTTACTACAAACTTCTTGCCGTTAACGATGTAAACGCCCTTTGAAAGATTTGAGAGATTCTTTGCATCACGACGAACAACCGTACCATCGATGCTGTAAACGTCAGATGTCTCCATCAAGATTCCGTTCTGGAAAATGATATCATCAATTGATGTTGTCTGATCATTCTGCCAGTTAATTGATGTATAGAGAGGCTTAGCATGATTAGCGTCAGAGCCCTGATACTTCAGATATGCACGGAAAGGCTTAGCTGTAACAGCATTCTTGATCTTTGTAAGAGCACCATTATTACTCATCACGTATGAACCTGCAGGAAGCTCCTCTTTCTTGAAGTTACCTTCGAATACGTATGGATAGTCTTTCTTGTAGTTAGCACCACCATATACATCCTGCCAGTCGAATGTTTCACCATTAGAACCTACTGAGAAGAGTGGGTGCTGAGCGTTAACCCTATCATTGAGATAAGCGTCAGCAGTAATCTGTGTGATCACACCATTCTTTACATTCTTATTCTTAAGCTTACCCTTTGGAAGGATGAAATAAGGATAACCAGCAATGATATCCTGATTAACGTGCCAGATCAGCTCCATCTTACCATCATCGTGAATGGTCTTGAGAAGAACAACTGCTGTTTCCTCACCGAACTGCTCACGCATCTGCCTGTTGTTCATACTGAATGGAAGACAGATTGATGACCACTTGCCCTGAGCAAAGTTACGCACGTAGTTTACAGTAGTGATATCTTTGTTAGCACTGGTTGTAATTGAAGGCTGATCCTCAAGATTGTCTTGCCAAGTGAGCTTAGAACCTCTTGATACTTTACGTACAGGATCTGTCTCGTAATTGTTGCTGACTTTAAGCATACGACCTTGCTCAAAGTTGAAACCAGAGATTGCAACCTGAGTCTGATTAGAGAACAGATAGTATGTCTTGCCTGGATGTACATTGAATGTATAGCGTACAACTGCGTCAGACATTACCATATAGCCACCATCACCTGTAGGAATCACCTTCTGTCTCCAACCTGCGTTGTTCCAGTTGTCGATGAGGATGCGGAACTTCTCGTAATCAGTATTTTTGAGATTAATAAGTTCCTGTTGTAGTGTCTGGTTGTATGTAGCCTCAATATCCTCAATGAACTGAGCACGACGCTTGTCACCAATGAAGAAGTTATCATTGTATGTGATAAGACCATTTGTCGCAGGCTGTACGAAATCAACAGGTTTACCTGTCTCATCTATTATATAAACAGGACGCCACGTAATGTGTCTTGAGCCTCCTTTTTTGTCTTCTTTATCATAGAGATTTCCTGCCTGATATAGGTAAATTGAAACGATACCAGCCTTTAGAGGTTCTACCTTGATGTATGCACCACGACAAGGGAGATTCCAAGGAGTAATATTGTTTGCAAACTCTTGCTTTGGATAGAATTCTCCCAAGCTTTCACTCCTTGCTACATGTGTACCGACAGAGTACTGGTTGAACCCATCAAGAACACCAGCCATTCCGAGTATTGGATCCTCGAAATCAGCAGCATTAGCCCAACTGTCACTTACAGTTCCTACACCAGGAATGTTATATGTATCCGTACTCTCATGCTTCCAGCCACCAATAGTCAAAGTGATATTATCAAGCTTCTCGAATTTATCGTTTACCTTAACCTCCTGATTGTTATCCAGTCTTAGAGTATTCTCTTCCTTTCTGATACGAATCTCGAAAGAGTCAACAACCTCAGAACCATTGTAGAGGTTATCACTGACAAGTTCTGCAATGATGAATGTATTACCTGCAATACCGGTCATCTTGATCTGACCATTCTTATTAATATAAGCAACATGAGGAGAAGTACTTGAATACTTGATATAAGGATTATGCTTTCCTTCCACATAGTTACTTATATCTATGTAGTCCAGTCCACCATCTTCAGTACGCGCACCATCAATATTCAGAGAAAGCACAGGAAGTGTAGGGTTCTCGCCAAGCTCTACTTTATTATCTTCACTTGAATAAATGTACGTATCAGTATCGTCCACACGCCTTACATTAAATGCGACATACTTATTATCCTTATCGAATGGCTCGAACTCATCATCTTCCATATTACCATACTTCAGTTTAGCATACTGGTAAGGAGTAATGACAATAGAACGAATCATGATATCATCATAAACATTCAGTGTATAAGTATTAACACCATATTTCGTTGCCTTATATGTAGCTACCCAAAAATCTTCTGGTGTATCCTCTATACGCAATCCAACGTATTCGAGTCCATCGCCTGTAGAAGAAGTCGCATCATCACCTCCATAGTACTCAACACGAACATAATATCCCTGTGGAACGTTTGGAATAGTCAGCGTACCACTATTTACGATAAGATAGCCTGTTCCTTCATTTTCTCCATCTCCATCGAATGTGCCATTTACACCCAAGCCAGATACGTCATTTTTTTCTTCATGACCACCCTTGCTCTCATTGTATTCTTTAAAGCTGTCACCATAGTGCCACTCCTTTGGAGTGTATTGCTTCTGCTCAATGATAGAGCGAATCTCATCCTGGGTAAGAGCTTTGCTGTAGATAGCGATATCATCGTATGCAAGAGCTGCATCTGAATAGTACTGTCTATCATAGAAAAGTCCGTGAGGAGTGAAACCACCAAGGATGATGTTACGAAGATACTTTGTACGACCTACTAAGTCAGCTGTTCCTTTAGGCTCTTTATCAGTTTTATCTTTATGAACAGCTTCTGGAAGTTTTGACCAGTCTGCAATTTCTCCAGTCTTCTCTCCATCAAGATAAATGGTGATACGCATTAGCTGGTTATCCATAACGTATGTCACATAGTGCCATTTCTTGTCGTCATAGAACTTATGCTTACTCTGGTCAAGTGGATTAGTATAATTATCCTTGCCAAAAAGACTCTGCAATGGGTTTGCTACTCCAGAGTTTCTAGCCTTTTCTCCATATATAAACTCATTCCAACCAATATCAACTCCAGATGAATTTGTGTTTGGCATATACAAATAAGTCCAGCCATTGCAAGAGAGATCGAACATGAAACGAGCTCTCTCGTCAAAGTTATCAGCCTTTCTAAAACGGTCGTTACTGAAGATACAGAACATAGAACCACGCTCCAAAGGAAGCTCATAATCTACAGCTACCTGACCATTTACCCAGAAACCAACTGAAGCCGCACCAGTTTTTTTGATTTCTTGTTCGTTATAATCTCTCTGGCTATCAGTAAATGTATAGCGGAGGAAGTTCTCTGAAAGACTCTTGGTATATTCATCTGCATCAGCGAGATTCTGATAGTACTTACCAAAGGTAGGATCACTCAGAATCTTACCTCTTCCACCATAGAGATAGTATTTACCCTGCTGACTCGCATTAGGAGCTTCTGTCGGAGCATTCTTACCATCTAAGAATGAAGCATCAGATAGTTTCTCAAAATCCTCGAAGTAAATACGATTCTGAGCAACATTAAAGACATACTTCTTCTTTGTAAAAGTAACAGTATTCAATGTGATATTAGGATGCTTACTATTACTCTCATTAAAAAGCAAGAATTTACCAAAAGACACTTTGTTTCTTTGCGCAGTTGAAAGGTCTTTTGTGTTTGTATCATTAAAACCCTGCTTTATTCTGTCTGAATTTGTGCCTGTGATGTTTACTTCAACAGACTGGATATCGGTTGTAGCCAAATCATTATTGCTATCAAAATCCAATGAAATGCTAGCATTCTTTTTAGAGAATGTGAATGTATTTGCATCTTTGGTTACATTATCCCCAAGGTTGAAATCAGTAGCAGAGAATGTAATCTTACCCTCTGCATCCCACGCTAATGGCTTATGGAATTTAATCGAATTGATGGTAATAGAGCCATTATTACTATAACCACCTATTCTGATTGACTCTACTTTTGTTAAAGGATCACCAGATATGGATTGTATTGAACTGTTTCCATTCTTAAAATCTTTTCTAATGTCGATTTCCTTTGTACCATTACCGGAAGTCGTATAGGTATAGAGCGTACCATCAATTGTTATGATAACTCTATACGTTTTGTTTGGAGTTGCATTACTTACATTGATAACCATCTTGTCATAACCTGACAAATCTGAATTATCCCAATCTGTAAATTTATACAGATTCCATGTACTGTCGGTCCAGCTCAACTTAGATCCGTCCCAAGAACCATTTCCGCCCTCTTGTGTGAGATTTAGGGCAACATTCTTATTAATGCCCAAACCCCATGCATCTGCTACTCCAAGAAATAGCAGAGTTGCAAGCGCAATAACATTTAGTTTTAAAAATCTCTTCATACTTGACTTGACTTTACTTAATATTACATATAATTACCATCCATGTATTTTGTTATCCGTATAATATAATCCGCCTTTAATTAACCCCCATCGCGGTTTAGCCCCGCTTTTCAATGTTAATTATTACGTCTTTATTATCCGTGATTTTATTTTTGTCGTGCTGTGAGGCACGTTTTTAAATTCGTTCTTACCAATGTCGAATGTGTGCGCAAACAAGCGCTGTGCATCGTGGTACGATTTTTGGTTCGATTTTCGGTTTTGTGGACTTATTTTCCTGCTGCAAAGGTATAAACTTTACGCGTTTTATAAAAATTATATACTGATTATTTTAACAGAATGGTATTATTACGCAATTTTTTGGAACAAAAGAAAAACTTAATTGTAAAAATAACACTAATTTTATATACAATTTACGCGAAACACTTTCACAAAGAGAAAAACTTTGATGCTTTTATACGTTTTCAGTCTTTTTCTCGATGAAACCGCAAAATACCTGCATTTTATAACAAAACATTATATATTTATAACATTTTCCCAACAAAAAGAGACTTATTCTTGTGTAATCAGAAAAATTTTATTATCTTTGTCGAATACTTGAGGTAACAAGATAATTATTCAAATAACAATAACCTAAAAATGACAAAAAAAGCATTTATTGGAGCACTGCTTCTCTCTTCATGCCTTGGCTTGAGTGCGAAGTCAGTAAAAGCACCTTCTGGTGGTAAGGTGATTAGTGACAATCTTATCGGTATTTTCTTTGAGGATATCAGTTTCTCTGCTGATGGCGGTCTCTATGCCGACCTCGTTCAGAATGGCAGCTTCGAATACAGTCCTGCACAGCGTGATGGTTGGGGAGCTGGTACTAACTGGAAGTTCCTCCGTCCTGGACATTCTGCCGGTTTCATCGAGCCTCGCATGGATAATACCATCCACCCAAACAACCCAACCTATATGCGAATCCATGCTGAGCGCATAGGTCATTACTATGACTTTGACGGTTGGACAGGTGTTGGTATGCAGAACGAAGGTTTCTTCGGAATGAACATCAAGTCAGGCGCTAAGTACAACTTCTCTGTTTTCTTCCGTAGCGTTGAAGGCAATGCCAAGAAGGTAAGAATCGTTCTCGCAACCAAGCAGAATAAGATTCTCGCTGAGACAGAGATTAGCACAAATGGTTCTGGCTGGCAGAAATATACTGCTGAGCTTACAGCCAATGACAATTGCAAGGAGGCAAATCTCCAGATTCTCCTTCTCGACAAGGGTAATCTCGACGTAGATATGGTTTCTCTCATGCCACAGGATACTTATCATGGTCATGGTCTTCGTAAGGACCTTGCCGAAGCTCTTGAGGCTCTCCACCCACAGTTCATGCGTTTCCCTGGCGGTTGCGTTGTTCACGGTGGTGGTGACGGTTTCTGGGACACATATCATTGGAAGAACTCTGTAGGTCCAAAGGAGCAGCGTAAGGCTATCAAGAACACATGGGGCTATCTCCAGTCAATGGGCTTGGGTTACTTCGAGTATTTCCAGCTCTGTGAGGATATGAAGATGGAGCCTGTGCCAATCCTTCCATGTGGTGTTAGCTGTCAGGGCGTTAATGGCGGCTGGAGCATGAAGACTCAGGCTCAGGAACCTTGGCCAATGGATGATATTGACCGTTGGGCACAGGATGCTCTCGACCTTATCGAGTGGGCTAATGGCGATGCTTCTACAAAGTGGGGTAAGGTTCGTGCAGATGCAGGACACCCAGAACCATTCAACCTCAAGTATATCGGTATCGGTAACGAGGAAAAGATTACTCCAGAGTTCAAGGAGCGTTTCAAATACATCTACGACAAGATTCGTCAGGCTTATCCTAACATCATCATCATAGGTACTGCAGGTCCTGGTTCACACAAGGGCAATCCTGACTATGACAACTCTTGGAAGTTCGCTGAGGAGATTGGTCTTGACATCATCGACGAGCACTACTATGACTCACGTCAGATGTTCCTCCAGAGCCGTCAGTATGACAACTACCCACGTAACCGCAAGACAAAGGTATATCTTGGTGAGTACTCTGTACAGGAAAGATCACACGGCAACCAGCTCGGCGATGCCCTTGCTGAAGCTCTCTATCTTCTCCACGTTGAGAGAAACGGCGATATTGTCTGCATGACATCATACGCTCCTCTCTTCGCTTACAAGAACAACACCAACTGGAACCCTGACCTTATCTACTTTGATAACGAGAAGCCATTCTTCACTTGCAGCTACTACGTTCAGAAGATGTTCGGTGAGTCTGCTGGTAAGTACTTCTATGGCAACTGCGTTAAGTTCGACAAGGGTGACAATAGCCTCATTGGCCAGTCAGTTATCCTCAACGCAGATAAGGGTGAGGTATATATAAAGGTATGTAACTGCGGTTGTTTCGAGCGCAAGGCTACTATCGACCTCAGCCGTTTCGGTAACTTTGAGGCTACAGCAGAGCGTACTGTCCTCTCTGGTCATCCAGACTTCGAGAACAACTACGACAGACAGCTTGTAAAGCCTAAGACAGACACTATGACTGCTCAAAAGAAGATGACAATCGATGTTCCTGCTAATAGCTTTACAATGATTAAAGTAACATTGAAGTAAACTCTCTTCTATACGAAAACAATAAAATCCCATTTGCCCACATCGAGCAAATGGGATTTTTATATAATGATTCCGCTATAGTTCCGCTCTAAGTCCGTTGTAACTCCGCTCTACTTCCGAACCAAACTCGATGAAGGTCCGTTCTATAGCGAACAAAAAGCGAAGGTTCATCGAGTTTGGTTAGGAGGAACAACGGAGGATGAGCGGAATCATAACGAGGGTGATGCGCCCTTTTACTGAATGCAAATTATTCACTAAGGCTCATCACACTTGCAAGTCGTCGAACTGACGTTACTTCACAATTGCTTTACGTCCGTTATTAATATAAATTCCCTTTGTAGGACTATTAACAGCACGTCCCTGAAGGTCATAATAAGAGTTCTTCGAGCCACTCTGGGCTTTTGGAAGGCGTATAGAAGTTATATTTGCCTCATATACCATAGAGATTTCCTCTATATTCTCCCCTTCATTTATGGTTATTTTTGCAACAGAGCCGTCAGTTGCTGTCTCGAAATGATAAACACGGCTTTTTTTCTCCACAATAGGATAATAACTCCCAACAATAGTACCCATAGAGCGGTCATGCTCTTTGATAAACTTGTCGTTAAAGGAAATGGTCATCTCTGATATTAGGTTCTGGCATAGTTTGCCATAGTAGCCATGAAGCAGAGCACCCAATGGCTTGATCTGATAATAATCCAACAGAAGGAACAATGGTGAATTTAAAGCCTGACATATTCCTTTTGCCTCCATATCGGTATATGAACAGGATATAGTTCCCACTTCCTCCTCGTTTTCCAGAAACTTAATTTGTGTTAGATTGCCTTCCTGCCATGACAATACTGCAACAAACTCTTTGTTTCCTGTAATTTTCATCATTCTACCATCGGCATACTCATATTCAAATTTTTCACCTGTACTCCACATACAATTGTTTGTGTTATTATCTTTTGATATAAGTCCGTCAGAATTGAGTTTTGACACTCTTTCAAATGGTGCCTCCGTATAATAGAATTCTTCGAACGGCTTGAAATATCCGCTCTGTATAATGAATGGAAAACCATCTAATGACACAGAATAGTCATAGCTCCACAGATATTGGTCTTTGCCCTTATTGCCATCATAAACACTATACAATAATCCATCTTGAGTATAATTCAATCCCCAGCAGAAATCTTTGCCTTCGATACGTGTTAGTCTTTTATGCGAAGTTTCCTGTTGAGCCATAGATATACCAAAGCTCAATAAACATGTTAAAAGTAAAATATATTTTTTCATAACCAAAAAATATTAAAGGATTAAACAATATAATTACCTTTAGTCATCACCCTCTATCAATCTAAAATAGTTACCTTTTTCGTCAATAACATCGTGTGAAAAAAGTATTTGATAAATGTTAGTTTTGTCTGAGAATGTTAGAAGTATAAATTTTCTATTATCATAATCAAAATCCACATTCATCTCTTTTTTGTCGATATTATATCCTTTCCCGCTATAATGTCCCTCTTGGGCTAATGTATTTAACATTGGCTCGTATTTTCTTGTTAATGAATCCAATGCAGACTCGAAATCATAGCCTATTTTACCTAAATACATTATTGATGAACAACCATTACCGATTGTAAATGTCTGATTCTCTTTAAAGAGAGGCTCTTCTTGCATGTCTGCTTTATTTTCCTCTTCCGAACTATACCATGATCTATGATAATAATAACCCTTAGTATCCAGTACGTCCGAGTACATTGCGCAATCGCCATATACAATACCAAAAAACATTCTGTCGTCGTAATCAAATAAGACTTCTAATGGCTCTTTGATTATTTCCGAATGAATAGCTTTTAGTTTTCTTAGAGAATCTAACGCAGTATCAAAATTACTGCCGATTCTTCCCACATATTGGAGTTTTTCGGCAGGCTTTGCCTTAATCCCGATTTGGGTTAAATCGGGCATTACGGTATCTTCATCATGTGCATCATTATTGCATGCTACAAAAAGTGTTGCGAATAAAATAAGTATAACTATCTGTTTCATAAAGTAATGTTTTTGATATGGAACTTCTGTTAAACATTACAAAGATACGAAAAAGCGTGCAAAAAAAACAAAACCCAGATGTTTTTTTGAAATAATTAAGAATTGTCAGATGACACTTTTTGCTATAGTTCTAAACTTCTGTGCTTGAATTTAATGTTTATGCTCTTAGCTCCAGTATTGTTTCAAAGTCCTTTACTGATTCTTTCTTGCTCATGTTTCCGATGCGGAAACCGTCGGATGTGGTTTCGCAATAGATGTACCAACGACCTTCGATTTCTATGGTAGCATTGCGCAGAGAGGCTGGATTGCCTATGCGAGTGCCCCAACGTGAATCGTATTCTATGCAGATAGCTGCGTGTGAAAGTTTATTGGATATAATATAGAGCACGTTATAACCCATAAGATGATAGAGGGTGGCCGCAAGGAATGCCTTGCAATCGCAGTCGCCACGACCGTCAAAGAGTGTTTCGTCAGGGTAGCGTATATACTCCTGAGCACCAGCAAGTTCTTGGCTCCTGTCATCAACTATATACTTGATATTCGGCTCTTGTACGAAATCAAGGACGAATTGCAGTTTGTCAAACTCATTTATGCCTTTCTGGGAGCATATACGATTGATATACTGCACAATCTTTGCACTTGCCGCGAGATGTTGGGGATTAGCAAGCATATAATGATACATCTCCTTCAGGTTTTCCCTGTGGTTCCAGCCATTAATGGAAGGTCTGCCAAACGGATTATGCCGTCTTTGCTCTAATACCGCCTGTTGGTCAAATTCCAGTTCGAGATGCCCTTTCAAACCTATGCTACGTGAAGAATCCAGTTTCCAGTTAAACTCTCTCTTAACCTTATTGCTGCCATCATTAGACGAATGATGGGATTTCCCTTTGTTTCTGGTAGCTATCAGCCAAATAAAAAGGATTATGTTTAGTAAAACCGAGACTACTGTTATTTTCTCCATTATTGAATATTGATAGTGAAAATCTTGCATGCTACGGCTCTTCCGCCAAAGCCTTCCTTTTGCAAGATGAGGCCTTCGTTAAGGTTAATGCCGTCTTCTGCCATACTTGTGCCAAACTCAAAATAGCGGTATTGCGGATTGTTGCCGTAATGCCTGATAAGGGTAAGCATGAGATAGTCGAGGGCATTGCTGCGTTTGCCTTCGTGTGATGCGGATATATACTGAGTGCGTACTACCTGCTGAGTGATAAAGAGAAGAGTTCCGGCTATTGTTATTCCGTCGGGATTCTTCACGGTACAGCATACGATATTATTGGGGAAACGCTGTTTGAGCAGCTCTATCTCTGAAAGAGAATGAACAGGATGTGAGCTGAAACGCTCCATCAGATTATCTTCGAGTATTGGCCAGAAATCGCGGATGTCAGCGTCGAAAATGATGGTATAACCCTGTCGTTTCAACTTATTGAAGTATGTGCGCTTGCGTGATGAGGAAATATCATTTATGGTGCTTTTGAAATCTATCACCGTCATCATATTGCATGCTTTCTGGGTGGCATTATATCGCCAAAGCCAGTAGTCTTCTTCCTGTGATGGTATGAGGTGGTAGATATATGGTATCTGCTTATAGTTCCACTCGCAGATGCCGTTTTCCTTGAGATAGGAAATGGTAAGGCGGAATAGTTCCCCAACCTCTGAGATGTGTATTTCTGGGGATAGCACGAAGCCGCCATAGGTAAGGCCTTGGTGGGAGTGGAAAAGACCCCCTCCTTGCTCCCCCTTAAAGGTGGAGAGATGGTTGGATGGAAAGTCCCCCTTTAAGGGGGGGGTAGAGGGTCCATTGGCTGGAAGTACTGCTATGAGCTTGTTTTTCTCATTGTAGTACATCAGGGAGTGGTCGTGAAAACGGTCACTATGATAGTCCATATAAGCACGCAGAAAAAGGAAGGTGCCGTTTTTCGACACCTTTACGAAATCATCCCATTCGGTCTGTTTATTTTGCGTATATCTGCAGATACTTATCATA
>CAMJKP010000007.1 GCA_946406435.1 uncultured Prevotellaceae bacterium | reverse complement strand
ATGCAGAGGATGCAGGTCGTACTGACAACGAGTATCTTGCACGTGTGATTGATGCGGTTACAAAGGCAGGTGCTACGGTTTGTAACATTCCTGATACTACAGGCTTCCGTATTCCAAACGAGTATCACGAGAAGATAAAGTATCTTTACGAGCATGTTGATGCCTTTGCTGCAGGCAAGTCAATCCTTTCTACCCACTGTCATAATGACCTTGGTATGGCAACAGCCAACACCGTAGCAGGTGTACTTGGTGGTGCTCGTCAGGTGGAGGTTACTATCAACGGTATTGGTGAGCGTGCAGGAAACACTTCTCTTGAGGAAATCGCAATGATATTCAAGACTCATCCAGACCTTGGCATTGATACTAACATCAACACAACGAAGATATATCCAACAAGCCGTATGGTAAGTTCATTGATGAACATGCCTGTTCAGCCGAATAAGGCTATCGTTGGTAAGAATGCCTTCGCGCATTCATCTGGTATTCATCAGGATGGTGTTCTGAAGAATGCTTCTACCTATGAGATCATGGATCCAAAGGATGTAGGTATCGATGAGGCAAGCATCGTATTGACGGCTCGCTCTGGTCGTGCAGCCTTGAAGCATCGTCTGCATATCAACGGCGTGGATGTTGAGGGCGAGAAGCTCGACAAGATTTATGCAGACTTCCTCGTACTTGCCGACAAGAAGAAGGAGGTTACAGATGATGATATCCTCGTACTGGCAGGTGCTGAGCGTAACGAGATGAACAATGTGAAGCTCGACTACCTTCAGGTTACAGCCGGAAAGGGTACACGTGCGGTTGCAAGCATCGGTCTTCAGATTGCCAACGAGCATTTCGAGGCAGCAGCATCGGGCAATGGTCCTGTTGATGCAGCCATCAAGGCACTCAAGTCAATCATCAAGCGCGAGATGACATTGAAGGACTTCACTATTCAGGCAATCTCAAAGGGTTCTGACGACCTCGCAAAGGTACACCAGAGCGTGGAGTTCGACGGACACACATACTATGGCTTCGCAGCCAATACGGATATCGTAACAGCTTCTGTAGAGGCTTATATTGACGCAATAAATAAATTCAGATAGTTGAATTAAATTAAGGAGTAGTAAGGAGTACAAGGAGTTAAAGGAGTACAAGACGATAGTCTGGGCAATTGGCAATTGATAATTGATAATTGATAATTGAAAATTGATAATTGATGGAAAATTGACTCAAAGCGATAAGACAATCGTCTTGTACTACTTAAGCGACTTTAGAAGCGTCACTTCTTGTACTCCTTGTACTCCTTCGAATATAACATTTAATTTTAAAAAAATGGCAAAAACATTATTTGACAAGATCTGGGACGCACACGTAGTACAGAACGTGGAGGACGGTCCTACACAGTTGTATATCGATCGTCTCTATGCACATGAGGTGACATCACCACAGGCATTCGACACACTTCGCGACAAGGGTATCAAGGCTTTCCGTCCTGACCACGTAGTCGCTATGCCTGACCACAATACTCCTTCTGACCAGCAGGAGGTTATCAATGACCCTGTAGGTCGAAAGCAGGTTGAGACCCTGAAGGCAAACTGCGAGGAGTTTGGTATCAAGCACTTCGCTATGGGAACAAAGGATAATGGTATCATCCACGTTGTAGGTCCTGAGAAGGCTCTCTCACTCCCTGGTATGACAATCGTATGTGGTGACTCTCATACATCTACACACGGTGCCGTAGGTGCTATCGCTATGGGTATCGGTACTTCTGAGGTAGCTCAGGTATTGGCTTCTCAGTGTATCCTTCAGTCAAAGCCAAAGACAATGCGTATCAACGTTGAGGGTGAGCTTCCAAAGGGAACAACAGCCAAGGACGTTGCTCTCTATATCATGGCTCAGATGACAACATCAGGTGCTACCGGCTATGCCGTTGAGTATGCTGGTAGTGCTATCCGCAATATGTCAATGGAAGGTCGTCTGACCCTTTCTAACCTCTCTATCGAGATGGGCTCACGTGCAGGTCTTATCGCTCCAGACGAGACTACATTCGCATATCTCAAAGGTCGTGAGTACGCTCCAAAGGGTGCTGACTGGGATAAGGCAGTAGAGGAGTGGAAGAAGCTCTACAGCGATGCTGATGCCAAGTTCGATAAGGAGGTAACATATCGTGCCGAGGACATCGTGCCACGTATCACATACGGAACAAACCCTGGTGCAGGTATCGCTATCGACGAGTGCATCCCAACACTCGACCAGGTTGCAGAGGCTGACAAGACTCAGTTCCTTGACATGCTCGACTATATGCAGTTCAAGCCTGGACAGAAGCTCGAAGGCACACCTGTAGATTACTGTTTCTTAGGCGCTTGTACCAACGGACGTATCGAGGACTTCCGTGCATTCGCATCTGTTGTTAAGGGTAAGAAGAAGGCCGATAGCGTTGTAGCTTGGCTCGTTCCTGGTTCTTGGCTCGTTCGTCAGCAGATTATTGATGAGGGTATCGATAAGATTCTTGAAGAGGCAGGTTTTGAGCTCCGTCTCCCTTCATGCTCTTCATGTCTGGCTATGAACCCAGATAAGGTTCCAGCAGGCAAGTTGTCAATCTCTACAAGTAATCGTAACTTCGTTGGTCGTCAGGGACCTGGTGCTCGCACCGTTCTTGCATCTCCACTCGTAGTTGCTGCATCTGCTATCACAGGCGTTATCACAGATCCAAGAAAATTATAAAGACCTACCCTGTCCCTCCCCAAGGGAGGGGAATTTGGATAGTCTTATAATTATAAGGTCTCATTGTAAAAAATATTAAAGCTCCTACCCATCCGGGAGAAATACAAACAACTCCCCTCCCTTTATGGGAGGGGCATGGGGGTGGGTCTCTTATGGCTAAAGAAAAATTCGATATAATCCAGTCAACTTGTATTCCAATCGAGATTGACAACAACAATACAGATAACATCATTCCTGCACGTTATCTCGCATTCACAACCCGTGATCCTAAGTTCTATGGCGATGCTTTCATGCACGACCTTCGCTATGACGCAAACAATCAGCCTATTGCTGATTTCGTAATGAACAAGCCTGAGTTCTCTGAGGCTCCAAAGAAGGGTATTCACGAGATTATCGTAGGTGGTCAGAACTGGGGTTCTGGTTCTTCACGCGAGCATGCTGCATGGGCTATCGCAGGCTATGGTGTTCGTGTGGTTATCTCAAACTCATTTGCTGATATCCACCGTAACAACCTCCTTAACTGCTTCGTGCTTCCTGTTATCGTTAGCCGTGAGTTCCAACTTGAACTCTTCGCTACAATAGCAGCTAATCCACAGGCAGAGGTTAAGGTTGATGTTCCAAACCAGACTGTAACAAATCTTACAACAGGCAAGTCAGAGCACTTCGAAATCAACTCTTACAAGAAGTACTGTCTGATGAATGCCTATGACGATATCGACTTCCTCCTTGCTAATAAGGATAAGATCGAAGCGTTCGAGAAGAAGTAAGGCCCCCTCCATCCCCCCGAGGGGGGAGCTTTTTAGATAGTATTAGTATATATAATCTTCCCCCTCGGGGGAAAAGAGGGGGCTTTTATACTATAAAACATCCTTCCCTTTGGGAAGGCTTGGTTAGGCTAATGCATAATAAAATTGAAATAATGGACTCCACCCTTCGTGATGGAGAACAGACCAACGGCGTTTCATTTCTTCCTCATGAGAAACTCGTGATAGCACGTATGCTGTTGCGTGACGTTAATGTTGACCGTATAGAGATAGCATCTGCACGTGTCAGCGAGGGCGAGAAGGAAGCCGTGAAGATGGTGTGTCGCTACGCGAAGGGTGCGGGTATGTTGGATAGGGTAGAGGTACTCGGATTCTGTGATGGCGGTCGCTCGGTCGATTGGATTACGGAATGCGGTGGCTCTGTCATAAACCTCCTTACCAAGGGTTCTGAGAAGCATTGTACCAAACAGCTCAAGCGTACTCCTGATGAGCATATAGCTGATATCAAGGAGGCTATAAAATATGCGCATGAGCAGGGACTCAAGGTGAATATCTACCTTGAGGACTGGAGCAATGGCATGAAGGATAGTCCGGAGTATGTCTATCACATGATAGATGCTCTCAAGGATTGTGGAATCATGCGTTTCATGCTGCCAGATACTCTTGGTGTGCTTACTCCAATGCAGACAGGTAAGTTCTTCCATGAGATGACGAGTCGATTCCCTGACCTCCGTTTCGAGTTCCATGGACATAATGACTATGACCTCGCCGTAAGCAACACTATGGCAGCGGTATCAGAGGGCGCTTCAGGTGTTCATGTCACGGTAAACGGACTTGGAGAGCGTTGTGGTAATGCCCCTCTCGCATCTGTTCAGGCTAATCTTCATGATCATCTTGGTGTTGAGACATCAGTTAAGGAGGATGTGCTCAACGACATAAGTCGTCTTGTGGAAGGCTATTCTGGTGTTGTAGTGGCACCGAATCAACCAATCGTGGGTGAGAATGTATTTACTCAGGTTGCTGGCGTTCATGCTGACGGTGACAACAAGGATAAGCTCTATTGTAACGAACTTGTTCCAGAGCGTTTTGGCAGAAAGCGTGAGTATGCGCTTGGTAAGGCATCGGGCAAGGCAAATATTGAGATGAACCTTCAGGAACTTGGTCTTGAGCTTACCCCAGAGCAGGTAAAGAAGATAACACAGCGTATTACCGAACTCGGTGACCGTAAGTCGGTTGTAACTCCTGAGGACCTTCCTTTCATTGTTTCTGATGTTCTGAAGCATGACACACCTGATGAGAATGTGAAGCTCCTCGGTTATATGGTCAGCCTCTCTTATGGCATCAAACCGCTTGCATCTATTAAGGTGAGCATTAACGGACAGGAGTTCTATGGTGATGCTACGGGCGACGGTCAGTATGATGCCTTTGTGAAGGCTCTCCGTCGCATCTATCGCGATAACCTTGGCCGTAAGTTACCTGATTTGCTCAACTATGCTGTCACCATACCACCTGGTGGTCGTACTGATGCCCTTGTTCAGACAGTTATCACTTGGAAACTGCTTGATGGCAAAGTAATCCGCACTCGTGCTCTTGATGCCGACCAAACAGAAGCAGCTATCAAGGCAACCTTCAAGATGCTGAATCAGATAGAAAATAATTGATAATTGGAAGTTCAAGGAATAGCCTTGAACTTCTTTTTTTGCTTGATATCGTAAATCTCCTTTATCTGTTTTTTTTATGTAAAAAATAATCTTTTTCCGAAATATCTTGCTTATTTCAAATATTATCAGTACTTTTGCATTATGACTATAAATTTCAATTAAAAATTTCATTGAAGACATGAATTTAACGGTAAAAATCCTTTATCTATTATTGTTATGGGGTGTGACATCTCCAGTTTTTGCTTCGTCTGCTTCATCAGATGCTACTATTACGGTCAACAAGAAATTCGGAAAGCCGACCATGGAAGAGATGAATATGACAGAATATGCTCAGGATCCCGAGGCTGATGCTGTTGTACTCATGCAGTCATGTGATGTTATTTACAGAATGTCATCTGTGTACGATATTACGATGGTTTATAACTACAAGATTCGTATTAAGGTTCTTAAGGATGATGGAAAGAAATATGGAGACTTCGCTATCTCTTATTATGTCGATGATAATGGCAAACAGATGGAGGAGTTCAGCGAATTTTCTGCTGCTTCATACAATTTGAATGAAAAGGGCAAGGTGGAGGCTACCAAAGTGACACCAAAGCTCATACGTGATGAGCGAGTGGGGGAGCATCACATGTTACGAAAGTTTAGTGTACCTATGGTGCAGAAGGGTAGTGTTATAGAAGTCAGTTACCAATTGTTCAGTACAAGATTTTATAACATCTATGATTTTGAAATGCAGAAGGATATTCCGATCATATACCAAAAGTATTTCATGGAGATACCTGCTGTACTTATTTTCAATGTTGAAGCTCCGTTGAAACTAAGTAATGTGAAGAGTAAGACATATGCCGGTAAGGTGGAAATAAAAAGCGGAGCGGATGCACGTAGCATGAAGAGTTGTAACAGCAATTGCTATGAGGTGGAGGCTTTCAATATGCCTGCTCTTCGTGATGTTCCATATGTATGGAATATTGATGACTATGCAGCCAAGGTCGTATGCGACCTCAAGACAACGCAGTTTCCTAATAATGCAGTTTATAACGTTGGCATGACTTGGGAGCAGGCAGATAAACTCATTCTTGATCAGGATGAGATTGGCACGCACCTGAATGATAAGAGCAAACTGAAGGATGAACTGGCTGCGAGCGGAATTTCTAAGATTGCCAATGAGGATGAACGTATTGGTGCAGCCGTAAGGTTTGTTGCATCTCATGTGGCATGGAATGGAAATTATGGCAATGTTCCTGAGTTCGCAAGTACAATAGTAAAGAAAAAGAGCGGTAGCACGGCTGATGTAAACATGATGCTTATAAATGTGTTTAATGACCTCGGCTTTACATCATATCCCGTATATATAAGTTCTCGTCGTCATGGTCGTCTTCCTATCCATCCAACGGCTAATGCATTTAACACATTTATTGTTGCAGTTGAGACTACACATGGTACATGTTATGTGGATGGAACAGATCCTTATGGAGCAATTAATGTACTCAACCCTAATCTCTATGTTACAACTGGTCGTAAGATTGGCAAGAAGATAGCAGGTTCGTGGGTTGATTTGACCAAACTTGCGCAGCATAGGACAGCACATATGTCAAATATCGAAGTCTCAGCAGACGGTTCGGTAACAGGTGACATATCTACGCAATATCTTATGAACTCCGCACGCGAGTTTAAGTTGGACTACCATAAAGCCAAGGATTCCATTGATTATGTACATACTCTTCAGGAGAAATATGGTGTCATGATTGATTCTCTTGGAATTACAGGTAAAAATGATTATGGTACCGTGGTGAAGCGTGCGGTTAAGTTCCATAAGAGTGTGGAAACTACCGATGACCATATTTATGTAAGTCCTTTCGTTTTCAATCCTATCGGTGATTCTCCTTTTAAGGAAGAAACTCGTGAACTTCCTATTGAAATGCCGACTCCTGTTACTGTGAATTACTATGTTGATGTCAAAATACCAGAAGGGTATGAGGCAGAAGAGTGTCCTAAATCCTATGAACTTACGCTTCCTGATCGCTCTATGACAGTAAAGATGGTCTGCAATAAGAAAGAAGATATTGTACGTCTTTCATATACATTCATTTGTAAGAAAATGAAATTTGAATCAGAAGAATATACGGCAGTAAAAAAAGTGTATGATATGGCCTCTCAGAGTATGGGTGATATGATTGTTTTCAAGAAGAAATGATAAGACGACTCCTAATTTTCTGTTTGCTGTTTGTTTGCTGTGCAATGACAAATGCACAGAAAGCGGACGTGGTTGTGCTTTTGGATAGTACCTCAGTAAAAGTGAAGAGCCTTAGCTACTATTCATGTGAGCATCATCAGAAGTTTATGCTGATGAACAGCAATAATGCAGATCTGGCAAATATTGTAATCGGTATGGATAACGATACTGAATTGTCCAGGTTTGAGTATGTGATGACTGATGTTCTCGGGAATGTCCTTCGTAAGGTCAAGAAAAGTGAATTGCAGAGATTTGAGTATTCACGTGATCTGGCAACAGATTTCTATCGACTGATAGCGGAGGTTACTCCACCGTCGTATCCTGTCATCATCACGAGAACAGAGAAGATTACCAGAAATGCAAATGTGTTGAGTTATCCTCTTTTCTGTCCACAGAAACAATATGGTATGAATGTCTCCAAGGCAGTATATCAGATAGAATGGCCTGAAAACGAGGTAAATATAAGGTATAAGCCGATGAACATGTCTGCAGCTCCTGAGGTGGAACAAGTCGGACGGAATAAGCTTCTTCGATTCACCTTGACTGGGCTTGCACCATTGTCTCGTGTGCCTTATGCCCCATCCCTTGACGAACAGGCTCCTTATGTACTTTTTGCTCCTGAAAAATTTTCATACTATGGAACTGAGGGTAGCATGAATTCATGGTCTTCTTTTGGCAAATGGAATTATGGTTTGACTGCGGATAGGCAATTACTACCAGAGTCGCATCTGGAAAAAGTTCGTGAGGTTATTGCTGATTGCCATACTGAACGTGAGAAGATAGCGAAACTCTATGAGTATATGGGTAAGAATACCCGATATGTTAGTCTGCAACTCGGTATCGGAGGCTATCAGCCAGCGACGGCTGTGTCTGTGGCTATCACGGGTTTGGGCGATTGTAAGGGATTGAGTAACTATATGCATACCATGCTAAAAGGTATTGGGATAGACAGTAGGCTTGTTGCAATAGGAACAGAAGACCCCAAACTGATTCCAGATTTTGCTAATGTCAATCAGTTGGATCACATGGTTTTGGCTGTCATGCTCGAACAGGGTAAGGATACCGTATGGTTAGAATGTACCAATTCCAAGTTGTCTCCTGGATATATTCATGAAAGCATTTCTGGACATGACGCATTGTTGTTGTCTTCGGATGGATGTCACATTGTGAAGTTGCCTGAATATGCGGATTCCCTAAACCTGCGACATACAGATGTTCGGATTGCCATTCGTCATGACGCTTCAGCCGATGTTTCGATTGATGAGGTGTTTAGCAATCATAGATATTCAGAGAATTTCTATCTTCTGAAAGAAAAAGAGCAAGAACAAAGAACAACAATATCATCGTGGTATAAGTTGCCTAATACTTCGTTTGGCTCAATTTCCGTGAAGGATTCTAGCAAACCGTTCGATACTGCCCAACTCAAGACGCATCTTGATGGAGTTTGTTCCAAGTATGCCAATCTTACAGGACGTAGGTTGTTCGTTCCTATCAATCCTTCACACAAGGGATTCTCACCTGTTGTAATAGCAGATACTTTGTCCTCTAATCGTTTGCCGATGAAGATAAACCATGGCTATAGGAATGAGGATGAAATTTTGATAGAGATACCTGAAGGATGTTCTATTGAGTCTCTTCCTGCGAATATAGATATAGAGGAGGAGTTCGGGGCATTCCATCAACACGTTGCTTTAGAAAACGGACATCTGCGTGTTTCCCTTGTCTTGGATATGCATCGTGGTACATACACTCCAGAATCACGTCAGCGCCTTCTTGAGATGCAAAGGAGTGTACAGAAGGCATATAACTCTCGTGTGGTATTAGTAAAGGGATAGCTCTTCTAATATTAAAGCTGCCATCAAGGCTACGTTCAAGATGCTGAATCAGATAGAGAACAGTTAAAATAATAAATGACGTGATACAAAATATATCACGTCATTTATTTTTTATTGGGCTATTTCACGTATCCAATATAAACACACCTTGCTGCTTGCAATTAAGAATTCGTCAAACTCACGTTATTTAATCGCAATCTTGGCGGTTGGGAGTCCCTTGGCTGATACGGAGAGAGTGCCTTTCTTGCCATTCTTGCTTACAACAGCGAGGCAACGGCCATGCCATGTGCGATGCTTAGTATCGAAGTATGGATCATCGTCCTTGATATCTGCATTACCTGCTGCAAGGAATGTGACACCTGTAGCGGCGAAGGTTAACTCTGTATCAGATGCAGGAACCACACGACCTTGTGCGTCGATTAGCTCAGCTGTGATGAATGATAGATCCTTGTAGTTCTCAGCTTTCAGACGGATGGTCTTGGCAGCTCCTGCTGTCTGAATCTCTGAACGCTCGTTACCTGCCTCTGCACGAAGTGTGCCTGGCTGATATGTCAGTTTGAAGGTGGCTTTCATCTCCTTTGTCTCCTGCTCGCCGATGAGTTTGTCGTTGAGGTAGAGACTTACCTTTGGCTGGCGGCTATAGACCTCAACCTCGATAGGCTTTCCTTCCCAGTTTGGCCATGTCCAGCTATGCTGTGTTGGCCATGTGCTCCACATAGATGTTTTCACCTTACCTATATAGCCGTCAGGTTCGCGTACAGCGAGATGAGTCTGACCACCGTTCCAGAGCATAGAGCGATAGTAGCTGATAGGCTTGCGCTCACCTGTAAGGTCAACGTCTCCGCAATATGCTGCGTGCCAAGGGTAGAGTGGGCGTTCCCATGACTCGCCTGGCACGTCGCCCTCATAGTAATAGCGACCAATACCAGACTCACCGATGTAATCAAGACCTGTCCATACGAAGTCACCGAGGATATAATCGTGTTTCTGTACTGTATGATAGTTGCGCCAAGCATCACGAGGATAGCTCTCTGTCTGCATCATCACGCGGCTTGGTACACGCTCGTGGTCGCTCTCAGCCTTGAAAATCATATAGTTATAACCAACGATATCGTGCTCTGCTGCCAATGGGTCATAGATATCCCAGTCGCGATCCCATGCTGCGAGGGCAGAGGTTACAGGACGATTCTGTGGGTCAATCTCATGGATGCGTGAAGCAAGCTGATGAGCAGTCTTTATAATCTCAATCTTCTTACGCTCGATAACCTCGTTGCCTGTACTCCAGCAGAAGATACTTGGGTGAAGACGGTCGCGCAGAACCATAGCGTCGATATCTTTCTTCCACCACTGGTCGAAAAGGGTAGAGTAGTCGTAGTCGTTGGTGTTCTTCTTCTCACGCCATCCGTCGAATGCCTCGTCGATGACGAGAAGTCCGAGTTCGTCACATGCTCTGAGGAAAGCCTCAGAAGGAGGATTGTGGGATGTGCGTACAGCATTGAAACCAGCCTCCTTCATAAGTCGTGCCTTGCGATATTCTGCATCGTCGAAAGCTGCAGCACCGAGGATGCCGTTGTCGTGGTGTACGCAAGCACCATTGAGATTAATTGACTTGCCATTGAGGAAAAGTCCCTTTTCTGCGCTATACTCGATAGTACGTATGCCGTATGTCACCGTTATGCGGTCGCCTTCTGGTATTGTCAGTTCCGTGTGATAGAGATATGGATCTTCAGGAGACCAGAGACGAGGATTCTCCACCTCGATGGTCTGTTGGTACGGACGTGTGGAGCCGTCGGGCAGTATTACGGTAGCCGTAAGGTTGACATGATGAGTGTCGGGTGTGCTTACAGCTATGCTCCAGTCGTCGAAATATGTCTTGTCGGTAGTAACGAGCCATACGTTACGGTAGATACCTGAGCCGGAATACCAACGGCAGTTTGGTTGCTTTGAGTTATCCACACTCACGATAATCTCGTTGTTTCCTGTTTGAACATAAGGTGTGGCATCCACCCAGAAAGAAGAATAGCCATAAGGCCATCCGCCCGCTTTCTTACCATTAATATATACCTGTGAACTCATATATACGCCCTCAAAGTAGAGGCGTATTTTCTTGCCCTCGTATTCCTTTCCGAGTGTGAGGGTGCGCTTGTACCAGCCCTTACCTGTAGGCAGATAGCCACCACCACCGCCAGCCGGTACATTTGCATCGAAACGATGGTGTATGCTCCAGTCGTGAGGTAGGATTACTGGTTTCGCTTTGGTGAAATCACTGTCGTTCTCAACGAACAGCCATTGCGTGTTGAGAAGTTTTTTTCGTTCAATTGTTTCAGTCTTAGCAGCTACGGCTTTTGCGGTCGTAAGCATCATCGCTGCCATGAGCAGCGAAGTTGAAAGTTTTAGGATTTTCATATGATTTTGTCAATTAGTATTGCAAAGATAGCGATAATTACTTAAGAACATATATACTTTCAAGACAAATTAACATATTTAGCAAATAAAAGTCGGAAAGAGAAAGAATGATGTCGTATTTGTCTGTTCCTGAATGATGTTTGAGGCTTGCAAGCGAGTGAGAGGTCGGTAAAATGAAAGTGAGAAGAAAAGTCGGCCTGACTGCAAAATATCGTCAGGTCGACTTCTTGTTGAAAATGTTGCCTCTGCTATAGGAATGCGAATCCTTATTGCTTTCCGCTGATGGCTTTAGCTGCTATTCTGCCTGATACCATTACTTCTGTGAGAGCATTACCGCCAAGACGGTTGCCTCCGAAGAATCCACCTGTAACCTCACCTGCTGCATAGAGGCCTGGGATTGGTTTGCCGTGCTTGTCGAGAACCCTACGACTTGTGTCAATTCTTAATCCCCCCATGGTGTGGTGTAGGGATGGGGCAAGGAGACGTATGCGAAGTCTAGCATTCAGAATATCGTATGTGTTCTTGTCGTAGCTTCCGTCAGCCTTACGTTTGGCTGTACCGATAAGACCTACTTGATGCTGTTTCCTGAAATCCTTTGGCTGTCGGTTCTCCATTCCTGCCATATCATATTCGCGGATAGTCTCAAGCACAACCTTAGCATCGGTACTCATGCCCAACTCTTTGAAAAGCGCTGCAAGTTCCTTGCCTGTCCTTGTCCATTCCTTTCCTGGAATGTCAGATGTTATAATGTCAAGTCCGGCTTCATCGGTTTTTACATCTGCTCTTATACAGAAGAATGTACCCTTGATGCCTTTGTATGTTATACCGTTTTCGAATGCAGCGAGTGAAAGTACGTCACGTTCTGAACATTCGTCAACAAAACGCTTTCCTGTCTTTGGACTTATGAATACGGCAGTCTCTACGCTTCCCTTTGCTATTAGTCCGTCTGCAGAGAATGCCAGAGGCAAAAGTTGTGTCCATCCCTCACCGCACTCGTCAGCACCGATTTCTGTTGCCATTGACAGACCTTCACCCAGAAGAGAAGAACGGTTTGTTGTGCCCATGTGGTATGAAAGATATTTTGCTGGCCAGTATTTATTGGTCTCTATTACCTTCTTTATATTGGCTGCATAGCCTCCAGATGCAATAATCACACCTTTTCGTGCATGAGCTACCACGGTCGTGCCGTCATCCATTATGCCTTTTACTCCTGTTACCCTTCCATTCTCCATGATAAGGTGCTTGGCTGTGGTTGATTTAATCACCTTATTATGTTTGTTGGCTTGAAGCATGTGTGTGAGAGGGGCCATTACGTATGCTCCCCAATTCTTCGCAAAGAACGTCTTCTTGCCATCTCCTGCGGTATCTGTGTTGCATCCAGTCATTCTGTTGCAACGATACCAGATGGCACCAGGAAGCGTTGTCTGGGTGTTCATAAACTCCACTCCCATACTCATAAGCCATGGCTTGAGTTTCTCACCTTCGTTAATAAATTGATTTACAAGATTATAGTCGCTATATACCCATTCCTTCTTGTCATTGCTCAGACGAAGACCTCCATAATAGGTCTGGAAGATGTGAAGGTTTGTAGTAGAGAAAAGCAAAAGCTCATTCTCCTTCATTCCTTTCTTTATCTTTGGCTCTGCATAGGCAAGATATGCACGTATCTCTTTTTTCAGATTTCGGAGAATAGGAAGAAATTCCTGATGAACGCCATGTTTTGACAATTCTATTACATCACCTGCCACGAACTCATGGTCGAGGTAGTAGTTCTCATCAAACGGTTTCTCGTTCCATGAGAGAATCGTCTTTAGCAAGTCTATACTTCCTATGGTAGCCTTAACCTTGTCAACCCTTTTACCGTCAAAGCCGATAGCCGAAGTGGCTTCTGGATGATTTATGTCCCATACGAGGTGGTGGTCAACTGCCTGATACATTCCACCTGCAATCAGAGTGTTTCCGCCAAGTTCTGAATTTCTCTCAATTACGAGGACTGTATTTCCATCTTCTGCAGCCTGTGCCGCAGCAAAGAGACCTGCACCTCCGCCACCGACGATTACTACATCCCACGTATCCTCTATTCTGTTTTGCGCTGTCATGGTTAATTTGTTGTTATAGAATTTATTACGATTGGTTACTTTAGCTTTCTCTGCAGCCTTGTTTACAAGCTTTTTCAGGGCTGTCACGGTAAATGTTGCACCTGTCACTCCATCAACTCCTGTTCCATTAGCTTTTAGCATATTGCTTATGGTCGGTGGAATAGCATTTTGACCAACGTGTGGCGTCTCATTCGATTCCTTGATTATTATGGTGTCAATGGCATTCTGGCTGAAAGTAACATCTGCTTTGATTTTGCTAAGGAATCCGTCAGTTTCCACAGAGTATGTTCCAGGAGTAAAGCTCATCACATTAGTGTTGTCAAGAACTGGTTTTTCACCTCTTGACTGTGCCAAGGCATCGCGTACAGCGTCTTTTATGCCGTCGGAAAGATATGTGGCACCTGATACTCCGTCAACTTCGGGGGATTGGTTTTCTATGATGCTTTCGCATAGCTGTTTTATCTGACTGGCATACGACTTCAGCTCTTCAAGGACATGCACTTCTGTGATGCGTTGATCCTCGATGGTGACATCCACATTAATTGTTCCTGTAAGATTTAACCCTACAGAGTGAAACGTTCCATCTGTTAGTGTTTTGTCTTTTGGTTGGTTGTTACATCCCATCACCATGAATGTCAATAGCATTAGGGATAGTATTGTGAGTTTTTTCATTACGTATCGTTTTTTAAGGTGGAGGATTTTTAATTCCCACCGGAATTTAATAAAGTTTATGGTATAGATTCTTGTATTCCTCGAATAGTTGCAGACAGGCTTCGCGGTCAATCTCTGTCATAAAGCCCTCAAGCTTGTCACGACCTCCAAAAATCTTGTCAAACTTATCATCGCGGAATCCAATGAGTCCGTTGTCTTCTATAGTGCATCCGTAGTATATCTTATCGATGTTTGCCCACATACAGGCACACAGACACATGTGACATGGTTCTCCCGTGGTGTAAAGCTCGCATCCGCTCAGGTCGTGTGTGCCGAGCTTCTGGCATGCCTTACGTATGGCATCCACTTCTCCGTGACATGTAGGGTCGTTATGTTGAAGAACCCTATTATGCCCGGAACTTATTAAGACTCCGTCCTTTACGATGGCAGTTCCAAACGGACCTCCATGCCCGTTTCTGATACCTTCTCTGGCTTCATCTATAGCTATTTGCATGTATTTGCTATGTGTCATAATGTCGATGTTTAATACTCACGTTTGTTTGTTGTTGGAAATAAGTCATTTTTCAATCGTCTGTCGATAATAGATTTATGATGCAAATATACATTTTTTTTCTTTCTCCTCCAAACTATTTCGATAGAAATTGTATTTTTGAATAAAAAATCATTGTAATTCGAAGAAAATGAATGGGGTTAATAGGGATTTGTGCAAATCTTCCAATGAAAAAACTTTTATGAAAGTATGGATAAATACGATAGTGTTATTATACCAAATACCTGAATATCCCATGAGGGTATGTGTGAGTGAAAAATATGGCTGTAAACCTGTATTACGGTGATTTTTTACGTTTTTTCACTGAAAAATTCCGTATAATAACGAATTTCGTATTCTAAAATGTTAATTTATTTGTAAATTACGCAGTAATGACAGATATTTTTTGGCGATATCAATAAATATCACTATCTTTGCACTCGTAAAAAACTTTAGTTTTTCAATGCAAATGTTATAATATATATACCGAAAAAATCATTTAAACGATTATAGAGTTTGTTTAGTCTGTGAAGATTGAAATTCTCGCAATTCATTTAGTTATTACTAGGTTTCTTAGCCTGTGAAGGCGCGAGAACCGGAGATAGTCCTCGTTTTCGGCCGAGGACTTTTTCTTTTTTTTATGGTTTTGTTGCATTTTCTTGGATTCCGCTATGGTTTCGCTCTACCTCCGCTCTAAATCCGATTCAAATTCGTTATAAGTCCGCTATTATTCTCCTTCAGAATAGGAACTTCACGGAACTTGATTTCATGCGTCATCGTGAAAACGTATTTTTGTCGGATGAAAACAAAGCAGAACGCCTTGAATCATCGTAATTTCCATACGTTTTTCATTTTTTAACATTAAACCATTCGTTATTCCTTTCGTCAATGTATTAGTAAAACTAATAAGGACTCCTAAATTGGAATTTAAGATACAAATAAAAAAAGTTACATTTCTAACTTTAGCAGTAGGACTCAACCTATTGCCTGCAGTCGCTTTTGCTTCAGAGCCAGACTCTTTGAAGCATCTTGGAGAGGTTGTCGTTACTGGAACACGAACACAAACGGATTCGCGACATCTTCCGCAGACAGTAACTATCGTTGAACCGTATCATGCTATGCCAGCGTTATATGCATACAGCCGACAGAATATTCTCCCTACACTTACAGAGCAAGTGCCAGGATTGATGGTAACATCCCGTGGTATGATGGGATATGGTGTGAGTGGAGGTGCAGCTGGTGGTATGATGCTTCGTGGTATCAGTTCAGGCGCAGGTCAGATGATGGTACTTATCGATGGACATCCACAGTATAATGGTGTTTATGGTCATTCTATAGCTGATAGCTATCAGACTATGATGATAGATCGTGTGGAGGTATTGAGAGGTCCAGCATCAATGCTTTATGGTTCAAATGCTATGGGTGGTGTTGTGAATATCGTGACTCGCAAACCTGAACATTCAGGTGTTGTTAGTAACATGCTTAATGTAGGTATAGGAAGTTATGGGACCTTGCAAGTAGATGCCTCCAACGAAATTCAGAAAGATCGTTTTTCAAGTGTTATTGCAGGACAATATGGGCGTTCTGAGAATCATCGTCCTAACATGGGATTTGAACAATATGGAGGCTATGCGAGGTTGAACTATGATATTTCTGACAAATGGAATGCTTATGCCGATGTTGATATCACCCATTTCAATGCTTCTAATCCAGGTACCGTAACAGATCCGATGTTTGAGGCTGACCAATGGATAACAAGAGGTGCTGTGGCTGTAGGTGTTGAGAATCACTACGATAAAACTAGTGGTAGAATCAGTTTCTATGATAACTTCGGCAGACATAAGATTAACGACGGCTATAAGGAAGGAGGTTCTCCACAGGAACGTCTGTTCCGTTCAAAGGATGCCTTGATGGGCGTTTCTGTGTATCAGAACGCTGATTTGTGGGAAGGCGGACGGGTAACTGTAGGCTTTGACTATCAGGGCATTTATGGTCATACTTGGTACACAAACCGTGAAACTGGTAAAGAGGAAGAAAACGGTCCTAAGCAGTCGGCTGATGTGAACAATACCGAGATTGCAGGATATGCTGATATTCGTCAGGATATTGCTTCATGGCTTACCGTCGATGCAGGTGCGAGATACGATCATCACAGTGTGACAGGTGGAGTATGGGTTCCTCAGGGTGGTATCGTTATTCGTCCAACAAATAACAGAAAAACATGCAATGAAATAAAGCTTATGGCAAGTAAGGGCTTCCGTAATCCTACAATGAAGGAAATGTATCTCTATCCACCTTCAAACGAGGAACTTGAGCCTGAGCGTATGTGGACTTATGAATTGTCTTGGAGGCAGAGGCTCAACCACAACAGGGTTCAGTACGGAGTAAACTTTTTCATCATAGATGCTGATAACATAATCCAGACAATAAACAGAAAGAACATCAATACTGGCAAAATTAAAAATTATGGTATTGAATGTGATGCCAAATGGTATGTAATGCCTTATATGTGGCTTGACACTAATCATTCTTGGCTACACATGGATAATCCCGTGGTTTCCGCACCTCAATATAAAGGATACATTGGACTCAACTGGTATGAATGCATAAAAACAGGCTTGAATATTTCGTGTGGCTTGATGCAGGTTTGTGGTCTTTATACTGCAGTTGGACAGAATGAGACAAAGGAATCATTCACCCTCCTTAATGCGACAGTAAGTCGCTGGATTGATATGGCAGGGTTTAATTTTAGAGTCTGGGTGAATGGCGAGAACCTTCTTGCTCAGAAGTATGAATATGTTTTAGGTATGCCAATGCCAAGGGCAACATTCAAGGTGGGAGTATGTGTACCATTCTAAACTTATTGACAATTATGAAAAAGACCTTCCTCTCAGCATTATTCGTGCTGGTTTCAATGTTGAGCGCGAGCGCTCAGTCTGTTGTATATGTCACTCGCGACATATCTCCAGAGTCGTTAGTCAAGATATACAAGGCTCTCGGTCGTAAGGCTGAGGGACGTGTGGCTGTAAAGATTTCAACGGGAGAATCTGAGAAGACAGGCTATCTTCGTCCGGCTTTTATCAAGCCTTTGGTTGATGAGGTAAAGGGTACTATCGTTGAGTGCAATACTGCCTATGGGGGTTCTCGCGCAACCACAGAAAAGCATTGGAAGACAATCAAGGAGCATGGCTTTCTTGATATTGCCAAGGTGGATATCATGGATGAGGAAGGTTCAATGAAGATTCCTGTAAAGGATGAGACTCACCTTAAATATGACATCGTGGGCAGTCACCTCAAGAACTATGACTTCATGGTCAATCTCGCCCATTTCAAGGGGCATCAGATGGGTGGTCTTGGTGGTGTACTTAAGAACGCATCTATCGGTGTGGCTTCTGCTTCTGGCAAGGCATATATCCATACGGCAGGCTATACGGATGATGTTCGTAATCTTTGGGGACATACTGGTGATCAGGACGGTTTCATAGAGTCAATGGCTGCTGCGGCACAGGCTGTTCACAACTTCTTCGACAACGGCAATAAGATTCTCTATATCTCCGTGATGAATAAGATGTCTATCGATTGCGACTGCAACGGAAATCCACAGCCTCCTCTCATTGCTGATTATGGCATCATAGCCTCTCTTGCCCCTGTGGCTCTCGATCAGGCAGCGTTCGATATCGTCAGCCAGATACATAACGACGAGCATAACAATACCAAGCCTCTGCTTGACCGTATTGCACGCAAGCACGGCACTCACATCATGGAGTGGGGCGAGAAGATAGGTCTTGGTAGCAGGAAATATACGATGGTAAGTATTGATAAATAAAGATCCACCGACCCCCTCCGACTCCCCCCAAGGGGGAGAGCTTCTATATAGTATTACTATCTAATGACTCCCTCCCTTGGGGAGGGATAGGGTAGGTCAAATTAAAATTTTAAAATGAAATTATCCGCAACTCTCTCAGCACTTGCAATAGCGGGAAGCTGCCTTGCGCAGAATCCTGCCATTAGTGCTATATATACTCCTGATCCTGCGCCATATGTTCATGGTGACAAGGTATATCTTTTTGTTGACCATGACGAGGACGATGCAACATACTTCCTAATGAAGGACTGGCTCGTGTTTTCCTCTGAGGATATGGTGAACTGGCAGTATCTTGGTGCTCAGGTCAATACCGCTACATTCAAATGGGCAAAGCAAGGTGATCGTGCCTGGGCGGCTCAGGCTGTTGAGCATAAGGGCAAATGGTACTGGTATCTATGTTGCAACACCGATGACGGAAAAGATGCTTTATGTGTTGCTGTAGCCGATAGTCCTACTGGGCCTTGGCGTGATGCCATAGGTGGACCTCTTGCTACAGGCTTTGGATTTATTGATCCTACAGTATTTATCGACGATGACGGTAAGCCGTATCTCTTTTGGGGAAATAAGGGATTCTGGTACGGAGAACTTAACGATGACATGATTTCGTTTAAGAATGGCTATAAGGAAGTTCCCGGATACACAGATCCTAAGAGTTTTGGCACCTTGCAGTCAAAGATGGACTGGTCTATTGGTAAGGAGCGTGAGATGACTCAGTATGAGGAAGGTCCTTGGGTGACAAAGCGAAACGGCATCTACTATGCTGTATATCCTGCAGGTGGTGTTCCAGAGTATATGGCATATTCTACCGCTCCTTCAGTACATGGTCCTTGGACTTTCAAGGGACGTATAATGGACGAGGCAGAGAACAGTTTCACTATTCATGGCGGAAACATCCATTTCAAGGGACATGACTATATGTTCTACCACAATGGCGCTCTGCCTAATGGTGGCGGATTTAAACGCTCTACTGCTATAGAGGAGTTCAAGTTTAATGCTGACGGTTCCATCCCTTTCATTCCATTCACTAAAGATGGTGTGAAGCCTGTCGGTAGTCTTGATCCTTACAAGACGGTTGAGGCTGAGACCATGTCACAGAGTTGGGGTGTTAAGCTTGACCGTATGGCGGGTGCAAAGCATTACGTCACATCAATCCATAACGGCGACTGGACAAAGGTTCGTAATGTGGATTTAGGTTCTGAAGCTCCCAAGGAGATTACTGTAGAGGTGCTGAATGTGAAGAATCCCGGTGTTATCGAGTTTTACGCAGATGCAATCAGCGGGAAACCGTTTGCCCGTATTGAGGTGGATGGCAGCAAGAACATAATTTCTCATCCTATAGAAAAAGCTCCAACAGGCAAGCATGATGTCTATATCCTCTTCCGTGGAGGAGATGAACAGCTTTTCGACTTTGACTGGTGGAAGCTTGGACGCTAAGAATCAGAATAGATGACTATTTCCGATAAATGAAGTTTCGCAAGCTCAACTTCATCGGTTATAAGGTTTGAAGGTTATATGGTCAGCAACGGTTAGGAGGTTAGAGGTTAGGAGGTTAGAGGTCTGCATCGCTCATGGGCGTTCCGACCTGAAAACCTAAAAACCTATCAACCCTAAAACCTAATAATAAAAAATGAATTGTATGAAGAAAATCGTTAGAATGTTTTTCGTGGCTTCACTTGTGACGATGTTTTTCTCTTGCACTCAGTCAGAGACAAAGACAAGCGAGAGTGCTCCGTCATTTGATGAGGTAATCAAGACTCGCCGTAGTGTCCGCAGTTATGATGCAAGCAAAAACATAACAAAGGAACAGGTGAAAGAGTTGCTCACATCCGTTCAGGAAGCTCCTTCATGGGCTAACCAACAGCCAACCAAGTATTATGTGGCAATCAGTCCGGAACAGGTTAAAGCCGTTGCTGAGCTGATAGGCCCGAATAAGGAGAAGGTTGCCGGTGCACCTGTGCTGATTGTTTCTACGTTTGAGCGTTCAAAGTCTGGATTCTTCCAGGGAGAACAGACCAATGAAGTCGGAGACGGGTGGGGCGCTTACGACAATGGCCTGAGTAATGCCTATCTCGTGTTGAAAGCCCGTGCCATGGGATTCGACACTTTGATTATGGGAATGAGGGATGCCAATGAACTGCGTACTCTTTTCAGCATACCAAATGAGGAAACCATCATGGCAGTCATCTCACTTGGATATAGGGCTGAAGAGCCACAGCAGCCACAGCATAGGCCTTTTGATGAGATTGTTCGTTTCTATTGATTGAAGTTTTCGCTTGCGAAACTTCATAGGTTATAAGGTTTGAAGGTTATGAGGTCAGCATCGTTTAAAAAGTTATAAGGTTAGAGGTCTTAAACAATTGAAAATTTTTCGCAAGGCTCAACAAGCTACGCAAGTTCTTCGCTGAAGCTCATCAAGCTAAAGCAAGTGATAATTGAAAATTGAAAATTAATTTTTTAATATCTTAATCTCTTAATTTCAAAAGCGCTCCGACCTGATAACCTTAAAACCCTAAAACCTTATAACCAGAAACTTGAGCTATGCTAAAGTTGAAATAATATCTGTAGGTTTATTATATACATTGTGTAAACTGATTACACACCCTTTAATTACTAAGTATTCGCAAGTTCCAAATTGCCAATAATTCATTACATATCTTGGTTGCATTGTTATAAAAATTATAATAGGTAATTTGGAACTTGCTTTAGCTTGGTGAATTCGAGAATACTTTTTTTATAAATCCACGTATTCCTTTGCCTTAAAGTTATCCTCAAAGCTCCATGTGTGAGCCTTGCCATGTTCCATTCTATACACCTGAATGAAGTCGAGAACGGCATCCAAGCCTTGCTCTGCTATCCATCCCTGAAGGAACTTGCGTGAAGGATGATTGATAATCTCTTTCTTGAACTCGATGTCATCCACGAGTTTGAACTCACCCTCAACGCGCACTTGATACTTGCCAGTAGCGAAACAAGCCTCAGCCTTCGGATTCTCCTGAAGCTGCTTGTGAAGTTCCTTGAACTTACCAGTATGGAACACGATACCATTCTCATCGGCACTATAAAGGAGGACGGCACGCACATGAGGTTGTCCGTTTTCGCTTGTTGCCAAGTACATCACAGGATTCTGCATCCCGTTGATCAATTCAAAAATCTGTTCTTTTGTCATAATAAATTTTTTTCTTATTGTTGAGTGTCAACGTGCGCAGCACCTCGCACGAAGGCAAAAGTGCGTGTCAGTCCTCAAAGGCTGGCGCACGATCTTTGATTTGCCGAGTGCAAAGATATGAAAAATCTCCAATATATGCAATAGTCATTTCGCTTGTCTTCCTATGAACAGCCTTTATGCCGTTGCCGTGTCAATGCTTATTCTCCGCTCTGGAATCGAAGAAAAAGCGAAGGCAGAACGAAGGCAGAGCGAAGGATGAACGAACACCTATCGAAGAGCGCGTGTCAGCTAAGCTGACGCACGGTCTTTGAATCTTCAAGTACAAATATACAAAAAATACATGAGATATGCAAGCAAATGTCATTATCTTTTAGGCGCTTGCGTTAAGTTGCGAAGAAACGATATTATAAAGACAATATCGTGGTGGGGGTGGGATAATGCTATATATATGGAAAAAATGTAGTAAATATATATTGTGTCGTATATTATTTATCTAATAAGGGAAATGAGATATCAACCCCACCACCTCTTTTTCTTTTGAGGGAGGCTTATTCCGAGAAAGTTGTTTCGCTGAGAGAAATCTTGTCTTTCTTTTCTATTTTATAGGCGAAGGTTGTACTCTTGTCTGATATGTTTGTTGGTGCTTCATAGATCTGTTGAGACTCTGCGAATGAGTCCTGTGGGTTTATGTACTCTGTGTAAACGATATGAGTTGCTATTAACGCTATCGTTACAGCTAGGACTGTTGTGTTCATATTCTTGATAATAATAAATTGATTTGATAATTTGAGGAGTACAAGGAGTGCAAGGAGTGGCGCTCCTAAAGTCGCTTAAGGAGTACAAGACAATAGTAAATATCGCTTATTTGAACGAGTAAGACTTTCGTCTTGTACTCCTTGCACTCCTTGCACTCCTTATTACTTCTTTAATTCTCCCCTGCAAAATTATATGCTTTTTTTGAATACTGCAATAGCTAGGGACGGATGGAGCGTGATTAGGGATTTATGGCTCGTGAATGGGACGAAATACACGGTTTTGTGACGAATGGCAGAGGAAAATGTTGCTTGATTGGCAAAAAATAAGTACCTTTGCAGCTGCATAAAAAAGTTTAGAGTTTTGAGTTTAGTGTTTAGAGTTTAGTGATTAGAGTTTAGTGTTTAGAGTTTAGTGATTAGAGTTTTCCAAAATGAACGATTACATATATATACTCAAGCGTGCTTTCAAGTGTGGTATCGGGGTGTTGGTCTTTCTGGCACTCGTACAACCTTTCGGTATAGGCAGGCTAAATGAAGGGCGTATGGGGTATATTCTTATATGCTCCTTGATATCTTTCCTTGCTGTCTTGTTTTCCTTGCTGCTGACAAAGGCTGCTCTTGGAGATTATGAAAAACGTAACGGTTCGCTAAAGTACTTCCTTGTTCGCGAGTCGGTTGCCTATATTGTTAATACTCCAATTCTCGCGCTTTTGCTGCTTATGTACGATGGTTGGTTTTGTCAAAGGCGATGGGATATGTTCTTCTATGAAGACGGGCATTTCACACTATATAACGTGTGGCTTATGTGCGTGAATGTGGCGATTGTGACTGTCTTCATGTTCTTGTGGGCTTTCTATGAGTTCAGAAACGACCAGCTTCGTCGTGAGCTTGACGATGTGAAGGCTATCAATTCTCTGTTGGAGAAACGTCAGGAGGAACTTTTTCAGAGAGATGACGAGCATGAAGAGGTGGAGGAGATGCCGGTAACGGTGGTGATTGAAGGGCAGGGACAGGGTGCCCGACTGGAGGTTGCTCCTTCAAGCATTCTCTATGTGGAGTCAATGGCGAACTATGCTGATATATGCTATATCTCGGAGAATGAGACAAGACATAGCACTCTCCGCATCACGCTGAAACAGATAAAGGAAACACTTTCTGAGTTCGGATATATCGTACAATGTCATAGGGCTTTCCTTGTCAATATCAATTTCGTGGTATCTATGACGGCTCGTAATCCTGGGTATCAGCTACAGTTGTTCGGTGTTGAGAAGCAGTTGCCAGTGTCGCGTGCCAATAACGATGTCATCAAGTCGGTTTTGAGTGATAAGTAGTGTAAAGGTACAGCTATTTCTTGACACTTGCAATAGTTGTCCCAGATATCAGGGCGGTTTGTCCCAGATGTTGTAGAAAAAGACTGGTACAAGGAATTTAGTTTGTAATAACACCTTAACACCTTAACACCTTAACGCCTTAACGTGAGTAAGGTGAAGAATTTAAGATTAAGGTTGAGACGAATATATAATATAACATGCGTATGCGCGATACTTATATATTTTTATATCCTGATATATTATTAAGATGATATTGAAGATAGAAATAATTGCCTTGAGAGGAATGTGTTCATTCCCAGTTTGTAGAACGTGATAGTGCGTATATATTGTATTGGTAAGGTGTTAAGGTGTTAAGGTTTTTGCTTGCGTTTAAGGCTGAACCTAAATACCATACCACCTTAACTTCGTTTTATCGGATTTGTTGCAATAGCAACTTTTATAGGCTTGTTGTTGACATCTGGGACAAACCGCCCTGATATCGGGGACAACTATTGGATATGTGCGGAAAATGTAGTACCTTTGCTCCCGAAAACGATAATCCTCCGTTATGCCTCAAAGCGTCTGGCTTCATGTGGCATATCGAAACAATATGCCACAGAGATACAGAGCATTTTGCATAGAGAAATAGGGCGAAAATTACAAAATTACACTTGAAAAATCAAGGGATATAACCTTTGCTTACGCCGTTTCCTTATCAAGGAAACTCAAATCCTCAGCCTACCTCACCCCCAGAATCTTGTGCGTCTGTAGCGAGAGACGCCATTTCGGATGAGTGAGGATGTAGTCGATAGTCTGGTTGGTGATGAAAGTATCTTTTTGGCGGTCGCCCGTACAGCAGGGTTGCAGACGGTATTCCTTGGCTTGGATGACATCATACTGGCTCATGTCCTGCTCTGTCCCCTCATAGACCACCTTGAGTTCGTCGATATGCTGTATGCGAATTGGGTGTTGGGTGTTGGGTGTTGGGTGATGGGTGGCAGGCGATGGGCATTTGGGTGAGCATGTAATCCAATCCACGATGCAGCCTTCGGGCAATGGCTGTGTACCGTTGGTCTCAAGCATGATGTAGAAGCCTATGGTGTGGAGCTTGGAGGTGAGCGATGCTGTGAGCTGCAAGGTTGGTTCACCACCTGTTATAACCATATATCGTGAAGGGTATTGGCTTGCTTCAGCCACAATCTCGTCCTCGCTCATCTCGGTAAAAGAGTGAAACTCTGTGTCGCAGAACCAGCAGTTGAGGTTGCATCCGGCAAGGCGCACGAATACGGCTGGCGTACCCGTGTAGTGTCCCTCTCCTTGAATGGAGTAGAATATCTCGTTTACTCTCATATCCTTACTTCTCGTATATGGCTTTGTTTCCCTCGCTTTCCTGCACACTTACGCGATAGCAGAAGGGAATCCTGTCCGCAATCCAGCGTGCAATATTCTCCGCCGTAGGATTGCAGTCGAGTACGTCATTAAGACATTTGTGATCCAGTTGTCCTTTTACAATCTTTTTGATATGGGTGAAATCCACGACCATTCCGTCTGCGTCGAGGGTTTCAGACTTGCAGAATACAACAATCTTCCAGTTGTGACCGTGTAGGTTCTCACACTTGCTGCGATAACTGAGATTCAGATAGTGTGCTGCTGAAATCTCAAGCGTTTTTTCTATGTAATACATTCTAAGTTTTTTAGATAGGGTTTTCTTAGACCTATGGTAGCCCACCCAGGCCCTCCCAAAGGGAGGGATGCGATATACATTCTTTCGCTAATATTAATCGCCAAAAAGATGATTAATTATACTATCTAACATCCTTCCCTTTGGGAAGGCTTGGTTAGGCTCCCGTTTTGGGATGCAAAGTTACAAAAAATCCGCATATTCTATCGCGTTTCCAGAAATAATTATTGAATTAACATACTGGCAGATAAAAGTAACTTCTTTGACTGAGTGAAAAAAAACAAAATAATTTGGTTATGTGCTGAAAAATGTGTAATTTTGTGCTCGCAAAATGAAATATTGCTATTGTAGTTCAAGAATGTAAAAAAAAACTAAAATAGAAAAAAGTAAAAAAATGAATTTGAAGATTGCAGTTCTGGCTGGTGATGGTATCGGACCAGAGATTATGGAGCAGGGCGTTGCCGTAATGGACGCTGTTGCAAAGAAGTTCGGACACGAGGTAAGTTATAAGGAGGCTCTCTGTGGTGCTCACGCTATCGACGAGGTAGGTGATCCATTCCCAGAGGAGACTTTCAAGATCTGTGAGGAGGCTGATGCAGTTCTCTTCGCTTCTGTCGGTGATCCTAAGTTCGACAACAACCCATCAGCAAAGGTACGTCCTGAACAGGGACTTCTCGCTATGCGTAAGAAACTCGGTCTGTTCGCTAACATCCGTCCTGTAACCACATTCGACTGCCTTGTTCACAAGTCTCCTCTCAAGGATGAGATTGTGAAGGGTGCTGATTTCATCTGCATCCGTGAGCTTACTGGCGGTATGTACTTCGGTAAGAAGCAGGAGCCTGCAATGAATGCTGAAATCGGTACTGAGGACGCTCTTGATACGAACTACTATACTCGTCCGGAGGTTGAGCGTATCCTTCGCGTAGGTTATCAGTATGCTCAGCAGCGTAAGAAGCACCTCACAGTGGTTGACAAGGCTAACGTGTTGGCTTCAAGCCGTCTGTGGCGTAAGGTTGCTCAGGAAATTGAGAAGGAGTACCCAGATGTAAAGACAGACTATATGTATGTTGACAACGCTGCTATGCGTATGATTCAGGAGCCAACATTCTTCGATGTAATGGTAACAGAGAATACATTCGGTGACATTCTTACCGATGAGGGTTCTTGCATCACAGGTTCTATGGGTCTTCTCCCATCAGCTTCTACAGGTTCTTCTACTCCTGTATTCGAGCCAATCCACGGTTCTTGGCCACAGGGTAAGGGCTTGAATATCGCAAACCCACTTGCACAGATTCTTTCTGTAGCTATGCTCTATGAGTATTTCGGCTTGAAGGAAGAGGGCGCTCTCATCCGTAAGGCTGTTGATGCTTCTCTCGACCAGAACGTGCGTACTCCTGAGATTCAGGTAGAGGGTGGTGCAAAGTATGGCACTAAGGAAGTTGGCGCTTGGATTGTTGACTTCATTAAGAAAGCGTAAAATAGCCCCCCTCCTTCTCCCCCGAGGGGGAGGGTTTTATTATAGTAATGCCGCTTATGGCTTTCACCTGAAAGATTCATAAGCGGTATTTCTATAATTGAATATAATATAAAAGTGTTTGTAGTGTGGTATAATGTTAATAGGATATGAGAATTTTTAGCGTAAGTACTATAAAAAAACTCCCCCTTGGGGGGCTGGGGGTCTTTTTGTTGGCTTTCAGTCTCTCTGTTAATGCGCAGACACAACAGCAATGGAAGGATTCAATCTCTGTTCTTTCGAAGAAGATAGAGCTGAACCCTAAGTCGCTGGAGTTACGTATGCGTAAGGCGGAGTGTAATATTGCGTTGGAGCAATGGCAATATGCTTTGGATGAGTATTCCAATATACTCGACCTCCATCCGACTCATATCGGGGCATTGTATTTCCGCGCCTTTGTCAATCATAAGTTGCGTAGGTACTCATTTGCCCGTGCCGACTATGAACAGGTGCTGAGATTTGAACCCGACCACAAGAACGCACTTACGGGACTTATTCTGAATAATATAGAAGAGAAACGCTTGCCTGATGCATACGATCAGGCAAATCATCTTGTGGAACTGTATAAAGATGATGCTGCGAGCTATGCCACACGTGCTCAGGTGGAGGAGGCTATGGAAAAGTACTCTCTTGCCATTGATGATATATCTTCTGCAATAGACATTACCGCCAAGAGTCTTACTCCTAACCAGCATCTCAGCTATGGGGATGAATATACTCAGTATGTCCTCCAGCGTATTTCGCTCTATCGCAAGCATATGGAGCAAATCAAGAAAACAAAGTCAGACGACGGTATTCTCGATAAGATTGAAGCTGATCAGGCTATGCTCGTGAGTAGAGGAATACCGAGTAGGGCTGTTAAGGGTAAAAAACAATAATGGAAATACCGTCTAAAGCTTCCTCTTTAAGTGAGGGTCGGGGTAAGTTCTTCTTAACTCGAAAATATCCGTTTCCACAGAGCGGTAACGTCCTGAGAGACTGTGCAGTGTATGCTGCTATCGTGTTCTTGATTCTCTATCTGCTGCAACCGTTTGGATTCAGCTTATATGAGGGAAACAAGTTCATTGTGTCATTGATGTTCGGAGCAGTCACATTCGGATGCAGTTATTCGTTTTTTCTTGCGTTTCTGCCTTTACAGAAAAGGGTATCGCCTTGGCGCGTATGGCATGAGGCATTGTCGGTGCTTGTAATGATATTGTTTGTCTGCATCTGTAACATCATTACTTTTTCGATTGTATTCCATTGTCCAATATCGGCAGAATTCTGTCTGCAGTTCCTTTACTGGACCTTTGTCATCGGTAGTGTCATCACCGTTTTCTCCGTGGGGATGAACTATCATCGTTATCTGCGCAGTCAGTTAGAGTCTTTACTTGACAAGACCACGGACATGCAGACGGACATTATGGTGACGATTCATGATGTATCGGTAAGAGGTAACGACTTGCAACTGCCCATCAACGCCCTCTTGTATGTTGAGGCTCAGAAGAACAACGTTCAGGTCTGCTTTATGAAAGAGAACAATATAAATACCATTGAACTACACACAACGCTTACTGCGGTACTTGACGATTTGAAGGAATATGAGAATGTATTCCAATGCCACCGCTCATTTGTAGTGAACCTAAACAATATTACTTCGGCACAGGGAAATTCAAATGGCTATCAACTAAAGTTGGGAAAATGCCCTACAATTGTGCCAGTATCACGTACTTACGTGCCTAAGCTTCGCTCGTTCATAGCTTAGCAATTCGTCCTTTTTTATAGTAATTCGTCTGGCAGATTAGTTGTCTGTCAGCGTTTCTTGTTGTCTGTCAAGGATATTTGGCGGTATCAGAATCCCGTCGTATCTTTGCAGCATGAAACATCGACTTACACATATCATTATCATGCTGCTTGTCGCTTGTCATGCGATGAGTCAGACAGTTGTTTCCGGTGTCGTTACCGATGGACGGGAACCAATGCCAGGTGCCAATGTCTTTATAATAGGTACGATAGACGGATGCCTTACTGATTCGCTCGGAAGATTCGAATTTGTCACCAGTCAGTCAGGCGAGTTATCTATCAAGGCTACATTTATCGGCTTTGACGATGTGGTGCTGACTACCACCGAGACACAGAACCTTCTTATCCGTATGCATGAGCGGGCTACGACTATCAACGAGGTGGTTGTTACTGCCAGTACATACAGTTTCGGCAAGAGCGACAATTTCAAGACTATGGATGCGCTTGATGTGGTGTTGTCGGGTAATTCCTGTGGCGACATTGTTGCTGCATTACAGACATTGCCAGGCACACAGAAGGTGGGGGAGAATGGCAAACTGTATGTGCGTGGAGGCGAGAGCAACGAATGTCAGACGTTTGTCAACGGTATGCATGTGCTCGTTCCTTATTCCACGAACACGGAGAATAATACTGTTCGCAGTCGTTTCTCGCCATTCCTATTCAAGGGTATCAATTTTTCGCTTGGCGGTTATGGCGGCGAATACGGACAGGCTCTGTCTTCTGTGTTGCCTATGGAAACAACCGATGTAGCGACGGGTGACAAACTGGGAGTAAGTGCATCGCTCGTAGATTGGAATATAGGTGGTACTAAGGCTTTCGCGTCAAGCAGTCTGTCGTTTAATGCTGACTATATAGACATGGGACTTTACGATGCCTTGTTTCCTGACCGTCTCGATTGGACACGTCCATACAGGAAACTGTCTGGTGAGGCACAGTACAAAGCGGAATTTTCATCGGCTTCCGTCCTGAAATCATACGTTGGTTATGACTTCACTTCTCTTGGTCTTCATATCGACAATCGTCGGTTGTCGCTCATTGAGCATAATATCTATGCAAATACTACGCTTAGAACCAACATCGGACGAGGATATAGCCTTTTTACGGGCATTGCCAATTCATCGGTTGTGAATGATATTGACGATGCGCAGATCCTGGGCGATCATTACCATAACTTCCGTAATGAGATACATCTTAAAACTGAGGCTCGTAAGGTCTTTTCCTCTGTTCTGAAGATGTCGGCAGGTGTTGAGGACTATCTCCGACACAGTACTAAAAGATATGACCTCAGTCATTACGAGCTTGACTATAACCTGCTTGCTGCACATACCGATGCCCAGTTACGCATTGTGCCGAAACTGTTTCTTAACCTCTCTGCGAGGGTGGAGAACGTGAGCTATGATGATAGTTGGCTGCTTATGCCTCGTGTCACGATGAGTTATGTGCCGAATAAGCACTTCCAACTATCGGCTATGTTGGGAAAATACAGTCAGACGGCAGATGATGACTATATAGTAATGAGCGGAAAACGTATGGCTCAGAGTACAGCCAATCATGCCATATTCAGTATGCAGTATGAAATCAACAATACTCTGTTGCGTATAGAGCCATATTACAAGAAATATCATAGCCTTCCTCTGATTGTGAATGGCATATATACAGCTGATGGCTATGGTACGAGCAAAGGCATGGATGTGTTCATCGAGAACCACTCGCTCGTTAAGAATATGATAGGCACGCTATCTTATTCCTTCAACGACTCTGAACGTCTCTATCTCGACTATGCAGCTTTACGCACTCCCGACTATACATCGCGTCATAATATCCGTATGACTTTGAAATACAGCATCGGCAAAACGATTATCGGATTGTCTGAGTCGTATGCCAGCGGAAGGAAATATCCTGTCGGTACTACTCCGCATTATAATAGTGTAGATGCCAATCTCACATGGCTTGTAAGTCCGAAGGTTATCGTCTATGCATCGCTGAACAACATTCTTGGTCGTACCAATGTATTCCGTTACAATCCAGACGGCACATCGGTAAAGGCAAACCGAGACCGCTTCTTTTATATCGGCATATTTGTTTCACTTAAAAATAATAAAGCTTATGACATTTCAAACTTTTAAGAATTGTGTTATCGCCATCGCTCTCTGCATGATGGCAGGTGTTAGTATTAAGGCTCAGGAGCCATCACAGATGCAGGCTCTTATTGGCCAGTCGCTAAGCAAGCTCCAGCAGCAAACTCCAGATGCACATCTCAACTGTATCGCGGAACTGAAGCGTGTTGAGGCTATGTTTCCTGACAGCATTCAGCCTAAGTACCAGATGGCTCTGCAAAGTCTGAGTTTCTCTGTATCGAATCCTAAGGCAGAGCAGACCGAGAATCTGCTGAAAGAAGCCGAGCAGACCATTGACAAGATGGAGCAGATGAAGGGTGCAGACCTGTCCGATGTATGTACTCTTCGTGGATTTCTCTATATGGTACGTATCGTACAAAATCCGGTTCAGAATGGTCAGCGTTACTATATGGATGTAATGCAGAACTACGAGAAAGCCTTGAAAATCAACCCTGACAACCAGCTTGCTCAACAATTGCAACAGAAATTCTTTGAGGGTATGAAACAGGCAACTGGTAGTAACTGATTTGTGTAGAATGCAAAAAAAATACCGCTTATGGAAAGGCTCTTTATAAGTCACCATAAGCGGTATCGCTTTTTCTTTGCAAGTACATTTATTTGCTGATCATATAGATTTCCTTGCAGTCGTCCATTGAAAGACTGATGTATCCGCCAATCTTATCACCTTTGTTTATGCGGAGTTTGGCAACAAGAGCGTCGATGTCGGGATTATCTATGCCGAGTTCCTTCATCGTTACAGGCATACCGAGTGATTTCCAAAATGCTTTAAGACGATTGATGCCTTCTGTTGCAACAGAAACATCATCATTGCCCTCAACACCTAATACGCGACGGGCGAACTGTGCTATCTTTGTTGCATTCTTTCTCATCACAAATGTCATCCATGCAGGAACCACGACGCTTAGACCTGCACCATGTGTAACACCATATATCGCGCTAATCTCATGCTCCATGTGATGACTAGCCCAGTCCTCTACACGTCCAACGCCACAGATTCCGTTGTGAGCCATAGTGCCGAGCCACATAATATTAGCTCGTGCCTCATAGTCATTCGGATTGGCAATTACCTTAGGACCTTCATTTATACAACTGATGAGTACAGCCTCGCAGAGACGGTCTGTTGCCTCGCATCCGGGAGTAGGGGAGAAGTAACGCTCCATGGTATGAACCATCATATCCACGATACCTGCTGCTGTCTGGTAAGGAGGCAAAGTCATGGTGAGTTCGGGATTCATTATGGCGAATTTAGGACGCAGAATTGCCTTTGTGCGGATTGACAGTTTGAACATTCCTTCGGTCTTGGTTATTACAGTGTTGCCTGACGCCTCGCTTCCTGCTGCCGGAATTGTGAGAACGACACCAACGGGAAGAACATTGGGATAGTCCTCTACGTTCTTCTTCCCGCAATAGAAATCCCAGAAATCACCGTCGTAGTTGAAACCTGCACTTATGGCTTTTGCCGTATCGATGACGCTACCGCCACCGACAGGAAGGAGAAAATCGACATTCTCCTTACGGGCGAGTTCAATGCCTTCATATACTTTTGTGTCCTCTGGATTCGGCTTGATGCCTTCAAGCAGACAGTAAGGAATACCCGCCTTGCTTAGGGAGTCTTCCACGCGTGCCAATAATCCGCTCTTACGAGCGCTACCGCCACCTATAACTATCATGACCTTTGTTGCGCCGTATGCCTTGCATAGGTCGCCACACTGATTCTCTGTGCCACGTCCGAAAACAAACTCTGTCGGACTTTGAAAGACGAAGTTGTTCATATATAACTTTACACTTTATTCTTTATACTTTATACGCAAGCTCATCAGCTACGCAGTTCCTCTTTACTTAAAAATGCAAAGTTAGTTATTTTTCATGAGAAAACAAAAAATCCTAATCAGAAAATGATTAGGACTTCTTGAAGTACACCCTCAGAGGCTCGAACTCTGGACACCCTGATTAAGAGTCAGGTGCTCTACCAACTGAGCTAAGGGTGCAACATTTATGCTGCAAATTCCGAAAGAAGTACACCCTCAGAGGCTCGAACTCTGGACACCCTGATTAAGAGTCAGGTGCTCTACCAACTGAGCTAAGGGTGCTTGTTTTTGTGCTTCTTTTCTGAATTGCGGTGCAAAGGTAGTTATTATTTCTGAGATAGAAAAATTTTCAGGGCGAAAAATGGAGAAAAATTTTTCTCGCTTGATATATATCAACCGATAATACTCAAAAACGTCACTTTATATGTCAATTAGGTATGCTCCACGCAATATAATGGTTTGATGGGCAGAACGACTGAAACAATCGAGTTTGCTGTCTCCATAAAGATTGCCGAGACCGTAGTAATAGCGCCCTTCTATCTGGAATCTTCCTATGGGTTTGATATGTAGTTCCAATCCTAATCCTGCTGCGATTCCATAGTCGAATTTGTTCGTCGGAGCCTTCTCCTTTTCTTGGAGTTGTTTTTTTAGTTTCTCTATGTTCTCTTTATTTTGATAGCCTCTTCCTTCATGGTTCACAGTCTCATGTGTAAAGTTCTTGTCGATATGGTTTCCTGTATAGAAACCGAGCACAGGACCTGCGTTGAAGAAGAAATTCACCCCCTGCTTTTCCTTTCCCCAGGCAAGATGGGCGAGTATCGGAATCTGGAGATAATTAATGTCTTGTTTGAATCTTTCATATTCCTCGGGATTATCCTTGCAGGGAACACGCTTGTCCTTATCAACAGTGATATCCTCTTCCCAACCAAGTTGTGAGTAGTTGAACTCCAACTGGATAGAGCATATTGTCTTGAAGTATTTCTCGCAGGTATATCTTGCCATTAATCCGCCAGTAAATCCCTTGTGGTTTGTCTGATTTACTTTTGGGATGAAATCAACTTGATTGAGCGAATATCCACCATGAAAACCTACGGCAAACTGATTTCTATGCTCACCAACTTGTGCCAATGCCCATATTGGGGCAAGGCATAGGAGAATGAGTGCGTATTTTTTTTTCATAATTATTTTTAAAGGTTTTCGGGTTAATAGGTTTTTAGGTTTTCAGGTCGGAATGCTTTAGCTTGATGAGCCTTAGCGAACAATGCCCATAGCGATGCTGACCTATAACCTTTAACCTTATAACCTACGAAGTTATGCTTTCATAACTTCTGTTTAATAGCTGATGGTTTCAATTCCTCCGTTTTTCTGATAGTGAACCAGAAGATATGCCTCGTTGCGGAATCCTCCGTTTGGCGTCTTACTAAAGTGGTATGGAGTCTGGAGGGATGTGTTGTATATTTGGTTTCTTGCACCGTAGAACTGTCCCTTGAACTTATATACACCACCGATGAAAAATACACCTTGGTCATAACCTGTGAGGGCGAAATGAGGGAGTGCATTCATCATATCTGCGCCAAACTTTGTTTTGTATGCTTGTTGGAAACTCTGTATGTAGCCCGACTGCTCATTGAAGAAATAAGAAGAGGGGATATATACATCGTATTTGTGGAAGAATGTCTGATTCTGATTGTATTTCTCGTACATCTGCCATTCTGTATATCCGAACATGGAAATCATATATCCCGGAGAATGTGCAAGAAGGGCGTCGAGCTTGTGCATCGTCTGGGTGAGTTCAGGAGATCTGCCTGTGTTGAGTATCACTACGTTTCTCTTTGTGGTGGAGAAAGCCTTCTCGAACATTTCCATGTTAGAGCGCAGATTGGTAATGCTGTACTGTATGCCTTTCTCTTCCAATTTTTTGCGAAGGGCGTAGGTGAATGTACCCTTGTTTGAAGTGGAGTCGTTGCAGTCTATTATGATAGGGTGACAGTTGCTGAAACGGTCGATAAATGAATTGACGCTCTTCTGGTTAAAAGTCTCTGCAGGTTGATATACCTGATATATGAACTCGTTACGGTTTACCTCGTCGCCATTGATGGAGAACGGGATAACCATGCGTATCTTGTTCTTCTTGCAGAAATCACCGAGAGCTTTTACCTGTTTTGAGTACAGAGGACCAAAGATGATATCTGATTGGTCTGCTCCCTGCTGAAGTAGGGTGGAGTTGATGTCGTCGGTCTGTGACACGTTCCATGCTCTTACGTTAATACTGATACCATCAGCCTTTAGCTTTTCTACGGCCATAAGCAAACCACGGTAGTACTCTATCATTCTGCGTCCATCGCCATCTACGTTGTGAAGTGGAAGCATAACACCGATGTCGATACTGTGCTTTATGGGAACGGCAGGAGTCGTTTCTGTAGGTTGCTGTTGCTGCTGTTGTGGGAATGGTATGTTTATGGTAGAGCCTTTCTTGAGTGCGTAGCCAGGCTGCAGCATCTCAGGATTAGCACCAATGAGTTCCTCTATGGTGATGTTATAGTCGCGGGCTATGCCGTAGATTGTTTCGCGTTTCTTCACCTTGTGTACTGTCTGTATCTGTTGTTGTGCGTCTGCATCCAGACAGAAAGCAAACAAAGCGGCTAAAATAAAGACTATGTAGTTTTTTTTGCTCATTTTAGTGTTGAATTTCTATTTGCGATGCAAAAATACGAATTTTTTCGGTATAAATCAACATATTTCGGTAAATTTTGCGTTATTTCATATATGAAAAAGTTTTTTTTGATTTTATCTTTGCTGCTATATACTGTTATCCCACAGATGATGGCGCAGAATATATCTCCATGTGCAGAGATTGCCACTGAGACAGGTGATGTCCAGACCACGAGTTATGAAGGTTCTGCCCCTCTAAAAGTGCGTTTCTTGTCTGGTAGTGATGATCACGATGGCTATTTTGAATGGCGTTTCTATAAGAATGAAATCGTAGAAGCTCAGCATTACCTTTTGCGTCATGAGGAAAACACCGACTTCACGTTTACTGAAGCCGGAACTCATCTTGTTTGTCTCTTTGCTTCTTTTCCGAATGGTGAGGAAAAACTTTCTGATCCAATCAGTATTACCATAAAATCCAGTAAACTTGAATTCCCGAATGCTTTCTCTCCTAATGGTGATAATCGTAATGATACTTATAAGGCGAAAGAAGGGTATCAGTCTATTGTTGAATTCAAGGCTACTATATATAATCGCTGGGGGCAGAAGCTTTACGAATGGACTGATCCTGCAGGAGAATGGGACGGTAAATTCAATGGGAAGGATGTAAAAGAAGGGGTGTATTATGTCCATGTTCAGGCAAAAGGTGCTGATGGAGTGAAGTATAACATTAAGAAGGATGTAAATCTTCTCAGGGGATATACAGAAACGACAAATCGATGATAGAAATCTATGGTGCCAGAGTGCACAATCTGAAGAATATTGATGTTAAGATTCCGCGTTATTCGTTGAGCGTTATCACTGGGCTTTCTGGCTCGGGTAAGTCTTCGCTTGCCTTTGATACAATTTTTGCTGAAGGACAAAGACGTTACATCGAAACGTTCTCTGCCTATGCCCGTAATTTCCTTGGAGGGATGGAACGTCCTGATGTGGATAATATTACGGGACTTTCACCGGTTATCAGCATTGAACAGAAGACAACCAATCGCAATCCTCGTTCTACCGTTGGTACAACAACTGAGGTATATGACTATCTCCGTCTGCTATTTGCGCGTGCTGGCACAGCATATAGTTATGTGTCGGGGGAGAAGATGGTGAAATACACGGAGGAACAGGTAACAGAGATGATTCTCCACGACTATGCTGGTAAGCGTATCATTATTCTTGCCCCTCTTGTACGTAATCGTAAGGGACATTATCGTGAGCTCTTTGAGCAGATGCGTCGCAAAGGCTATCTTCAAGTTCGTGTGGATGATGAAATCCTTGAACTGGAGAGTGGCATGAAGGTGGATCGTTATAAGAACCATAATATTGAGGTTGTGATAGATAAGCTTGTCGTGAAGGATAGTGATGAGGAACGTCTTCGTAATACTATCCGTATTGCCATGCGACAGGGTGAAGGTCTTATCATGATATACGACAAGGATGCAGACGAGGTGAAGTGTTTCTCTCGCAGACTCATGTGTCCTACAAGTGGCATAGCATACAAGGATCCAGCTCCGAATATCTTCTCTTTCAATTCTCCTGAGGGGGCATGTCCTCATTGTAAAGGTCTTGGCCTTATAAATGAGATTGATATGAAGAAGGTAATTCCTGACACATCTCTTTCTATTTACGAGGGTGGTATAGCGCCTCTCGGCAAATATAAGAACCAGATGATTTTCTGGCAGATAGATGCTCTTCTTGCAAAATATGACTGTAAGTCCAAGACGCCTATTGCTGATATTCCAGAGGATGCTCTTCGTGAGGTTCTCTATGGTAGTCTGGAGCGTGTCAGGATACCTAAGGAGATAGCCAAGACAAGTTCAGATTACTTTACAGAATATGAGGGCGTGGTTAAATATCTTCGTCAGGTAATCGAGAATGATGATTCTGCTTCTGCACAGAAATGGGCTGACCAGTTCATGGCTATGGTGAAGTGTCCTGAATGTGAAGGGCGTCGCCTAAACAAGGAGGCTCTTTCATATCGTATATGGGATAAGAACATATGCGAGCTTGCTGATATGGATATAGACCAACTATATGATTGGTTGGATGAGGCTCCGAAGCACATGGACGAGCGTCAGAACAGGATTGCCTCTGAGATTATAAAAGAGATTCGTACCCGACTGAAGTTCATGCTTGACGTAGGCCTTGACTATCTTTCTCTTTCACGACAGTCAACATCCCTTTCTGGTGGTGAGAGTCAGCGTATTCGTCTCGCAACGCAGATAGGCAGTCAGTTGGTTAATGTGCTCTATATCCTTGATGAGCCTTCCATCGGACTGCATCAGCGTGATAATGACCGTCTCATCAAATCATTGAAGCAGTTACGTGATATCGGTAATACTGTTATTGTGGTTGAGCATGACCAAGATATGATGATGTCCGCAGACTATATCGTGGATATTGGTCCTAAGGCTGGTAGAAAGGGTGGGGAAGTGGTATTCCAAGGCACTCCAAAGGAAATGCTAAAGCAGCATACCATTACCGCAGATTATCTTAATGGAACGCTAAAGGTAGCCCCCTCCATCCCCCCGAGTGGGGAGCATTTAGATGGTAATAGCGTATCTAAAAATCCCTCCTCCTCGGGGGAGAAGGAGGGGGGCCGTCTCTTTCTCCACGGCGCTCGTGGCAATAACCTCAAGAACGTGGACGTTTCCTTCCCTCTCGGAAAACTCATAGTCGTTACAGGTGTCTCAGGCTCAGGCAAGAGTACCCTCATCAATGAGACTCTTCATCCTATCCTTTCACAACATTTCTATCGTTCCTTGAAGAAACCTATGCCTTATGACTCTATTGAGGGCATAGACCTTATTGATAAGGTTGTTGATGTTGACCAGACACCTCTTGGCCGTACTCCGCGTTCTAATCCGGCTACATATACCGGAGTCTTTGCAGATATCCGTTCTCTTTTTGTCGCTCTTCCAGAGGCTAAGATTCGTGGATATAAGCCTGGACGTTTCTCTTTCAATGTAAAGGGAGGACGATGTGAGGAATGTTCGGGAAACGGTTATAAAACGGTTGAGATGAATTTCCTCCCTGATGTAATGGTACCTTGTGAGGTATGTCAGGGAAAGCGATATAATCGTGAGACCCTTGAGGTGCGCTATAAGGGCAAGAGCATTGCCGATGTCCTTGATATGACCATCAATCAGGCTGTTGAGTTCTTTGAGAGTGTGCCTAACATTCTTCATAAGATAAAGACTCTTCAGGATGTTGGACTAGGATATATCAAACTCGGACAGCCGTCAACAACCCTCTCTGGTGGAGAAAGTCAACGTGTAAAACTTGCCACAGAACTTTCTAAACGTGACACAGGCAAGACTTTATATATACTTGATGAGCCTACCACTGGACTTCATTTCGAGGATATACGAATCCTTATGGGCATCATCCGTAAACTTGTTGACAAAGGCAATACCGTCATCATCATTGAGCATAACCTTGATGTTATTCGTCTTGCTGATTATATCATTGATATGGGACCTGAAGGCGGTCGTAACGGTGGTATGGTGGTGGCAACCGGTACTCCAGAGGAGGTTGCAGCCCAGAAGAAAGGCTATACCTCGAAATATATTTGATTTCTTTCGTTCCTTTGGAATGTAAAAAAGAAAACCAGTAAGCAAACGCTTACTGGTTTTCTTTTTCCTTTTCCTTTTCTTTCTTCCTCGCCTCCAAAACTGAGGCTGGAGTATGTTTCTTTTGTTTTGCAAGCCATTTAGCTTTACGTTGCTCATACTCGGCTCTATGGTTTTCAAGGAAATTATCTGCCATGACAACCTACTTTTGGAACTTGCTGTATATGCAACTTATCTTTATCGCTTTAGGATTATCCTTGCCGCCAACGAGTTTCGTGCTTGAGATACTCATATCGTGAGTAACACGTGTTATTGTCGTTTGGTTGTAGCTGTCTGTTATAGAACTTATGGTCACAGGGATTATTATTGCCTTGTTCCATTTAGGGAAGAGCTCTTCATATTGCGCATCTGTTGTTCCCTTATGTTCTGCGAGATATTTGGTCTTGGCATCCTTCATTATGCGCATCATACCGCTGATGTTGCTGAATGTATATCCGTTTGTGGCAGATGCGTATGTTGTTATGTATGAACTGCGGTTGTCGGCAACTTTCTCGTTTGCGAAGAAATTCTCAACGCTGTCAGCTGGCAGAATCATAACTTTCTGTGGAATAGGGATAGTATAGTTGCGTGTTGCCTGAGTGTTGTTCTCGCGAGGGATAAACATGTTTGCAGTATTCAAAGTATCGCTGTCATGTCCTTTGAAGACAGAATCCACAGGAAGAGTAAGCTCTGTGTAGAGTCCCGCAGGAGTCTTGAGGTAGGTGTGGTCACCCTCGTCCTTCATCTTGTCGATGATTTCTTGATCCTGAGTGATGTTTGTCTTTTGGAGTACCTCCTCCGTACCGCCGAATACCAATATACCATTGATTGAGTCTCCATTTGAATCAAGGTATCTCATATATACGATAAGTTGTGTATATGAGATGTTTGCCATACAACCAATACCGCCAGTATTCTCAAGATAGAAACCAGGGCATACATTATGTATGAAGTTGTATGAGTTCTTGAAATTTACGCTTCCACCTGGCTCATAATACTTTTGCATGATGTATGTGCCATAGTTGTTGTATTTCTTGCCATCAACGTCTGTGTATTCGTCGTTCAGATTTATGTTGAAATGACGAATACCTTTCCAGCGTATAGAGTCTGCCAAACTATAGTCTATAAGCGAATATGTTGTTGATTTTGTCAAACCATCATTGCGTAGGAATCCGTTTTCGATGGTAGGCTTGAAATCTACGTCGTATGTCTCTGATTCGCTAAGTGGCTTTGCAAATTCGTGGAACTTACACTTCATTGAGACTGTTGAGTCTCCTGTGTAGGTAGAATAATAAACCTGTAGTTCACATGAGTCTGCTATAATCTCACCATTGGTAAGTACAAGACTGTCCTTCTTTGGAAACTCGTAGTCTTCCATTATATGCAGCTGCCCCATGAAGTTACAGGTGATATATGAACCTGTTTCCGGATCCTTGATCTTTCCGAGGTAGCCAGTAGAAGAACGTGAGATTATGTTGTCGAGCTTGACGGTTTCGCTATTTACGTTGAACGTTCCATAGGCGATAGCCATTCTGTCCGTAGGATTGGTGAGAGAGTATCCCAACTCGTCTGTATTGTCATCGCATGATACAAAAAGACTTGCTAATGCTATGAGTGGGAATATAAGATTCTTTTTCACGATTATTATTCAATTATAATTTTACCCTGAAATTACAAAGTGTCGTAGAAGTCGAGGTATGCATCCTTGAAGTCTTCACCTGGATATGCAAGGAACTTTGTATCGGAAGCTTCAACCTCCTTCATGATGCTGTCCTTGAGAACTGGTGAACCTGCGATGACACCGTCAGAATTTCTGATTGCAAGACGTGCAAGGTCAGTCATACCGAAATTGTCGCTATAGTCAGAAAGGCTGTCAACGGTAACGCCCTTGAATGCGATGCGCTGCTTAAGGTCTTCCTCAAGCACTATGTCTCCTGTGCTGTTGAAGAGGGAAGAGACAATCTTCGCGTTGCATACAGAAGGCTCGTCCTGATAAGCCTGCTTGATATAGAGAGGCACAAAGGCACTCATCCAACCCTGACAATGAATAATGTCAGGAGACCAGCGAAGCTTCTTCATTGTCTCAATCACGCCACGAGCGAAGAAAATAGCGCGTTCACCACAACTTGTTGTTGGAACGTCGTCATCGCTCTTGCCCTTAATGAAGTATTCCTCGTTATCAATGAAATATACCTGAATCTTTGTCTGGGGGATGCTTGCCACCTTGATGATAAGTGGGTGGTCGGTGTCATTGATGATGATATTCATACCAGACAGGCGCTGTACCTCGTGCAACTGACCACGACGCTCGTTTATATGCCCCCATTTTGGCATGAATGTACGGATCTCGCATCCGCTATCCTGAACTGACTGTGGTAAACGGCGTCCCATAACCGCCAACTCTGAGTCTGGTACGAAAGGCGAAATTTCGTGATTGATAAAGAGAACTTTTTTCATTATTTCTGTTGAATTTGTGGTGCAAAGTTAACAAAAAAACTTGAGAAAACGGCAAATTCTCCCCCTCTTTACATATAATTAACTCAAATTTAAGAAAAAAATACCGATATAATGTAATCCTTTGACTACATTATACCGGTATATTGTTATTTTGTTATAGGCAATTGTCGGCTTACTCGAATGTCACGAGAGGCGTATTTTCTTTTACAGCCTCGCCTTCACCCACGAGAATTGACTTGACTATGCCATCTCTTTCTGCCGTAAGATTGTTGTTCATCTTCATTGCCTCAAGCACAACGAGAGTGTCGCCTTCCTTTACCTGCATGCCTGTCTTAACAGGAATCTCTATTACTGTTCCTGGAAGTGGGGAACGGAGTGCGTCCTGCATCTCGTCTGCGCCCTCGACAGGCTTTGCTGCAACAGGTTTCACTACCACCTTTTTCTTCTCCACTACTGGCTCTGGTTCGCGCACAACAGAATATGTCTCGCCGTTTACTGTTACTGCGATTGTTCCGTCAGCGGCAGGAGTCTCAACCGACACCTCATATTTCTTGCCGTTGATCTGATATTTATACTGTCTCATTTCTATACTTTTGCTGTCATCTTTGCTGCCTTAGAAGACCATTCGGAATCCCTTGCCACGATAGTGAGTCTGCCAGACTCGCTATCGTGCAGGTTATATCCGAGGTCATCATGCAATGCCATAGCGATGGCAGCATAAACTTCGTTATTCATTTTGTTCTTTTTACTTTATTCTTTACTCTTTTTTAGGAGTACAAGTAGTACAAGGAGTGACGCTCCTAAAGTCGCTTAAGTAGTACAAGACGATAGTATTTATCGTTGATGGTTCAAGTGATGATGGATGAGGGTTTGTTACTGTCAAACCTTATTCCTTACTCCACCAAGCCCTATTCCGGATAAGACATTCGTCTTGTACTCCTTGCACTCCTTGTACTCCTTATTACTCCTTAAAAGGAGAACTCTTACATCGGAATACATCCGTGTTTCTTGGCTGGCAATGACTGACGCTTTGTAGCCAACTGTGCCAATGCACGACAGATGCGGAAACGTGTGTTGCGTGGCTCGATTACATCGTCGATGTAGCCGAACTGAGCAGCCTGATAAGGATTTGCGAAGAGCTCCTGATACTCAGCCTCTTTCTCTGCGAGGAATGCCTTTACATCACCGCCTTCTTCCTTAATCTTCTTTGCCTCCTTAGCCTGAAGTACGGCAACAGCACCAGCAGCACCCATAACGGCAATCTCAGCACTTGGCCATGCGAGGTTGATATCTGCACGGAGCTGCTTACAACCCATAACGATGTGTGAACCTCCGTATGACTTACGCAAGGTGACTGTAACCTTTGGAACGGTAGCCTCGCCGTATGCGTAAAGCAACTTGGCACCATGAAGGATGACGGCATTATACTCCTGACCTGTACCTGGTAGGAAGCCCGGTACGTCCACGAGGCTAACAATAGGGATATTGAAGGCATCGCAGAAACGAACGAAACGAGCGCCCTTACGTGATGCATTCACGTCAAGCACACCTGCATATGCAGAAGGCTGATTTGCAACGATACCGACAGACTGTCCGTTGAAACGGGCAAAACCGATGATAATGTTCTTTGCGAACTTAGGCTGAACCTCAAAGAACTCGCCGTTATCGGTAATAGCTGCGATTACCTTATACATGTCGTATGCCTGATTTGGGTCCTCAGGGATAATCTCATTAAGAGAATCGTCCATACGGTTCAATGGGTCATTACATTCCTTGCGAGGAGCCTCCTCCATATTGTTTGATGGAATATATGATATGAGGGTCTTAATCATCTCAATACCCTCTTCCTCCGTCTTTGCTGTAAAGTGTGTGACACCCGACTTGCTTGCATGTACGCTTGCACCTCCGAGGTGCTCTGCATCGACATTCTCGCCAGTTACGGTCTTCACAACGGCAGGACCTGTAAGGAACATATAAGATGTACCTTCCATCATCAAGGTGAAGTCGGTGAGGGCAGGAGAATATACTGCACCACCAGCACAAGGACCGTAGATCATTGAAATCTGTGGAACTACACCTGAAGCGAGGATATTACGCTCGAAGATCTCACCATATCCAGCAAGGGCGTCGATAGCCTCCTGAATACGTGCACCACCTGAATCGTTGATGCCGATACATGGAGCACCCATTGTCATCGCCATATCCATCACCTTACAGATCTTCTCTGACATGGTCTTTGAAAGAGAACCGCCGTTTACGGTGAAGTCCTGTGCGAATACATATACCAGACGGCCGTCGATAGTACCAGAACCAACGACAACACCGTCGCCGAGGTACTGCTTCTTCTCCATGCCGAAGTTATGGCAGCGATGCAGCTTGAATGCGTCATACTCCTCGAAAGAGCCCTCATCCAACAGCATGTCGATACGCTCTCGGGCTGTATATTTACCACGCTCGTGCTGCTTCTCGATGGCCTTCTCACCACCGCCAAGACGAGCTTGCTCGCGCTTTGCTAAAAGCTTCTTTATATTTTCTACTTGCTTTGACATCGTTGTGTTATTTCTTTGGTTCACAAAGTTCTGTTAGTATTCCGGCTGTCATCTTAGGATGCAGGAAACCGATCATCATATTCTCAGCACCAAGACGTGGCTCCTTATCTATAAGACGGATGCCCTTGCCCTCAGCCTCTACGAGTGCCTCTGCAACACCATCCTCAACAGCAAATGCAACGTGGTGAACGCCCTTACCACCCTTCTCAAGCCACTTTGCAATAGCACTTTCAGGACTTGTAGGCTCAAGCAGCTCAATCTTTGTCTCGCCAACTTTTAGGAAAGCAGTCTTAACTTTCTGATCTGCTACTTCCTCAATGGCATAGCATTTCAGACCAAGTACGTTCTCGAAATAAGGTAATACCTCTTCGATACTCTGGACACCAATGCCCAGATGATCAATACGTGAAATTTTCATTTTAGTTATTTGTTTGGGTTATATTGTTTATTGTATTATTAGTCAAAAATCAAGTGCAAAGATAATAATTTATTCTGAAACAAAGAAAATATTATGCAGAAAAAAAGAAAAAAATGTAGGTTTTAAGGTTTGGAGGTCGGAAGGTTAGAGGGTAGAGGGTAAAACGTGAAGACGCAAAGCCGCAAAGATTGTTTTCTCTCCGCCTCCGCTTCTTTGCGTTCTAAATCATTTTTCATTTGCTTTAGCTTGATGAGCTTCAGCGAATAATTTTCAATTGACCTCACCTGCGAGGGCTGTAAGCCCGACACCTAAAAGGGCAGTCCGTAAGGGCTGTTATATGAAGGGCTTATACTAATTTGAGCGCCGTAGGTGCGACACTTATTATAGGTATCGCACTTACAGCGCTCAATTAATCATCTCAATCTGTATCAACGGCGCTAACGCACCGCCCTTTTAGATGCCGCACCTTCGGCGCTCATCGTCTCTGTGCCTCTGTGTGCAAATAATTTTCAATTTTCACTTGCTTTAGCTTGATGAGCTTCAGCGAATAATTGTTAAGACCTTCTAACCTTCTAACCTCTAACCTCCTAACCCCATTAGTCTAAAACTCAAAAATCACCTTTCCATTCAACTGTCTGCCTGTGAGATAGTTTGGCACGGCATACTGCGTGTTCTGGATATCTGTTACCCAGTAGTATGAGTTCACGTTGTTGATACCGAGGATGTTAAGACAGTCAAGTCCCAGCCAGATATTCTTAAACGGACTCTGTTTCTCGCGCTTGTCGTTCTTGAAAGCACGATAGCTCATGCCTATATCCACACGACGATAGGCAGGTGCACGGAAGTTCAACTGCTCCAATGGCTTGTGTGGTGCGCTGAAAGGCAGACCATCGGCAAAGGCAAGCTTGAGCTGCATCTTCCAACGGTCGGTATTTGGGAAATAGTCAGAGAAACTCATATTTATTGAATATCGCTGGTCGGTTGGCAATGGAATGCTAACGCCATTGAGTCTCATCTTCGTGTTCATCAGAGAGAAGGTAATCCAAGAATCTGTTCCAGGAACAAACTCGCCATAGAGCTTGAAATCCACACCTGCAACGTGTCCTGAAGCCTCGTTTGTGCCGTAATAAACCACTTTTACGTTGTTCACGCTATAAGGCACGAGGTTTGAAAGTGCCTTGTAGTAAGCCTCTGCTGAGAACTTAAACGAGCGTCCCATCATCTCGAAACGATAGTCTAATGCCGCGATGAAATGGACTGATTTTTGCGATTTCAGCTTATTGTTCAGCGTGGCGTATGTTGTTCCGTCAATGGTCGTGGTATCTCTCAGTTCCTTATAGAAAGGTGACTGATAGTATATGCCAGCCGCAAAGCGGTACATCAGATCCTGATTATATCCCGGAATGATTGCCAATGATACTCGTGGAGAGAATATGCTTTCCTTCGTAAACGACCAGTTCGCAAATCTCATGCCATAGTTAAGCGTGTATAGGGTAGGGGGCACTATTTCCTTACCATTCTCGTCCGTCTTTCCGCCACGCTCAAATTTCCACGCATCCTGAATATAGAACTCTGTTCTACGAGCATCAAGGGCGTTCTTTGCAGAAAGGGTATAGATCATATTGAGCGAGTTTGGCGAATGGTGGAATGAATTGCCAAGATTCTGAATGATATAGCCAGCCGAGTCACGCATCTCGTATTCCTTCGACTGCTCCTCGATATGTTCCCATTTCATCGTCAGTCCCGACTGCACGTTATGCATCCTCGTCTTGTGCTCAAGCATCAGCTTCAGGCTTCCGACCCTTGCTTTCAGATAGTTTCTCGCATGCTCGGCGTATGTGCCATAACCCTTTTCAGTACCTCCGTTCATATCGCTTTGCGCATCCTTCAGCCAGTACTCTCCCTGAATATCGTAGGTCTCTTTTTCCTTTGTTGAAAAAGCTGAACCGATAAGGGATAAGTTGGTGTTATTGGTGATGTTACGCTTTATGCTTAATGTTCCAAAATATGTGCGGAACAAGTCCTTTTCCCAACCATCGAAATATACCAGGAATGTGTGTATATTCTCCTGAGTACCGAAGCTTGTCTCACGATTCTTTGGTTGGAAATTATACTTCGACTGGCTTATATTGCCAATGAAATCCACCTGCCAACGCTTGTTTGGCGTGTAGCTCATATAGGTCTGATAGTCTATAAACTCAGGATCGTAGTCGCCCTCCGTCTGGAACGATTTCAGCAGAGCCTTGGTCGTCTTGTATCGTATGCCGTTTGCCCATGAGAACTTCTTGTTACTGAAACCTATATATGCACTCGCACCAAGCAGACTCGCCTGTGCGTTGGCCTCAAACTTCTCCGGACGGCGGTAGGTTATATCCAAGGCTGATGACATCTTATCGCCATACTTTGCCTCAAAGCCACCGGTTGAGAATCCAATCTTTCCCACCATATCAGGGTTGATGATAGAAAGACCTTCCTGCTGTCCGCTACGGATAAGGAACGGACGATATACCTCTACGTTATTGATATATACGGAGTTCTCGTCGAAAGCACCTCCACGCACGTTGTATTGTGATGATAACTCGCTATGCGTACTCACACCTGCCTGCTGCTGGATAAGTTCCTCAACGGCATTTCCTGAAGCCGACGGAGCCGTCTTCATATCCTTGGTGCTTATCTCCTCTGTGGTAGATGTGCTACGCTTCCTCTTTACCACCTCAACGTTATCCAGATACTGCTCATCCTCATAAAGTTGTATCTGTAGGTTCTGTCTTCCCTTCGGACGGCGCAGCACCCTTGTCTTGGTCTTATAGCCTATCATTGAGAAACGTATCACTACCGAATCAGCCGACCTCAGCGACAGGGAGAACTCGCCACGGAGGTTGGTCATAGTAGCCTTGCCCTGTGCCACACAGCTAACAGATGCAAGTTCTATTGCGTTTTCCTGCGCGTCCATCACTCTGCCCGTCAGCACAAAATCCTGTGCCAACGCCGTCAGACTGCATATCATCGCAAGAAAATATATCGAAATAATACGTTTCATACTATATTAAAACGCTAAAAGCCCGTAAATATTGCAAAAAGCATTTCTTTGCCCTCCAATCCTTCTTTTTCGTCCGCCTCTTTATTTATAAAACGCAAAGATGCAGAATTTCTTAAACGCAAAGATGCAGAGCCACAAAGAATAATTTGAACACGGAAAGCACGAGATTTATCGCAGACCCACTGACCGCAGGGAAGTAAAGAAACGGAATTCGCACCTTGCGGTGCTTAACTGACAATAATTACCAATCTTACCAATCTTCTCAATCTTTTTATCAAGAATTTGAGAGATTTGTCGAAGACCCACTGACCATAGGGAAGTAATTAGAGAAGGTTTAGCTCGACGGCCGAAGGGAAAGTCAATTTTGAATTAATGCGAAAGAGAGAAGTATTGCTACTTGCGTAGCATTTGGAATTGGCGTGATTGTAGGAGCGTAAGCGACCTTTCTCAAATTTCTTCCCTATGGTCAGAGGGTCTTCGACAAATCTCTTATAAATTCAAAGAAAAATTCTCAAATTACTTCCCTATGGTCAGTGGGTCTTCGACAAATCTCTCTAAATCTTGAAAATAAAATTATTGGAATAAGATTGCGTAGATTGGTAATTATTGTCACTTAAAAGCAACTTGTTGCTAAAATATAATCTTTGCGACTTTGCGTCTTCGCGTTCTGCACACAGAGGCGTAGAGCTTCTTCAACTACGTGTTTTCAATAATAGTTGATGAAATTTGCCGAATTCACGTTTCTTAGGATGAAACAACAAATTCTCTCCATGAAATTTGCACGTGACAATTATTATTTGTACCTTTGCATCATTCAAATCATATAATAAAAGTACAATCAAATGAAAATAAAAAGTTTATTATTACTTTCATTATTAATATGCTCTTTTTCTATAAATGCTAGTGCCAAGAAAAAGATGAATGTTTTTAAGCTTCAAGCAATGATGCAGCCAATCAACGATAGTATCCTTACTGAAGGATATAAGCTGTATTGTTACGAAAAAGCAGCATGGATAGGTACGGACATGGTTGTGGCGCATTGTAAGTATATGGGTGATTTTGAGGGCGTTATTGTTTATGAAGCGACCGATGGGAAACTTCATTGTATTGCCTATGATAAGTTTCATTTGCAATGCCTTCTTGACTATACCCATGATGAAAATAACACGTATTCTGACGTTAAGCGCCCTTTGACCGAGTATGAGGCGAAACTTGTTGACATGAGACTGAAAATGAAGCAGAAGTGTCTTGAAACCAATATGATAAATATGATGGAAAGTATGAATACAGATTTAATACCTCTTCCAAACAATTGCTATAGAATGTATTGGTTGACAGGTACAACCAAAGAAAACGTAGTTCCGATGGGTAATGATTATAGTTTTGATTTTGACGAGAATCTTAATATAATCAAAAAGACTAAGTATCATAATAGTTTCATCCCTACGAAATGGCCAGAAGGTAAAAGCGTACAAACGGTTATGCACACCCATTTGGAAGATAATCCATATATGACACCAACCGATATTTGCAATTTCCTTCTATATGCTCGTGATTGTTATGAGATAAAAGAGTTTGAGGTTATAAGTCCAGCACTTGAATGTGTTCATTTCTTTAATGGGCAAACAAACCAAATATTATCCGTTACAATAGATGCTCTTAAAAGGATAAATAAACATAGCGAGAAGAATAAAAAGAAATAAATCATATTGTTTCTTGGAAAACATAAAAACTCTCCAACTGATTTTATTCCGTTGGAGAGTTTTCTTTTATTTCAATTTCACGTTGCAGTCTATGTTGAAATCAACGATATCAAGAAGGGCTTTCCCTCTAATATCTTTTAGATTATTCATCATTTCTGTGATGTCGTCACCATAGGCACGATGACTGTAGAATAGCAGTTGAAGAGCAGGCTTGCCGTCAACCTGAATCATACGATAGCGATGAACATCAAATTCAACGACGTCTAACTTGCCATCCTTCCCAGAACAACAGACGAAATCAATACAAGCTTCGTTTGTCTCTTCATTGGTCATCACGGACCAGTTCCAAACATCCTTTGTCTTTTCCTTTCTTGCTTCCAGTTCTGCCTCTTTGGCGGCAACTGCCATTGTTGGGGTTACTCCATCAACGATATTTGTGAATACCGATATTGTAAACATATCAGTATATGATTCTGGAACCTGTCCCTTCGGGAAATACTCCTGAATACATTGGCTTGAGTTGTGTGCGCTCCAACCTAACTGATAATCAACGCCTTGAAAGTTCAATGTTTTCACGTCTAATACATCTTCCACATTCTGCGCCTTTAATGTCCCCCATGTCATTATTGATAGTAATGACAAAATCGAAAAAAGTCTTTTCATTTTTGGTTATAAAATATTGTTTTATGTTAGAATTAACGAGGTTGTAAGGTTTGGAGGTTATATGGTAAAAAGGCAAACGGCAAAAGACAAAAGACTTTAGACATTAGACTTTAGCCTTTAGACATTTAAAGCACTCCGACCTTCAAACCTTCAAACCTCATAACCTTCTAACCTTAAATCATCAGAAATTCTTCATCGCACGATCCATCTCGCGCTTGTCCTGTTTTTCTTTGATGGTCTGGCGCTTGTCAAATTCCTTCTTACCACGGCAGAGGGCAATATCCACCTTTGCACGTCCCTTATCATCGATGAAGACGAGGGTAGGGACGATGGTGAATCCAACAGCCTTGGTGTCTTCCTGAAGGCGGCGTATCTCGCGCTTGTTGAGCAGCAGCTTACGGTCGCGCTTAGCCTCGTGGTTGTTGTATGAGCCATAGAAATATGGGTTGATGTTCATGCCCTTAACCCATATCTCACCATTATTGATATAGCAGAATGTATCAACGAGTGATGCCTTACCAAGTCGTATAGACTTAATCTCTGTGCCGGTCAATACTATGCCGGCTGTGTATGTGTCAACGAAGGAATAGTCGAACGATGCCTTCTTGTTCTTTATCTGCACCGGACTCTTCTTGCGAAGTTCTTGTTCAATCTTGTTCATATTAAAGAAAAACGGAACTTGCGTTCCTTATTGTTGTTTGGAAAGTAAATTACCAATAAATTATAGCCAGTAAATTATTTTTTAACGCTAAGTCGCAGAGTCGCAAAGTTTTATATCTCTGTGTCTTCGCGTCTTTGCGTTTTTAATTTATTGAATTTAATTTACTGATTTCATTTACCTCTAATTTGCTTTCTAAGAATACTATGGGCGCAAGCCCATCTGTTCATTTCTCGGTCAAACGGGTTTGACCATTTCTAAAAGGTGTTCATCCACATATCTTGCGACGTCTTCCGTATAGCTTTCCTCATTCGAAACGAACTCATCGTCGAAGTCATCGAACATGTCAAGTTGCTCGTAGAGAGCCATGAAATCTTCATCGCTCATCTCCTTTTCTATCTGATTATGATACTTGTCATAGCATTTGCGAACGCGACGTAACAAACGGCAGAGACCTATCAGATTCGTGTCCTCGTTGCCCTTCACGCCCGTAATCTCCTGCACCTTCTCACCCCATTGGCGCACAGCCTTGTCGAATGGGTTGCGGAAGAAGAAAGGTCCGTAGCCATTATGTATGAGCTGTATGAAACCACCGTCCATAAGCTCATCACGAAGCATTATATAGGCCAAGAGCGTTATCTGGTCGGCTGTGAGCTTTGGCATAGTCTCGGCAGAGAGTTCGCCTCCCACGCCTTTCTTTATGGCATCCACGATGACAGCGATGAAATCATCCATGCCTTTACCAGCCGCCTCACGAAGAGCCTCGTCTTTTACTTCAAATGTCATGTTTTTTGAGGTTTTGAGGTTTATAGGGTTTTGAGGTTTTGAGGTCTTTAGGGTTATGGGGTTTTATGGTTATCAGGTTTTCTGGTCTTTTGGTTTATGGGCTTTCTGGTTTTCTGGTCGCCCATTAGCGATGCTGACCTCTAACCTTCAAACCTCCTAACCTTCTAACCTTACAACCTCTAACCAAGGCTGACCTTCTAACCTCCTAACCTTCTAACCTTATATGTAAATTTGTAAACTTTATTTTGCAAAGATACTAATTTTTCCTTATATATCTCAGCAAAATGTTCTGAAAACTTACTTTTATGTTATATTTTTGGAAAATTTATCACTATTTTTAGGTATTTCTCTGAACTTTTTATTAATTTTGCAGACTGAAATTTATTCGACTTTTTCTTATATTAACAAATATAAAATACAAAAACAAAATGGTTTATTCAAAAGAAGTACAGGAAATGTGCTGCGTAGCCAAGGGTCCTAACCACGGACCAGCTCCAATCCCAGAAGAGGGCAAGTGGATTCAGGCTAAGGAAATCAAGGACATCTCTGGTCTTACACACGGTATCGGTTGGTGTGCACCTCAGCAGGGTTGCTGTAAGCTTACCCTGAATGTAAAGGATGGTATCATCGAGGAGGCTCTCGTTGAGACAATCGGTTGTTCTGGTATGACTCACTCTGCTGCTATGGCATCTGAGATTCTCCCAGGCAAGACTATCCTTGAGGCTCTTAACACAGACCTCGTTTGTGATGCTATCAATACAGCTATGCGTGAGCTCTTCCTCCAGATCGTTTACGGACGTACACAGTCTGCATTCTCTGAGGGCGGTCTTATGATCGGTGCTGGTCTCGAGGACCTCGGTAAGGGTCTCGTTTCTCAGTGCGGTACTCTCTATGGTACAAAGGTTAAGGGTACTCGTTACCTCCAGCTCACAGAGGGCTACATCACAAAGCAGTACCTCGACAAGGACGACCAGGTATGCGGTTATGAGTTCGTTCACATGGGCAAGTTCATGGACGCTATCAAGAAGGGTGTTGACGCTAACGAGGCACTCAAGAGTGTTACAGGTACTTACGGCCGTACTAAGAAGGAGGACGGTGCAGTTAAATTTATTGACCCACGTAAGAATTAAGTCTAACGACGGTTCAAGGTTGTAAGGTTATAAGGTTTTAAGGTCTGCATGTATGATGGGTCCTCACAAAAACCTGCAAGTATGGCAGGATTCCATGGCCTTGGTTTCAATGGTCTATAAGATGACACGAAACTTCCCGCGCTATGAAGTGTTTGGACTTAGCAGTCAGATGCAAAGAGCAGCAGTCTCTATACCTTCTAATATAGCAGAAGGTTACGGCAGGGATTCAAACCCTGACCTGATTCATTTCCTTCATATTGCTTTGGGTTCTTCAAACGAACTGGATACTCAGATACTGATAGCCAGAAACGAGGAATACATAAGCGAAGAGGAATATCATCAGCTGGAGGATATGAACGACAATGTAATGAGAATGCTACAGTCTTTGATTCATACACGCAAGAAATACGAAATGCAGACTGGACAGACCTCAAAACCACAAAACCTCTAAACCTCTAAACCTTTAAATAAAAATGATTAGAGAAGTAAAGTTTGAATCTCAGGATCGTCGCATCAAGCAGATCCTCGCTTGTCTTAACAAGCACGGTATCGCTTCTATTGAAGAGGCTAATCAGATCTGTGAGGCTGCAGGTCTCGATCCATATCAGACATGTGAGGAGACTCAGATGATCTGTTTCGAGAACGCTAAGTGGGCTTACGTTGTAGGTACTGCAATCGCACTCAAGGAAAAGGCAAAGGACGCTGTAGAGGCTGCTAACTACATTGGTGAGGGTCTCCAGTCATTCTGTATCCCTGGTTCTGTAGCTGACGACCGTAAGGTAGGTATCGGCCACGGTGAGCTCGCTGCTCGTCTTCTCGAGCCAGAGACAAAGTGTTTCGCATTCCTCGCTGGTCACGAGTCATTCGCTGCTGCTGAGGGTGCTATCAAGATCGCACAGATGGCTAACAAGTCAAGACCAGCCGACAAGCCACTCCGTTGTATCCTCAACGGTCTCGGTAAGGACGCTGCTATGATCATCTCTCGTATCAACGGCTTCACATACGTACAGACACAGTTCGACTACTTCACAGGTGAGCTCAAGGAAGTTAAGCGTATCGCTTACTCTAACGGTCCACGTGCAGCAGTTAACTGCTACGGTGCTGACGACGTTCGTGAGGGTGTAGCAATCATGTGGAAGGAAGACGTTGACGTATCAATCACTGGTAACTCAACAAACCCAACACGTTTCCAGCACCCAACAGCTGGTACATACAAGAAGGAGCGTATCCGTGCTGGTAAGCCATACTTCTCAGTAGCTTCAGGTGGTGGTACAGGTCGTACACTTCACCCAGATAACATGGCTGCTGGTCCTGCTTCTTACGGTATGACTGATACACTTGGCCGTATGCACTCTGACGCTCAGTTCGCTGGTTCTTCTTCAGTTCCTGCACACGTAGAGATGATGGGCTTCCTCGGTATTGGTAACAACCCAATGGTAGGTTGCTCAGTAGCTTGCGCAGTAAACGTTGACCTCGCACTGAACAAGAAGTAACCCCATGTACCATTTACCATGTACAATGTACAAATGTCGTTGTGCTGTGTAAATGATATAGACAAATACAAATCTCCCATAGAATCGCTCTATGGGAGATTTTCTTTTAATATATAAGTAAGGCTATCAGGTTAGAAGGTTAGGGGGAAGAGGTTAGGGATTAAACGCAAAGACGCAAAGTCGCAAAGTTAAATTCTCAACTTTCACTTGCTTTAGCTTGATGAAAAAATTGGAACTTGCTTTAGCTTGTTGAGCTTTGCGAAAAAATTGTAAATGGTACATGGTACATGATATAGGGTCTGTGTTTAAAATATGATAACTATGATAACTGTGATAACCGCAAGGCTATCCAGATATAGGACACGAAAGCATATATACGATAATTCCCCCGCAGCTTTCACAGGTAGCGGGGGAAAATGATAATCTATTAAACTCGTTTAATTTTAATAAAAACGTTCTAATACCAAAATCTAATGCTGCAAAAATAATATTTTTTTCTTATCCGCCAAAAATTTTCACAAAAAATGCTTTAGCTTATTGAGTCATGCGAAAAAATGGTAAATTGTACATGGTACATGGTACATGATATGGTGTGTCTAAAAAATGTTGTACTATTGTACCGTTGTACCTTTTCTCTTCATTTTTATATATCCCTCACAAGGGAGACCTAAATTAGGGCGTCATCGACGAGTCCGTGTTTCACGGAGTCCTCGATGAGTCCCTAAAATAGGGAGTCACCTATGGGAGACCATTTTGGCCCCCATCCCCTTCAACTGCTTCCCCTAAAACAAAGCTGACGTCGTGAAACGCGACGCCAGCTTATCTTTGTATATCCAAAGGACTCGGTAAATTACCGACCCCTTGTTCTTGATTATGAAAAACCTCTGTGTTGAATCAACACGGTGATTTTGTAGCCTTGCATTCTTATAATGCGTTTCCATTTTGCGTCCCCTTGCTCTTGACCTGACACGACAAATTGTCGTGTTAGCTATATGCTTAATCATTTCATTAAACCTGATAGAACGATTCGTTCAGTCAGCAGTTTTCATTTGCAGAACACTATGCATTGCCTTTGATAAGCTTATGCACAAAATGGACACAAACTTTTTCAATCTTTATTTGAAATCTAATTGACCACAGATATTTGGGATATTAGAGATTTCAATCACGCCCCTTGCTCTTAACTATGCAAAACCATTACCTTGATTTAGGGGAGTGGTTCCCCCCATTTAGTTATTCTATGTCTAAGTAGTATTACTCAAGTTGTGCATGTCCAGAATTGCCTGGAAGGCAACACTATGAGTAACCGGGGCGCATACTCGACGAAGGAGAGGATGCCCTCGGATAGAGAACTACCACCATCCCTACCAGCCTGGAAGGCTGTACATGGTTGGCTTTCACACATGACCTTTCGCGATGTACTGCCCTCCAGGCAGCAGTAGGAATATAGGGCTTAATCCCCGTACATCCTCGTTTCATTCGTATGTACGGGGTTACTTATAGTGCTGTCTTCCAGACAATTTTGAATATGCGAGACTTTGGTAATCAGATAGTTATATGTTAGATACCTTTAGCTTAATGGTTATCACAGTTATCATAGTTATCATATTCTACATAGACACCCTCTGTTTTTCGCACTTCTACTGTAATAATAATAAATAATTATTTAATTATTTATTATTATTAAGCTTAAAAGAGGGGAAAGGGTGTGTGTAAAATATATGATAACTATGATAACCATGATAACTTTGCGTAAATCGTGATTCACTAAGTCTGTTTTTGTAAAACTCACATTCTCAGAGATTTAGCTTGTATTTAATATTCTTTAACTAAAAAATCTGAAAGTTGGAATGTTTGACTGGGGAATAAGTAGTAACTTTGCACTTGTCAAACCGAAGGACGTGCACCAGCCTTTGGGCTGACAAGCACTTTTGACTGCGTGCGAGGTGCTGCGCACGTTGTCATCAGAAATCGGGTGATAGTTGTTGGGTGTTGGGGGGATGGCGGTCACCAGAAAAAGTGAAGAACGAAGAGTGAAGAATGCAGGTCACGTTTTCCAATCAAAGGCCACGAGCGGAAACTGGTGATGGGTGTTAGGGGATGGATGTTAGGTGATGGCGGTCACTTAGGGTGCGAAAGAAGTCTCCCTACGTAGGGAGATTTAGAGGGCTCTTCGACCTTCTCAGGTCCGCTTCTCCTTCGCTTCTAATCCGTTGCAAGTCCCATTCCAGAATGGGCGATAGGATGGGGGACGTAGTTAAGTGAAAAGTGAAGAGTGAAAAAGAAAGAAAATGGACTTTGTCTGGAAAAATATGCTTTCGTGTCCTATCTTTGGATAGCATTGCGGTTATCACAGTTATCATAGTTATCATATTTTAAACACACACCCTATACGGTGGTTAATTGAAAATTGTTCGCAAGCTCACCAAGCTACGCAAGTTCTTCGCTGGAGCTCATCAAGCTAAAGCAAGTGATAATTGAAAATGGAAAATTAAAATCTTTGCGTCTTCCCGTTTAACCTCTAACCTTCTAACCTAAAGACCTTAAATCCTTATAACCTCCCAACCTGATAACCTCTCACAACAAACAAAGGGTTGGCATCATGTGATGTCAACCCTTTATTTGGTTAATTGCAATATGTTAATGCTTATGCGAGAGCGATGCCGCCTTCTACATTTGTAACCTTACCCTCTTTGAAAAGCCATCCGAGACCGAGATATGCCTCTTCTGCTGTAATCTTTGCAGCCTTTGCAATCTCAGCTACTGAGAGAGCCTTGTTTGACTTTGCAAGAGCCTGATATACATCACCTGCCTTGAAACCTACGTTTTCGGCGTTGATAGTGATCTGTGTCACTTTTGGGGTAGCAGCCTTCTTTGCAGTAGTCTTAGCTGCAGCAGTCTTTGTTGCTGCCTTTGGTGCTGCCTTTGTTGTCTTCTTTTCTGCCATAGTTATGCAATTTTTGTAATCTGACGTTAAGTCAGGGTTAATAATAAGTGTCTGATTAATACATCTGCAAAATTACTCAATTTTTCCAATTTGTTTGAACATAATTTGTGCAAATTGTTGTATTATCGATATTTATTTGACATTAGTCAATGCAAATGTGCACGCAAACAATCAAATCAATTACAATTTGACTTTTTTCTTTGTTATTGCACTTTCGTTGCTCATTCTGTCAAGGGCAGTTACGACGTATGTGTATCTTGTCCTGCCGTTGCGGTATGGCAGTTTGTAGAATGGCGATCTTGTTATGGCTACGATGTGGCTTGGGTCGTCGATGTCGATTATCTCGCCTGGTCCGAAGCAATAGACTACGTATTTATGTGCTGCTTCTCTCCAGTCGCGGCTTGTCGGTCCTTCCCATACGAGCATGTAGCCGTCTTCTGTCCAGATTGGTGCGAGGTTGCGCACTTTGGCAGGTGCTCGTCCGTCGATGAATGGCATTCGTGGCTGTAGGGCAGGGTAGCGCCAGTAGTTCTTTTCGAGCATGAGGCCGTAGTTGCCTATGTTATCGACTGATGCCTTGGCATACCACAGTACTGTGCCGTGGACGTTGCGCATCTGGTTGTGGAGTCGGTATTTTGCCTCCATCTGGTGCTTGTTTCCGTTGTATAGGTCGGCAAACCCCACGGTGCGCTCGATGTCTTCACCTATATATAATGGGCGGTTGTAGCAGTATTTGTTCCACCATTGTATGAGTGTCTGGTAGTCGGCTGTAGGGTGTCCTATCTGCCAGTACAGCTGTGGTACACAGTAGTCTATCCATCCGTTGTTCACCCATAGCATCACGTCGGCATAGAGCTCGTCGTAGTTCTGGAGTCCGTTGGTGTCAGAGCCGTTGAATGGGTCGTTGCGCTTGTTGCGGTAGATGCCGAAAGGTGAGACTCCGAACTTCACCCATGGCTTGATGCTGTGTACGCAGTCGCTGAGCTGCTTGATGAACTGGTTGACGTTGAAGCGTCGCCAGTCGCCCTTGTTAGGGATGCCGTTGTTGTAGGCTGCGTAGTCCTGATCGTCGGGGATGACCTGTCCCGGCACAGGGTATGGATAGAAATAGTCGTCGATATGCAGTCCGTCGATGTCGTAGCGACGCACGATGTCGGCTGCCACGGTGCAGATGTAGTCGCGATTCCACTGGTGCGCAGGATTGAGTATGAGCTGGTTGTCATACATGAATGCTGCTCCCGGACGCAGTTTGGTTACGTGGTTGCTGGCGAGTCTTCCCGTGCTTTTTATCTTTGCACGGAAAGGGTTTATCCACGCATGAAGCTCCATGCCACGCCTATGGCACTCGGTTATCATCCATTGCAGAGGGTCCCAGTATGGCTGTGGCGCGCGTCCCTGTACGCCTGTGAGGAAACGGCTCCACGGCTCGTATTGGCTAGCATACAGAGCATCGCATTCGGCTCGTACTTGGAAGATAATGGCATTAACGCCTTGTCTCTGCAGTACATTGAGCTGATAGGTGAGGTATTCTTGCATCTTGGCTGTACTCATACCCTGAAACTGTCCGTTGACGCATTGTATCCATGCGCCTCGGAATTCGCGCTTATGCTGTGCAACGGCATTCATAGCCAGAGCGCACAGGGTAAGGATTAGCAGCAGAAATTTTTTCATATCTTTTATACGTTCTTCTTCAAATAAATATGGTCGGTGATGCAGCGTGGAAGGTTCTCTTCGTAGTGTGTCACCATGATGAGGGTCTTGTTCTGACGTGCGCAGAATGTGTCGATGATTTCCTTTACTTTCTCTCCGCGCTCGCAGTCGAGGCCGTGGAGTGGCTCGTCGAGGATGAGAAGTTCTGGGTCCTTGACGAAGGCACGCGCGAGGAGTATCATGCGCTGCTCTCCGCTTGAGAGTTTGAGGAATGTCTTCTCTGCAAGGTCCTCGATGCCGAATATCTTCATCCATGTGCGGCAAATCTCGTAGTCCTGCTCTGAAGGCTTCACATAGAGGCCTACGGAATCCTTGAGACCGCTTGCCACGATGCGTATTGCGGGCATGTCGCGGTTGTATGCTCGGTGCATCTCAGGTGATACGTAGCCGATGTGCTTCTTGATGTCCCATATTGTCTCGCCAGATCCGCGCTTGTGGTCGAAGAGTACGATGTCACAGGCATAGGACTGCGGATTGTCAGCACAGACGAGTGAGAGGAGGGTTGACTTTCCTGCTCCGTTCTGTCCCTTGAGTGCCCAGCGCTGACCGTTCATTACCGTCCAGTTGAGGTCCTTGAGAATGGTGCGCTCGCCGTAGCGGATGCTTACGTTGTTCATACGCACAACCTCTTGGGTGTGGTATTCGTTATCCTTATATGGAAGGTTGAGTATGATGTCCTTCAGCTCCTGTGAGAGAGGTTCCTCTTTAATCTTTACCCTTTCCTCTTTAATTTTTTCCGCAAGGTACTCCTCGCGTGTGAGCTTTGGCTTTACCACCATATCCTTGACCTCAACGACGTGGGTGATGAAGCGTGGGATGTCCTCGTCCTTGGCGAGAACGAGAATGATTTGGAGTGCGCGTTCCCTTGAAATCTGCTCAAGGAGTTCGCGAAGCTGCTGACGTGTCTCCTTGTCGAGTCCGATGAACGGGTTGTCCATTATAAGCACTCGTGGGTCGGCCATGAGAGTCTTGGCAAGCTGGAACTTACGCAACTCGCCAGATGAGAGGAGTATGATGTATTTGTCGAGGAGGTATCTGAGGTTGAAGATGTCGTAGAGATGTTCCTTCATAGCACGGCGTTCCTCTGTGTCGGGCCCCGTGATGTGGTAAGTCTCTTCAAGAAGTTTTTCAACGGTAGGGGTGTTCTCGTCGATGTCGTGCTGATTCCAACGCTGCTGAAGATAGTAGTTACGGTCGCTGTCACCTCCGTAGCTGTCGCGGAAGGTGATGTACTTGATATTGTCGGAAGCCAGACGACTTGTCTTTGGTGAGAAATCGTATTCCACATCCTTCATGAGAAGCGGATGTGCGCTTGTGATAATGTCAACAAACATTGATTTGCCAGAGGCATTACCGCCTACTATGGCAATATGTTCTCCGTCGAGGAGTGAGAAATCTACAGGCTGCGCCATTCGCCATGCCGGCATACGGGTAACGCCTTGATTGATAGAGATGATCATTCTTTATTGATTGCGGCCTCTCCCCCCGCTTGGCACATACTCCGATGTTATCAACATCGGACTTCCCTCCGTAGGGAGGGAGCCGATTCGGCAATGAGGGATTGGTTGTTGTTTTTGTTTCTTCTTGTTGTTCTTGTTTTTGGCTCTCCGGCTCCCTCCCTACGGGGGAGGGCGGGGGGAGAGGCCTTACTTCTTTTTCTTGCTCGCCTGTATTGCTGCGAGTAGTTGTTCGTTTGGTGAAAGCTTACGCTTTGCGGTTGTTGTTCCCCCTGTATCGGTTGTCTTTTTACCCCCAGCCTTAGCTTTGTTCTTATTGACGAAATCCTTCCAACTGGAGTAGTGAACGCCTGTCTCGGGACGATTCATCTGCAAAAAGTGGCAGTAGGCAGCACCGAGGGCATCGGTAGCATCCATGAACTTCGGCATCTCGTCCTTGTCGAGATTGAGGATGCGCTGTAGCATTCCTGCTACCTGTTCCTTGCTTGCCGAGCCTGTTCCCGTGATTGCCATCTTAATCTTCAGAGGCGCATATTCGTGGATAGGCACTCCGTGGTGTATGGCTGCTGCGATGGCGATGCCCTGTGCCCTTCCGAGCTTGAGCATTGACTGCACGTTCTTTCCGAAGAATGGCGCTTCGATAGCCATTTCATCGGGCAGGTAGGACTCGATGATTCCGGTGACACGCTCAAAGATGTGTCCGAGGCGTAGATATGGGTCATCCTCTTTGCGCATATCTATGACGCCCATTGCAACCATCTCGGCTTTCTGTCCGATGGTCTTGATGACACCGTAGCCCATGACGTTGGTACCAGGGTCGATTCCGAGTATTATCTTTTCGCCTTTAACCTTATTCATCTATTATCTGTCGAGATAAGGGTTGCTTGCGAGTTCGTAGCCGATTGTCGTTTCAGGACCATGTCCCGGATATACCTTCACATCGTCGGGCAACTGGGTTATCATGCGCAATGACTGTATGATCTGGAACATACTTCCGCCAGGGAAGTCGGTTCTGCCTATTGAACCCTTGAAGAGTGTGTCGCCTGAGAATGCCACTTTTTCCTTCTCGTTGTAGAAGAAGATGCCGCCGCGGGTATGTCCCGGAGTCTCGATGACACGGAACTCCTGATTGCCGAAGCGCACAATGTCGTTATCCTTTACGAAACCGCCTATTTCAGGCATGGTGAAGTCAACGTCGGCCTGCATGAACATACGCATCTGCTCGCCAAAGTTATTGTAGAGCTCTTCATCCTTCTGTGAGAGGATTGGCTTGATGGCGTAGCGGTCGCAGATGGCGCGAACACCGTGGATGTGGTCGAAGTGCGCATGTGTAAGGGCACATACCACAGGCTTGAGACTGTTCTCAAGGATATAGTTTGCAATGGCCTGAATCTCCTGTGGATAGAAAGCACCGCAGTCAACGATCATACATTCCTTTGTCTCATCGCTGACTACATAACAGTTCTCCTGAAGAGGATTGACCTCGAAGGTTTTGATTGTAAGCATAAAAAAGACCCACCTCCAGACCCCTCCCGTAAAGGGAGGGGAGTAATTACTACTTATTGCGGAGGGTACGCATTTATTGATTATATATTTTTTCTGTTTATATTTCAGACCTACCTCATTAGACAGAAATACTATCTATTCCCCTCCCTTTATGGGAGGGGCAAGGGGGTGGGTCTTTAGATTGGCAAATACACCAAATGCTTCTCCTTAAACCACTCCTCTGTGAAGAAAGAGGTGAGGTCGGTTTGCTCCACGATGTTGCGGAATGGATGAATCTCGCTCTGGAGGTCGCCGCCCTTGAGACAGAAGATGCCGTTTGGCATAGCGTTGCGCTGTTCCTTGCCAACGTTTTTCCTTACAATCTTCACCATATCAGGCAATGGCATAACGGCACGTGAGACGATGAAATCGAACTTTCCTTTCTCGTCCTCACCGCGAAGATGCTCTGCTTTGACGTTCTTCAAGCCGATAGCCGCAGCCACCTCCTGACACACGCGAATCTTCTTGCCTGTGCCGTCGATGAGCTTGAACTCGCACTCTGGGAACATGATTGCCAATGGAATGCCCGGGAATCCGCCACCGCATCCGAAGTCCATAATCTTTGTACCTGGCTTGAAATGGAGAGCCTTGGCAATGGCAAGCGAATGGAGAACGTGATGCTCGTAGAGGTTGTCGATGTCCTTGCGTGAGATAACGTTTATCTTCGCGTTCCAGTCACGGTACAACTCGTCGAGCTTTGCATACTGCGCTTTCTGCTCGTCGGTCAGATTCGGGAAGTATTTGTAAATTATATCTACCATATTTTATTTCAGTCTTGAGATAAGAGTGTTATAGTCAATGCCGTTGTAGTTCGGTATTACTATGTCACAGTATTCTCTGATTGCTTCTTCTGAATTGGAGGTTGAGAGTCCTACCACAATAGCGCCAGATGCACGTCCGGACTTGAGTCCGTTGAAACTGTCCTCAAACACGAGGCATTGCTCCGGTTTTGCCCCGAATCGCTGTGCGCCCTTGATGTAGCAGTCGGGATGTGGCTTGCTGAACTCGAAGTCTTCTGACATCAGGATTGCGTCCATCAGTTCTGTGAGTTCCGGACGTTTCCTCAGAACGCTATCCATCTTTGCCTTGTTGGATGATGTCACCACGGCTGTCTTGAGACCATTGCGACGGCAATCCTTTACGAAGTCCTCGAAGCCCTCAACGAATGGGTAATCCATGTTCTTCTCAAATTCATTGAGTCCTTTGACTATGTTGTCGTATTCCTCTGGAACGTGAGGAAGGAAGTCCTCGAAGATTCTGTTGAGCGTAGAGCCCTTTATGGTGTATTCCAATCCCGGCATGTCAGGACGAAATTTCCTCATCACGCCACCCCAGAATACTGTGTATTGCGGTTCTGTGTCGAAGACTACGCCGTCGAGGTCGAAGAGGGCAGCCTTGGCAGCCCCTAACCCCGACCCTTCCCCCGCCCGAGGGAAGGGAGTAGTTACCTTTTCTTGCTGTGTGGACATCAATTATATTTACTATTTGACTATTTACTAATTACTATTTAGCTATTTACTATTTATTTTTCGCAAAGCCCTTTAAGCGTTTGTACTATCCACTCCCTTCCCCCGAGCGGAGGGTAGTCCGATGTTGATAACATAGGAGTATGTGCCGAGGCAGGGGTTAGGGGCTTTATTTCTTCTCCTTTATATACCCATGCCTATAGGCATAGAGCAATCTGGTGAGGTCGTCAATCTGCTGCTTGAGTTCACGACCGCGGTCGGTATCTGCTACGAGCATACGGTGACCGGCTGTCTCGACAATCTGCTTTGTTGACTTGATGTCGGTGCCTTGCTCTACGGCATCCTTGCTGCTCGTGAATGGCTCGTGCTGAACAAGTTCGAAACCACGGCTGTGATAAACGAGCGTATAGCCTGCAATGCCTGTCTCCTTATGGTAAGGCTCTGCGAAGCCTCCGTCGATGACCATGAGCTTTCCGCCAGCCTTGATAGGACTCTCGCCCTTTGCCACATGCACAGGTACGTGACCGTTTATGATGTGGCGGTTCTCGCCCGTTACGCCAAATGCATCCATTATGCCGTCAACAGCCTTCTCGTCGTTGCGCAGACGGAAGAAGTTGCCTTTCTCCTCAACGTGCGTCTCCTTCTCGCGAATGAAATAACGCTCGAAAGTCGCCATCTTCGACTTGTCGAACAGCGGAGAGTTCTTTCCGCACCACAGATAGAGAAAGTAATCCTTGGCGTATTGCTTCTCTTCCTTCGGAGTATCGTTCTGGAAAGCAGAGCGAATAAGCAGACCTGTCTGATGCAGCAGTTCCTTGCCTGCGAATTTCTTGCCCGGACGAATCTCTACCTCCTTCAATGAGCCGTCCTCGTTGAGAGGCACGGATGCGTGGAACAGGAGGTTGCTATTGAAAATCGCGTACATACATCCGTGTGAGAGGATAGTGCTGATGTGGCGCTGAAGCTTCTCTGAAACGCGGAATGAATGGTGCAGACGCTTCATTATTGTCTTTTCCTCTTCTGTGAATGCAAGTGGGTTGGCAGGATCAACGGAAGGGAAGTGGGTATCAGTAAGCTGATATTCCTTGCCGTCGAGAGTGATAGTGCCCTTTGCATAATCAATATCGCCGAGCTGACATCTGTCGAGCATCTGCCATTGAGGGTTGCGCTGGAAAATCTGTGCCTCAGCCTTGAACTGGAGTATGGCAATAGCCTTGTGCATCATAGCCATGAGGCGGAGTGTCTTTTCGTCGAAGCGGTTGCTGTTCTCGGAGTTGAGTATCGGACGGAACGCCTCGCAAGGGTCGTCGCTGTAATTCTCCATTGCGTATGCAGCCAGAGGCATGAGGTTGATGCCGTAGCCGTCCTCAAGCGTTGTGAGGTTAGCGTATCTCAGCGAGAGTCTAATCACGTTGCAGATACAAGCGTCGTTGCCAGCAGAAGCGCCCATCCACAGAATGTCGTGGTTTCCCCATTGTATGTCCCACGAATGATACTGTGAGAGATAATCCATTATGATGTGCGCACCAGGACCGCGGTCGTACACGTCGCCGAGGATGTGTAACTGGTCGATAGACAGGCGCTGGATGACCTTTGCCGTTGCTATGATGAAGTCGTCAGCGCGTCCGGTGGTGATGATTGTGTCGATGATTACGTTCACGTATGCCACCTTTGCAGCGTCGGAATGATGCTCGTAGAGAAGCTCACGAAGTATGTATGAGAACTCCTTCGGCAGAGCCTTTGACACCTTTGAACGAGTGTATTTTGAAGATACCTCACGAAGCACTCGCACGAGCTGATGCATGGTGATGTGGTACCAGTCATCGATGTCATTCTCCTGAGCCTTTACGAGTTGCAGCTTCTGCTCCGGATAGTAAATGAGCGTGCAAAGCTCCTTTATCTCGCTTTCGCGCAGGGTGTTGCCGAACAGTTCCGTTACCTTACGCTTGATGTTACCTGAGGCATTCTTGATGATGTGCAGGAAAGCCTCGTGCTCGCCGTGTATGTCTGCGAGGAAATGCTCCGTACCCTTTGGCAGATTGAGTATTGCGGAGAGGTTTATTATCTCTGTTGCAGCATCTGCTATTGTCGGGAATGTTGTTGCAAGCAACTGCAGATAGTGCATGTCTTTTTCTATTTCGTGAGTCTCGTTCATTGTGTTTCTGTTTTTGCGGATGCAAAAATACTAAAAAAAACGGAGAAAAACGAAGAAAAACATGAAAAAATGGGGTGGGGGTGACAAAAGAAAAACTCCTCGCTTACATTAGCAAGCGAGGAGCGCGTTTTCTATCTTGTTTATAAACAATTTTACGGCTGGAAAATCTATTCAGCAAGACCGTTCAGATTGAATTTCTTGCCCATTTTCATAATCATAGGTAAGTCCGTTGTAATACCGTTGCAAAGCCGTTGCAAGTCCGTTCCCTATATCGGAGATATAAGGGACTGGAAAGGGAACAGAAGTGTTATTTCTTCGGCAATATAGGCATGTAACCCAGTTCAAGGCCGAATGCCTCCTGTAACTGATGGAGAAGCTTGGATGTGAACTTCGTAATTCCTTTCTTCTTGATTATTTCTGAGAAGTTGTCCTCGTCGTAGTCGTGGAAACGCAGAGCCTGGAAGATGTCGCACATAGTGCGATAGATTGTAGCACCAGCGGGTGTACGTGCAATCTCAATCTTTGTTCCGGGAATGACGCTGTAAATGGCTTCCTGCAGTTTCTGATAGTTGCCAATCTCTGTGTTGCGCTTCTGTTTCACCTTGAATCTCGGCATAGATGAAACGTCAGGGCATGGGGGTATCTTCACACCGAGCATCTGAGCACCTGTGGTGAACAGTTGGGTGATGTTGTTGTCATAGGCATAGATGTAGATGCGTCGGAAAGACAGATTGTCGGTTTTGACCTCTTGCGTTTCCTGAGTTCCTGCCGGCCATAGGGCTATTCTCACGCAGTAATGAATAAAGTCAAGCTCTTCCTTTGTGATGCACTCCATGTAGTTAGTGTCCAACACTTTACGGTAGATGGACATGAGCAGTTCTGAGGTCTCATCGTCGTTGGTGAGATGAAGCGAAGGGTGGGGGATTGTCACTATTCGTTTCTTCCATCTGAGCTGCTTGATTTGTTGCTCGTCCTTCTCGCTTATAGCCACGATGACGCTGCATTTGCGTACCATCTGAAACTCATAGCCAATGATGCGTGGCAGTTTATGCTTGAAGAATTCAAGTTCCATAACCTCTGGAGCAAGACCTCCATGCACAGATACGATAGTGTAGAATCCGTGTGAGCGTGCCGTGTGTTCGACTACTGCTGCGTTAGAATCCCAAGCTGCGTGAATATGAACGATGTCGGGTTGTATTTCCTTCAGTTTGTGCAGGAAACGTGTTCTCACCATAATGGCGCTTGTACCGAGGTCTTTCTGCGTGATGACATACGACTCCGCCACGTTCGCTGTAGAGCGTACGAGACAATTGACGTACTCCGTTGCAGAGGCATTGGTAGCGTCAGTTCTTGGGATATAGTGAATGATTTTCAAATCTTATGCGTGATGAAATCGTTCTTGTTTGCCAGGTAATAGCGAAGTCGCCAGCCGATGTTGCGGAATGGCAGGGCAAAAGCCATGAAAGGTGTAATGAACGGATTTACAGAGCATTGGAAACGTCGGAATGCCCTCTTTGCCACAAGGCTTATGACCAGGTACTCGATGATGAGTGCGAGGATGCCCGCTCCGAGAGTTATCCAGTCTTCCTTTATTGCTCCGTAGATGATAGCAGCGATGATTGCAATGTTGGTTAGGTTCATTATGCCGAGTTCTATCTGACGTATCAGAGTCACAAGCCAATGGCCTTTGAGGTGACGCCCGGTATTGATAGAGAAAAGATGATTCTCCGACCAGCGCTTTTTGAATGGTGTGTCTTCGGCAAGGAATGCCGTTGGCGAGAAAGCGGTTGCCGTATTCTCGTCTCTACCGAACTTGTTAACGAGGAAATCATATTCTCCGCGCATGTACTTCAGATTGCCGAGGAATCCGTCCTCAGCGAGGAAATGCTCTTTCTTGATTGCCACCACTCTTGAAGCAGAGGCGTAGGCGCATCCCTTCTGTGCACGACGTAGGTTCTGTGAGGCATTTATGATATTCTCGTAGTGATAGTTTGAAGGTGCATCGTCGTCGTAGTGAGCGTAGCCAAGCACTACGTCGTTATCATCGCTGATATGAGAGGCGAAGGAGCGAAGCCACTCGTCGCTCTCGGGGATGCACCATGCATCGGTAACGATAGCCCAAGGATATTTTGCAGCCTTGATGCCAAGAGTGATAGCCAGTTTCTTGCGACTTATGTATCGTGATGAAAGAGGCATGAAAGTGGCATAAAGATGTGGGTTGTTTGAGAATCTCTTTATGACATCATCAGTCTCGGAATCGCTTTTGTCGGCTACCACAATGACTTGGTAATCAGCATCGTACTTCTGTGAGAGAAATGCAGGCAGGTGCTTTTCAAGCTCGGGTGCGTTATCGTGTGATATGATTACTACGGATATTGGTTTGTCCTTACTTTCTCCGATGCATGCAGAATCTTCCTCTTCTTTCTTTGGCAGTCGGAAAAGTGGAGAAATCAGTGGTGACACCGCTGCAAGCAGCACCACCACTGATGATATTGTGAGTGTTATTGTTGTAATTTCCATTAAAATAAAGGTCAGCCCCTAACCCCGTCCCTTCCCCCGCTCGGGGGAAGGGAGTAGTTTTCTTTTTCTCGTTGTGAGGGGCTTTTAAGGTTTAATTTCTATCCAGCTCCCTTGCCCCGGGCGGGGAAAGGGGTGGGAAAAGGGGCTTGGCTGCTTACAGCTCATCGCTCATAATCCCCTTTGGCAACTTGCGGCAGTTGTACTGCGAAGCCATTATCTCGCCGTAGGCACCGGCAGAACGGAGGGCTATGAAGTCACCACGATGACAAGCAGGGAGTTTCTCGTCCTTGCCGAAAACGTCGCTTGACTCGCAGATAGGACCTACTACATCGTAGATTTCCTCTGTCTCGTCGCTTGAGAGGTTCTGAATCGTGTGGTGTGCATCGTAGAGGGCAGGACGGATAAGGTCGCTCATTCCGGCATCAACGATTGCGAACTGCTTGATGTGGCACTTCTTAACGTAGAGTACACGAGTGATGAGTGAGCCCATTTGACCGACAACTGCACGACCAAGCTCGAAGTGAAGATGCTGATTATCAACGAGCTTGATGCCGTTAGCGTATGTTGCGAAGTATGCCTTGAAATTTGGTACAGGAGCACCGTCAGGATTGTCGTAATCGATACCAAGACCACCGCCAACATTGATATTCTCAACGCTGATTCCCTGCTTTGCAAGACGCTCAAGAAGCTCGTTTACGCGACCGCAGAGAGCCTCGAAGTCGCCCATCTCAAGAATCTGACTTCCGATGTGGAAATGAAGTCCGATGAACTCGATGTTTGGCAATTCCTGTGCCTCACGAATTGCGAGCTCCATGTCCTCCATAGCGATGCCGAACTTATTCTCTGCAAGGCCAGTTGTGATATTTGCGTGTGTATGTGCACCTACGTTAGGGTTGATTCGGAAACATACACGTGCAATCTTGCCTTTCTGTCCTGCAAGTTCGTTGATAATCTGCAATTCAGGCTCTGACTCTACGTTGAAGCAGAAGATACCAGCCTCAAGACCGAGATTGATTTCCCAATCAGCCTTACCTACACCTGCATATACGATTTTCTCTGGGGCGAAACCAGCATCGAGAGCAGCCTGAATCTCACCGCCGCTTACGCAGTCAACGCCCAAGCCTGCAGCCAGAATCCTCTTCAGAACCTTTGGATTTGCATTGGCCTTGATGGCATAGTGAAGGTGCCAGTTCTTGTGCTTAGCCATTTCGTCACAAATCGCATCAAGCGACTGCTGCAGAACATCTGCGTCGTAGTAGTAGAACGGAGTCTCAATGTTTCCGAACTTCTCTATAGGAAAATTTCCTTTCATATTATATAAATATAAACAGCCCCTAACCCCGACCCTTCTCCCCGTTCGGTCGAAGGGAGTAGTTACTCTTTGCCGTTGTTATGGACGTTTGTTTTTCTTTTTACGCAAAGTCTCAGAGACGCGAAGCGATTGAAGTCTTAGACTCTGTGTATTTGCGTTTGATTGTTAATTTGGCTTTTACTATCCTGCTCCCTTCCCCCGAGCGGGGGAAGGGCAGGGGTAAGGGGCTACTTATTGAATAGCTCTGCAGAAAGGTTCTGCAATGCGCGCTTCTTATCAGCCTCACGGATGAGGAATGAGATGTTGTAGTTAGAACCGCCGTAAGAAATCATACGTACTGGGATGTCACGCATAGCGTCGGTTGCAAGTGACTCGAAACCGAGGTTGTTCCACTCAAGGTCGCCTACAACGCAGATGATACACATGTCCTGATCAACTGTCACTGTACCATACTTCTTCAGTTCGTCAACGATCTGTGGGAGGTGTGTGTCCTTGTCAATGCTTACGCTTACGCCAACCTCAGATGTAGTAATCATGTCGATTGGGGTAGAGTAGTTCTCGAAAATCTCGAACACCTTGCGGAGGAACCCTGTTGCAAGGAGCATACGAGAAGACTTGATCTTGATAGCTGTGATGTTGTCCTTTGCAGCAACAGCCTTAATCTTACCACGGTTGAGCTGGTTGTTGATAACAGTACCGTCAGCATCAGGATCCATAGTGTTCTTGATGCGAACAGGAATACCTGCATACTTAGCTGGCTGTACGCAAGTTGGGTGCAGAATCTTAGCACCGAAGTAAGCAAGTTCAGCAGCCTCCTCGAAATGAAGCTGATGAACAGCCTCTGTCTTCTCTACGACACGTGGGTCGTTGTTGTGCATACCGTCGATATCTGTCCAAATCTGGATTTCGTCAGCGAGCATAGCAGCACCGATGAGAGAAGCTGTATAGTCAGAACCACCACGCTGAAGGTTGTCAATCTCACCGTAAGCGTTGCGGCATACGAAGCCCTGAGTAATGTAAATCTGATAGCCCTTATTGTCCTGAAGCACCTTTGCAAGATTCTCCTTGATGAATGGAGCGTCTGGCTCTGCGTTCTTGTCTGTACGCATGAAGTCGAGTGCATCGAGAAGGATAGCCTTAACGCCCTGCTCCTTGAGGTAGTTCACAACCATGTTAGTGCTCATAACCTCACCCTGTGCAACGATGATTTTCTCCTCGAAACTTGTGAAGATATCCTTGGTGAATGAGCGCAGGTACTGAAACTCCTTAGCAAGGAACTCGCGTGTCTTGTTGCGCATCTCCTCTGTTGAGTAGAGTTCCTCAATGTGCTGGAGGTATTTCTTCTCCAAAGTGTTGATAACCTCGTTAGCACCGTCTGGGTTCTTCTTGTAGAGGTAATCGCTTATCTCTACGAGAGAGTTTGTTGTGCCTGACATTGCTGAGAGCACAACGAATGTTGGTTCTCCTGACTTTGTAATAAGTGAGGCAACGCCCTTCATACGCTCTGGTGAGCCTACTGAAGTGCCTCCGAATTTCATTACTTTCATAGTGTTATTCTTATTGAGTTTTTATTTATTCTTCTTCTTGTTGGAATTGGCGGTATTGAGCTGTGATATCCTCAATCTTACCCTCGCCACACTGATACACGATGCCCGGATACTTGTCGAGCATTGGCAGATTGTGGGTTGTCATCACTACGGCAGTACCTGTAGCGGTGATGTCCTTGAGCAATGCAACGATGTTGTCGGCTGTCTCTGGGTCGAGATTTCCGGTAGGCTCGTCGGCAAGGATAACCTTCGGATTGTTCAGAAGCGAACGAGCTATGGCAATACGCTGCTGTTCGCCACCAGAAAGCTGGTAAGGCATCTTATCGCGTGCAGCTTCCATACCTACGCTCTGGAGCACTTCCTCTATTCGTGCAGGAATTTCTTCCTTATCCCAACCAGTTGCACGAAGCACGAACTCAAGGTTCTTGCTTACAGAACGGTCGGTGAGGAGTTGGAAGTTCTGGAAGATGATACCAAGTTCACGACGAAGGGCTGGAACTTCCTTTCGGCGAATGGTCATCATGTCACGACCAAGCACCTCTGCCTTTTCTGCCTCCTCAATATCGAGTTCGGCATAGAAGGTGCGAAGAAGTGAGCTCTTTCCTGAGCCTACCTTACCTATTATATATATAAACTCTCCCTCGTCAACGTTGAAGTCAATACCGTTGAGTACCGCATCATCGTCCTGATGGAAGACGCTTACATTCTTATATTCAATTAACGCCATATTTAACGCTTTACTCTTTATCCTTTCTACTTTACACTATAATTAGTGCTTATGCCAGTTTGGATCGTGACGTACTGCGAGTTCACGAGCGAGATCCTCAATACGGAGTCCTTTGCTTGTAAGCAGTACGATGAGGTGGTAAAGCATGTCTGAGCCTTCGTAGATAAGACGGTCGTTAGTACCGTTAGTTGCCTCGATAACAAGTTCAAGTGCCTCTTCACCTACCTTCTGAGCCATACGGTTAAGACCGTCCTTAAACAGACTAGTTGTGTATGAGCCCTCAGGCATCTCTTCGTGACGCTTCTCAATGAAGTCCTGCAGTTCCGTAAGGAACAAGAGTGGATTCTTTTCTTCCATTTTCTTTATTTCGTTTTTAATTTATCAATTATCAATTCTTAATTATCAATTAGAACAAGCCTTACTTGTTCTCCTCTCCCCAGCATGTATCCGTGCCAGTATGACAAGTAGGACCATGAGGATGAACCTTTACGAGCAATGTGTCGTTATCGCAATCAACCTTGATGTCAACAAGGTCAAGGAAATTGCCACTTGTCTCACCTTTTGTCCAGAGGCACTTACGGCCACGGCTCCAGAAGGTCACCTTCTTTGTCTCAAGAGTCTTAGCAAGAGACTCCTCATTCATATAACCAAGCATCAGTACATTCTTGGTTACTGCATCCTGAATGATGGCAGGTACAAGTCCACCACCTTTTTCAAAATCAACTTTCATAATATCTTTAGTCGTTTATTTTCTAATCTTGATACCCTCACCAATGAGATAATCCTTGAGGTCAGGGATTGGAATCTCACCAAAATGGAATACGCTCGCAGCAAGAGCTGCATCAGCCTTACCTACAAGGAAAGCATCTCTGAAATGCTCACGGCATCCAGCACCGCCACTTGCGATTACAGGGATAGGAAGTGCATCGGCAAGCATTGCGAGTGCTTCGTTTGCAAAGCCCTGCTTTACGCCGTCGTGATCCATAGAGGTGAAGAGAATCTCACCTGCACCACGATCAGCAACCTCCTTTGCCCAGTCGAGCAAGGTACGTTCTACACGGATACGACCGCCATTAACGTAGCAATGCCAGCCGTCCTCATCGTTGCGGGCATCTATGGCACATACGCAAACCTGAGAACCGAAACGTGAGGTTATCTCGTCAATGAATTTTGGGCGACGAAGGGCTGCGCTGTTCACGCTCACCTTGTCAGCACCGGCACTAAGCATACGGTCAACATCCTCAAGAGCGTTGATACCACCACCCACGGTGAATGGGATGTTTATCTCCTGTGCCACACGTGTAACCATGTCGGTAAAAGTCTTACGACCCTCGTGTGAGGCTGTGATGTCGAGATACACTAACTCATCAGCACCTGCATCGCTATAAACTCGTCCAAGTTCCACTGGATCACCGGCAGAGCGGAGGTTTACGAAGTTAGTGCCCTTTACTGTCTCTCCGTTCTTAACGTCAAGACAAGGTATGATTCTTTTTGCTAGCATATCAGTCCTTCCACCTTGATTTTACCTTCATAGTAAGCCTTGCCGAATACAACGGCAGGGATGCCTGCAGCTTCAAGAGCCTTGATGTCCTCATTGCATGACACACCGCCAGAAGCGATGAGATGCATTTCCGGGTAAGCTGCCATAAGCTGCTTGTAAAGCTCGATAGCCGGACCTGCAAGGGTTCCGTCCTTTGAGATTTCTGTGCAAAGCACGTTTTTCACTCCGTGGTCAATGTATGTCTTGAGGAATGGCAGAAGGTCCTCGCTTGAGTCTTCTTTCCATCCGTTGATGCTAATCTTGCCATTACGTACATCTGCACCGAGTATGATGCGCTCAGCACCGAAGGTCTTAAGCCATTCTATACAGAGTTCGGGATGTGTTACCGCAACAGAGCCTACAGTTACCATACTTGCACCTGCGTCGAATGCCTTACGGATATCCTCTTCTGTCTTGATGCCACCGCCGAAATCCACGGTGAGGTTTGTTGCTGATGTAACGGCACGAAGTACGGCATCATTCACGATGTGCTTGCTCTTTGCACCGTCAAGGTCAACGATGTGAAGACGCTTGAAACCGAGAGCCTCAAACTCCTTTGCCTGAGCTACGGGGTCTTCGTTGTATATTTTCTTGCTGTCATAATCACCTTTTGTCAGACGTACGCACTTGCCGTCAATAAGGTCTATGGCAGGGATGAGTTCAATCATTATATTTACTATTTACAAATTCAGATTAATGAAGTTCTCCAGAATCTTATGTCCTACCTTTCCGCTCTTCTCTGGGTGAAACTGCATTGCAAAGAAGTTGTCCTTCTGCAAAGATGCAGAGTAGGGTAGGATGTAATCAGACGTTGCTGCGGTGTAGTCGCATAGCTCGCAGTAGTAGGAGTGGACGAAATAAACGTAGTCGTTCTCGTTGAGTCCCTTGAAAAGTGGTGACTTCAAATCGTGTATGGCATTCCAACCCATTGCTGGGACTTTCTGCTCATGGCAGGTTGGCTGAAAGCGACGAACGTTAATCGGGAATATTCCTATGCAGTCAGTGTCGCCTTCCTCTGAATGCTGACAAAGAAGCTGCTGTCCGATGCAAATACCAAGAACCGGTTGCTTTAGGTCTGCGATTACCTTGTCGAGATTGTGCTCACGCAGATAATCCATTGCTGTCCTTGCATGTCCCTGTCCCGGGAATATCACTCGGTCGGAAGATGCAATCTCCACAGGGTCGTCTGTCCAAAGTGGCTCAATGCCGAGTCTTTTCACAGAATTGATGACCGAGAAAATGTTACCGGCGTTGTATTTTACTATTGAAACTTTCATTAATTATCTTGTTATCTTCTCTTTAATATTTTATTAAGGTGCAAAGTTACTAAAAAAGTTTCATAAACAAGTATAAAAGTCAGATTTTCTATATTCAACTACCGATATTTTAGATGTTTAGAGAAAAAAATACTTAAAAAATTTCCGAATGACAAGAAAATGTTGTAACTTTGCATCGCAAATTTTTGAAATATCATAATTTTAATCATTATAATAAAAATGACAAAAGCAGATATCATCAACGAAATCACTAACAACACAGGTCTTCAGAAGAGAGACGTAGCAGCTGTTGTAGAATCATTCATGGAGTGCGTAAAGGATTCTATGTGTAACAAGGAGAACGTTTATCTCCGTGGTTTCGGTACATTCCAGGTAAAGCATCGTGCAGAAAAGACTGCTCGAAATATTTCTCAGAAAACAACTCTTATTATTGCACCACACGATTTTCCTGGTTTCAAACCAGCTAAGAGCTTCGTGCAGCGTATGAAGGGTGAAGAGGTTACTGCTGAAGATTAAGCATTAGCCTTTGTTTGAATTAAAATCATTAAAAAATAAATATTTTCAATTATGCCTAACGGAAAAAAGAAGAAGGGCCACAAGATGGCTACTCACAAGCGTAAGAAGAGACTGCGCAAGAATCGTCATAAGAGCAAGTAAGCTCTGACGTGTGCCTGTAGCGTTCTGTTATCAGGCAGAATAGGGCGTGCCATCATATTGACTATGCTGTGCACGCCCTAATTTCCATTTTTGTGAAGAGAGTGTTACGATTTGTTCAGATAAGTTTTCAATTTTCAATTCTCAAAAATGACAAGCGAGGTAATAATTGACGTAAAGGAGAAAGAGATCAGTATTGCACTATTGGAGGATAAGGATCTGGTTGAATATCAGACAGAACCCCGTTCGGCATCCTTTAGTGTCGGTAATGTCTATATAGCCAAGGTCCGTAAGATTATGCCTGGTCTTAACGCATGCTTCGTGGATGTCGGTTTCGAGAAAGACGCCTTTTTGCACTATCTTGATATGGGGCAGCATTTCAATTCGTATGCCAAGTATATCAAGCAAGTGAATAGCGACCATCAGCACCTAATGCCATTTGAGAAAGCACAGAAAATGCCAGATTTGGAGAAGGAAGGTTCTGTTGCTCAATCTCTTACTGTTGGGCAGGAGGTTCTTGTGCAAATCGTTAAAGAACCAATCTCAACCAAAGGACCTCGACTTACAGGTGAGATTTCCTTTGCGGGTCGATACCTTGTCCTTATGCCATTCGGCTCTAAGGTAGCTGTTTCCTCAAAAATAAAGAGTGCCGAGGAGCGTGCGCGTCTAAAGCAACTTGTACAGACACTTCGCCCACAGAATTGTGGTATTATCGTACGTACTGTGGCAGAAGGTCTTCGTGTTGAGGAACTTGAGAATGAGATAAAGGTACTTTACAAGCGTTGGACGGATGCTATTGCAAAGATGCAGCGTACCACAAAGCGTCCGATGCTTATTTATGAAGAGACAAGCCGTAGCGTAGCCTTGCTTCGTGATCTCTTCAATCCTACATACGAGAATATTTATGTCAACGATGAGGACGTTTATAATGAGGTACGCGAATATGTGTCTCTCATAGCGCCAGATAAGGTCGGTATTGTAAAACAATACACAGGCAAAGTACCAATCTTCGACAATTTCAATGTCACCCGTCAGGTGAAGTCGGGCTTTGGCAAGACCGTCAACTATTCTCATGGAGCTTATCTTATCATAGAACATACTGAGGCAATGCATGTTGTTGATGTCAATAGCGGTAATCGTGCGCGTGGCGTTAACGGTCAGGAGGCTAATGCCCTCGATGTAAACCTCGGTGCTGCCGATGAACTTGCACGTCAGCTTCGTCTGCGCGATATGGGCGGTATCATTATCGTTGATTTTATTGACATGAACCTTGCTGAGGACCGTCAGTTGCTCTATGAACGAATGTGTAAGAATATGCAGAAGGACAGAGCTCGTCATAATATCCTGCCTCTGTCAAAGTTCGGTCTTATGCAGATTACCCGTCAGCGTGTCCGTCCTGCTATGGATGTGACTGTTGAGGAGGTGTGCCCAACATGCCAGGGAACAGGAACTATCAAGTCAAGTATGTTGTTTACAGAAGTGCTTGAGAATAAGATATCGAACCTTGTTAACAAAATAGGTATCAACAAATTCACTCTCTACGTCCATCCATATGTTGAGGCTTATATCACTAAGGGACTTATTTCTATCAAACGTAAATGGCAGATGAAATACGGTCTTGGCGTTAGTGTCATTCCATCTCAGAAACTTGCTATGCTTCAGTATGAATTCTACGATAGCGAAGGTCAGTTCATTGATATGAAGGACGAAACCGATTCGAATATCTAAAGCATAATAAGCTTTTCATAAACAAAAGAGGATGATGTATTGAAATGATTCGTCATCCTCTTTTGCGTTTATTCTTCACTTACTATTGAATCTTTTATTATGACAGGCAAGAATAGCTTGTCAACATCAGTTTTGTGTGAAATCTTATTGTCGTTAATGGAGATTATCCAAGCTCTTTTGAAAAAATTAATTGAAGGATCATTTGAAAAACTATCCATGAAAGGAATACTGTCTCTTTTACAATATCTTATAGGCTGTTTCTCTGCATGAAATTCTATTAAATCTGAAAGATTGGTATATAAATACACGACCTTTCCTTTATATGAGTAAACCTTATGACATCTTTCTTCTTTGAAGGAATGCCACATGTTATCATATAGTGGTCCTATCACATATCCTGATAATGAAGCTTGATTTCTTATGCATTCATTTGTACTCATTATCATATAAGAAATGTGTTTTAGTGAATCGTTGTCTATGTATTGTTCAATAAAATTTTTGCAATTCGGCTTGAGTAAATCGTATGTTGATCTACTTTTACAAGAATATATTGAAATTGTGCAAATAATTATGAATGTGTATTTCCAAAACTGTTTCATATTATAACTCCTTCTCCATTCTATAACAAGTAAATGTTTCTCCGATAATCTTCTGAGAATAGTCGGGCACATACCCCATAGTTTCGTAAAAATGAATCTTGTTATCGCGACTCTCTACTATGGCTATGTGATAGCCAAGTTCTTTTGCCCATTTCTCGGATTCCATGACAACGAGAGTTCCAAGTCCTTGAAGACGATATTCAGGGAGAACAACAATACGGCCAAGCATAACTCGTTCATCGTCTATGGCATACAAACGACAAGTGGCTATTGGTAAGTAGTTGTCAATCACAACGATGTACTTTGTCTCTGGCGTATCATGCTCGTCAAATTCCACGTTGAGAGGGATCTGATGTTTCCGTGCCATAGCCTGAATGCGAACATAATATGCTCCTGCTTGCTCTGCCGTCTTTGTTGCTCTTATTATCTCCATGAATGAGTTTTCTTGTTTTTGAGCACAAAAGTAAGCAAAAAATCCAATACAACCAAGGAAATAAACAGAAAAGTAGATGGTAAGTCCGTTGTAATACCGTTGTAAATCCGTTATGACTCCGCTTTGCCAAGGAACCAAACTCGATGAACCTCCGCTATAATAGCGAACAAAGAGCGAACCTTCATCGAGTTTGGTTCGGAATGACGACGGAGGTATAGCGAGATGAGTTACAGATTAAAATCTTTGAATATCTATTAAGTCATAGTAATTCTCCCTGCGGTTTTTAGAGCCGTTATTTCTCCGCATTTAGGAATTCACATTGCATTTCTGCGGATTTTTGAGGGGGTATGTGAATATTTTGTTGTAGAAATTTGCAAGGAAAAAAAATATTTACTACTTTTGCAAACGATTGTTGGCTATTATCTTTCAGCAGTCCGTTGGGATATGTGACAACAAAAGGACGAAGAATACTCGCAGCTATCCTAAACAAATAAAACAGACGATTTTTGAATCTGGACGAAAATGACAAATCCTAAAATTGTTTGCCAGTCATAGATAGGCAGGTTGCAAGGCTCAATGTCGGTATGCACAAAGTATTCCGCAATGCAGTCTTTGATAGTTCAATTTACAAATTTAATTATAAAACAATACTGAAATGAAAAAAACACTTGGTATATTAACAGTCTTGCTTTGTGCAACGCCTATGATATATGCACAGGCAGATGGTAATGCAGCTATTGAGTCGTCAGACGTTGCGATGACATCGAATAGTGCAGTAAGTGGATACGTCATCGCTTCCGGCTCTTGCGGAAAAAATGTCAATTACGAATTGTATGATGACTATACCCTTCGTATCTTTGGAAAGGGAGCAATGTACAATTATAATTATATCTATACTACCAAGAGAATGTATTCCGATGCACCATGGTCATCATGGGATTCAAAAATAAAATCAGTGGTTATTGAGGATGGTGTCACCCGAATCGGTGCTTATACTTTCTGTTTTATGGAATCACTTACTGAAGTAAGTATACCCAATACAGTCACTAGTATTGGTCACAGTGCCTTTTGGGATTGTACGGCACTAGAAAAAATATACATTCCTAACAGCGTGACCAGCATAGGAACTTATGCTTTTTTGCAGTGTGGTTCACTTGCAGAGGTAAATATCCCGGACAGTTTAGAAACTATAGATGAAGGCGTTTTTGATCAATGTAGTTCACTTGCACATATAGACATTCCTAACAGTGTTACAAGCATTGGAAGATTTGCATTCGGTTTCTGTTCTTCACTTACAGAGGTAATCATTCCGGATGGTGTTACTTCAATTGGAGAGTGTGCATTCTCTCATTGTGACAATTTGAAATACGTAAAGATAGGTAAGGGTGTTACTGTTATGGAGGATGGGGCCTTCTTTAATGACTACACAAATAGAAAAATTGAAATAGAAATTGCTGCCGAAACGCATATAACGCTCCTTGATGGAAAGGTCTGGAATTATGACGGTAATGAACCTTCTACCAGTGAAGCTTTTGGCTTTAGCTATAATCCTGAAGACATCACTATTCGTGTACCAGAAACAATGCTTGATGATTATCGTAATTCGGAAGATTGGTCATATTATAATGAGCATCTTTACGGATATAGCTCTACAGGCATCAGTTCTGTTTGTAATGGACAGTCTGCAAAGAAAGCAGATGCTGTTTATGACCTGCAAGGACGTAGGGTGACAGAGATGCAGCCTGATAGAATTTATATCGTAAATGGAAAGAAGGTATATAATAGTAGATAGTAGATAGTGGAAAGTGGATAGTAGATAGATAAAATAGTAAATACAATGAAAAGATTATTAGGAATATTATCAGTATTGGTTTGTGCAACTTCTATGAGCTATGCACAGGCAGATGGAATAGCTACACTTCAGTCATCAGATGTAGATATTCCGTTGAATGATGTAGCAAAGGGGAAAGTCATCGATTCTGGCTCTTGCGGAAAGGGTGTCAATTACGAACTGTATGAAGACTATACTCTCCGTATATATGGAAACGGCGCGATGGACGATTATTCCACATATAGTAACACTACAAAACTCCTACCCGATCAAGCACCGTGGGGTATTGAGCTATATAAAAAAATAAAAGAAGTAGTAATAGAGAATGGTGTCACCCATATCGGTGGACGTTCCTTCTATAAATGTGCTTCACTTACTAAGGCAACAATACCAAACAGTATGAAAAGCATTGGATATGATGCTTTCTCTGATTGTACGCGACTTGCAAATATAACCATTCCAAACGGCGTGACAAGTATTAGAAATAGGGCATTCAATGGATGTACTAGACTAACAAGCATTACAATCCCTAACAGTGTGACAAGCATTGGAGAATCTGCATTCGCTGATTGCACTGGACTTACAAGCATTACAATCCCAAACAGCGTGACAAGCATTGGAGAAGCTGCATTCTGGCGCTGCACTGGACTTACAAGCATCACCATCCCAAACAGCGTGACAAGCATAGGAGAATCTGTATTCTATGGGTGCTCTAGGCTTACAGACCTCACAATCCCAAACAGCGTGACAAGCATTGCAGATGGTGCATTCGCTGAATCTGGACTTACAAGCATTACAATCCCAAACAGCGTGACAAGCATTGGAGGAGGTGCTTTCAATGGTTGTGCAAAATTGAAATATGTAAAAATCGCTAAAAATGTAACAGAAATAGGCTATCAGGCGTTTCCTCAAACAGGTGACGAAAATTTAGTGATAGAATTTACATCAGAAACTCCTGCAACTCTTTATAGTGTAGAATCATTTGGCTATCTCTGCACTATCTATGTGCCAGAAACTGCACTTGAAACTTATCTCAATGCGAAATATTGGAAGGATCATGCGGATCAGATTTTGCCAAAGGAACAGACTACTGGTATAAATTTAATTGGTTATAAACAATCTGAAAAGAAATCTGCCATTTACGACCTGCAAGGAAATAAGGTAACAGAGATGCAGTCAAAAGGCATATATATTGTCAATGGTAAGAAAGTAATGAAGTAGGTGGAATTTTTCTAGTCGTTCGTTGGAAGATATGCCAACAATAAGATGAAGAAAGCTCGCTTCAATCCTGAACAAGGAATACTTGCGGTTTTGGAATCTGGAGGAAAAACAAAATCTAATAATTGGTTGATTTCGCAGATAGGCAGGTTGCAAGGCTCAATGTCGGCATGCATATAGTATTCCGCTATGTAGCCTTTGAGAGTTCAATTTACAAATTTAATTATAAAACAATACTGAAATGAAAAAAACACTTGTTATATTAACAGTCTTGCTTTGTGCAACGCCTATGATATATGCACAGGCAGATGGTAATGCAGCTATTGAGTCGTCAGACGTTGCGATGACATCGAATGGTGCAGTAAAGGGATACGTCATCGCTTCTGGCTCTTGCGGAAAGAATGTCAATTACGAATTGTATGATGACTATACTCTCCGTATCTTTGGAAAGGGAGCAATGTACAATTATAATTATATTTATACTCCCCAAAGAATGTATTCCGATGCACCATGGTCATCATGGGATTCGAAAATAAAATCGGTGGTTATTGAGGATGGTGTCACTCGAATTGGTGCTGATACTTTCTGTTTTTTTTCTTCACTTACTGAAGTAAACATACCCAATACAGTCACTAGTATTGGTCGCGAAGCCTTTCGTGATTGTACGGCACTAAAAAAAATATACATTCCTAACAGCGTGACCGCCATAGGAGCTTATGCTTTTTGGCATTGTGGTTCACTTGCAGAAGTAAATATCCCTGATGGTATAGAAACTATAGACGAAGGCGTTTTCAGTCAATGTAGTTCACTTGCACATATAGACATTCCTAACAGTGTTACAAGCATTGGAAGCTTTGCATTCAGTTTCTGTTCTTTTACAGAGATAATCATTCCAGATGGTGTTACTTCAATTGGACAATGGGCATTCGGTTCGTGTGACAATTTGGAATACGTAAAGATAGGTAAGGGTATTACTGTTATTGCAGATGGTGCTTTCTTTAATGACTACACAAATAAAAAAATTGAAATAGAGATTGCTGCCGAAACACATGTAACACTCCTTGATGGATTGGTCTTCTATTATGGCGAATATGAACCTTCTTCCAGTGATGCTTTTGGCTTTAGCAATAATAATCCTCAAGACATCACTATTCGTGTACCAGAAACAATGCTTGATGATTATCGCAATTCGGAAGATTGGTCATATTATAAGGAGCAACTTTACGGACTTGGCTCTACAGGCATCAGTTCTGTAGGTAATGTACAGTCAGCAATGAAAACTGATGTGGTTTATGACCTGCAAGGACGTAGGGTGACAGAGATGCAGCCTGATAGAATTTATATCGTAAATGGAAAGAAGGTTGTAAATAAGTTTAGAGATTAGAGGTTAGGGGTAGAGTACTCTGCATCCTTCACTCACTAAACACTAAACAACAAAAAAATACACAGCAATGAAAAGATTATTTGGAATATTATCAGTATTGGTTTGTGCAACTCCTATGATATATGCACAGGCAGGTGGAATTGCTACCCTTCAGTCATCAGATGTAGAGATTCCATTGAATAGTGCAGCAACAAAGGGGAAAGTCATAGATTTTGGCTATTGCGGAGAAAATGTGGAATACGAATTGTATGATGACTATACTCTCCGTATCTATGGAAACGGCATGATGGACGATTATAGAGCATTTCTTTCAACGGATAAAGAAGTACCGTGGGGTATAGAGCTACAAAAAAAAATAAAAGAGGTAGTAATAGAGAATGGTGTCACCCATATCGGTGGATATTCCTTCAATGAATGTGCTTCACTTACTAAGGTTACAATACCAAACAGTGTTAAAAGTATTGGATATAGTGCCTTCTATAGATGTACGGCACTTGCAAATATAACCATTTCAAACAGCTTGACAAACATTGGACCTTGGGCATTCGCTGACTGCCCTGGACTTACAAGCTTTAACATCCCAAACAGCTTGACAAACATTGGAGAATCCGCATTCTCTGGTTGCTCTGGACTTACAAGCATTACTATCCCTAACAGCGTGACAAGCATTGGAGAAACTGTATTCTTTAACTGCTCTGGACTTACAAACATCACTATCTCAAACAGCGTGACAAGCATTGAACGTGGTGTATTCGCTGACTGCTCTGGACTTACAAGCATTACAATCCCAAACAGCGTGACTAGCATTGGAGAAGGTGCATTCATCCGTTGCTCTGGACTTACGAGCATTAACATCCCAAACAGCGTGACAAGCATTGGAGAATCAGCTTTCGATGGTTGTGCAAAATTGAAACACGTAAAAATCGCTAAAAATGTAACAGAAATAGGCTATGGGGCGTTTCCTCAAACAGGTGACGAAAATTTAGTAATAGAGTTTACATCAGAAACTCCTGCAACTCTTTATGATGTAGAATCATTCGGGTACCTCTGCACTATCTATGTGCCTGAAACCGCACTTGAAACTTATCGCAATGCGAAATATTGGAAGGATCATGCGGATCAGATTTTGCCAAAGGAACAGACTACTGGTATAAATTTAATTGGTTATAAACAATCTGAAAAGAAATCTGCCATTTACGACCTGCAAGGAAATAAGGTAACAGAGATGCAGTCAAAAGGCATATATATTGTCAATGGTAAGAAAGTAATGAAGTAGGTGGAATTTTTCTAGTCGTTCGTTGGAAGATATGCCAACAATAAGATGAAGAAAGCTCGCTTCAATCCTGAACAAGGAATACTTGCGGTTTTGGAATCTGGAGGAAAAACAAAATCTAATAATTGGTTGATTTCGCAGATAGGCAGGTTGCAAGGCTCAATGTCGGCTGCATATAGTATTCCGCTATGTAGCCTTTGAGAGTTCAATTTACAAATTAATATAAAAACAATAATAAAATGAAGAAAACACTTGGTGTATTAATAGTTTTGCTTTGTGCAACTCCTATGATTTATGCACAGGCAGATGGGATTGCTGCACAGAAGTCATCAGACGTTGTGATGGCATCGAATAGTGTTGCAAGGGGAAACGTCATAGCTTCCGGCTCTTGCGGAAAAAATGTCAATTACGAATTGTATGACGATTATACTCTCCGTATCTTCGGAAAGGGAGCAATGAGCAATTATGATTATGAATGCTATGCTCCATGGGGCTACGGTTCGTCATGGTACTCGTATATAAAATCCGTTGTAATAGAGGATGGTGTTACCCGAATCGGTGCTTATGCATTCTATGCATGTACTTCACTTACTGAGGTTATCATTCCAAATAGTGTTAAAAGCATTGGTACCCATGCCTTCTTCTCTTGTATGGCACTTACAAAGATTGTCATTCCTAATAGTGTTACATGCATCGGAAAGAGTGCTTTTCAAGATTGTAGTTCGCTTGTTGAGGTAAATATCCCGGACGGTATAGAGACAATCGAGAACTCTGTCTTCTCGGGGTGTATTTCACTTGCACATATAGACATTCCTAATAGTGTTACATGCATAGAAACTGGTGCATTCTTTGATTGTTCTTCACTTACAGAGCTAATCATTCCTGACAATGTAACAACCCTCCAAGGGGCGGTATTCTGTAATTGTGACAATCTGGAATATGTAAAGATTGGTAAGAGCATTACTGCTATTGATGATGCATCCTTCGGAAGTTCTCCTTATGCCAAAAATCTTGTGGTCGAGATAACTGGCGAAACTCCTATTGCATATACCTCTGATTGGTTTGGCTATTTTTTTGGCCAGAGAAACGTTACCTTTAGAGTACCAGAAACAACACTTGATTATTATCGCAATACTGAAGGCTGGTCAATTTATAAGGACAATTTTTGGGGGTATGGCTCTAATTCTGACATCACTTCTGTTGGCAATGGTCTTTCTGCAATGAAATCTGAAACTGTTTATGACATGCAAGGAAGAAAGGTGGTGGAGATGCAACCTAATAGAATTTATATTGTCAATGGAAAGAAGGTAAGGAAGTAAAACTCCCAAAGTATAGTTTTTAGAAATATTACGATAGGGTATTAAATGTAAATATAATGAAGAAAATATTTGGAATATTATCACTCTTGTTTTGTGCAACTCCGATGGTTTATGCACAGACAGATGGAATCGTTACACTTGATTCATCAGACGTTGCGATGAGATTGAATGGTGCAGCAAAGGGGAAAGTAATAGATTCCGGCTCTTGCGGAAAAAATGTCAATTACGAATTGTATGATGACTATACTCTTCGTATCTTCGGAAACGGGGCGATGGATGATTTCTATCATGGGTTGGAAGGTGTTTCGACATCGCCATGGGGTAAGGATATATATGAAAAAATAAAATCTGTAGTTATTGAGGATGGTGTCACCCATATCGGTGATGATTCCTTCTGTGAATGTTCTTCACTTACCGAGGTTACAATTCCAAACAGTGTTGAAAGCATCGGATTGGAAGCTTTCGATCTTTGTTCTTCACTTACCAAGATAACAATTCCAAACAGCGTTAAAACCATTGGAGGACTTGCCTTCCGCCTTTGTAGGGCACTAACAAAGATAAACATCCCTAACAGCGTTACATTCATTGGATATGATGCTTTTGATAGATGTAGTTCTCTTGCGGAGGTGACTCTTTCGAACAATATGGAGACACTCACTAGCGGCATCTTTTATGGTTGTAGTTCACTTTCACATATAAAAATTCCGAGTAGTGTTACAAGCATAGAATATGAGGCCTTCAAAAACTGTTCTTCATTTACAGATATATATATCCCAAACAGTGTTACAAGCATCGAAGATGGTGCATTCTATCGTTGTGATAAATTGAAACACATAAAAGTCGGTAAAAATGTAAAAGAAATAGGCGCATTAGCATTTCCTCAAGATAATGACGAAGATGTTGTAATAGAAATTACATCAGAAACTCCAGCAGATCTTGGTAGTGTAGAAGCATTCGGTTTCCTCTGTACTATCTATGTGCCTGAAACTGCACTTGAGGCTTATCGTAATGCAAAATGGTGGAATGATCATGCGGATCAGATTTTGCCAAAGAATTATACTACTGGTATAAATTCAATTGGTTATAAACAATCAGAAAAGAAAACTGCCATTTACAACTTGCAAGGAAATAAGGTAACAGAGATGCAGCCAAAAGGCATATATATCGTTAATGGCAAGAAAGTAATCAAGTAAATGAAATTTATCATTTTGAATTGATGGTTACAAAAACAGAAAGGCTCGTTGTAAAACGAGCCTTTCATTGTCTTCTCCCAGCAATCTTTAATGCTGGTACCATGTTTAATGCTACAATTGCTAATCCTATAATGATATGCCATACGTTTATGTCTATTAAGGCATAGCAATGATGGAGTATCAATACGCTGATAGGCAGACAGATAATGCTTGTAATTAATGCTGGGATGTATCTGCGGATTACCAATGCCTGGCCTATGTGCATTACATAATGGGCGGTAAGTCCCAGGAAACCGCCAAACCAGATGTTCCAACATAAGGAGTTGTCGAAATATATAGCGACAAGGGATATGGCTGTAAATACAACAAACTCTTCCATTACCGCAAGGGCAAATCCTTCGGTGGTGAAATTCTTGAACCTCTTGTAAAGAAATGGAAAACGGCTTTGCAGCATATCTGCGTTTCGGTTTATGAAACGCCTCATGCCGATAATCTCTTCCAAATCGTGGAAGATGAATAAGAGAGGGAAGGCGAGGGCAAAGATTACCATTTTGTTGTGCTAAATAATTCTTTGATAGGATACAGATGGCTCGTTGAGAGTGTGTTGTGAGTCCCTTGTTCCTCCGTACCAAACTCGGTGAAACTCTTATTGTATATAGGCTCTTCACCGACTTTGCACCGACTTTGGTACGGAGGAAGAGCGGAGGAAGAGCGAAGGTAAAACGGAGGCATTACCTTGTTGTTAGATGGAAACAACCT